>CAJXZK010000184.1 GCA_913063055.1 uncultured bacterium
GCTTGTTTGTTACTTTTAGATGTGGGCCTCTCTCTGCCACCAGCAGTGCTGGAGAGGCTGCATGGTAAGAGAGCTGAACATCAGCCAGCAAAACAAAATCATTTGCTGAATCGACATATCTTTGACCGATATTCCAATTTGAAATCTTGCCCCACTCTTGTTCCAGATGCGGATATTCCCTGCCTATGGCCGGGGCATACGCCGACAATAACTTCAATAGTTCCTTAGAGCCTAAATGCTGCTGGACAATGCTCTGCCAAACCGACGAAAGAAACGGATTACTCAAGATCTGAGCTGAGCGTAAATGTACCTTTTCACCCGGGCGAGCAAAAGTTTGACCGGCCTGTCTCTCAGCATGGTTATAGGCTGATGCCACCTGAGCAAAAGCTGGTCTCGTGGCGATTAACTGATCAACCAGGTGTGGCGGCAATGCCTCAGTGATAACCATGTGAGGAAATGGACAAGGCTCAACTTTCTCACTGGCCATCTGATCAAAAATAGACGGGGTGTTCATTAGTATTGCGCTCTGGAAATATCAGAACCAAACAACCTATCGCGATTAGGATCGATAGCAAACAGGGGGGTCGGCATCTCACCGAGCAAGTTAAGGAAAACCCTATGATATTGTGTTCTTGCTCTAGGTTTGACCCCATGAAATGAAATTGGGGTATTGAGAAACAGCACCAATGTATTGGCCTCGTATTTCACCGTCTCAAGTAGCTCCATGTCAGCCAAATTGGCGGTACGAGTAATGTCTAATCTTGCTGGTTCGACTTTTGAGCGATAGATTTCCAGGTCTGCGCCCCTTGCATCATCGCCGTCAAGCCTGAGATAGAAAAGACCGATGAAGAGTTTGCGCGGGTCGTCGAGATGAGGCCCTCTAACAGTGGTTCCACCGATTTCTACAGGAGTGTTGAAAGCAATTTGTGAGTCGAGCAGGATGTTGCAATTAGAATCATTTGTTTGTCCTCTTATGCCAGCCTTAAGAGCTGTCAGAGCGCCAAAACGCTCTTCAAAGTCAGGGTATTGCTTCAGTATATGAGCACCAAATAGTCGAATGATATCATCAAGAAATTCCTGGTTGAGATGTGCTGCTACTAGATCTTTTACGACAGAGGCCAAGGTACTGTTTCTTGCCACTGCTGTGGCCGAGTAATTAAACCTTTGATTGCTAGTGAAGGCATTGCCATCCAATAACACCTCAAGAGGCGGCAGGCCGGACTTGATATCAGCTATTAGCTGTGGCGGCAACACGTTCTTGACAATAACCAGGGGAAATGGCTCGTCTAAAATCTGATCTGAGCAGATATTTCTCGTAAGTCTTAGTGGCGAAGCGTTCACTAGCACACGACCTCGATTGCCTAACCCCAGATATCTTTTACTTCTTTAGGGTTGTGATAATAAATTGATTGAAGTAGGCCAATAGCGATTAGATCAACAATTAGAGCGGTTCCGCCATAACTAAGAAATGGCAGGGGAACGCCAGCTACAGGCATGCAACCAATGGTCATGCCAATATTGATGAAAGCGTGAAAGAGGAACATACACATCAAACCAATAGCCATGGCTGCCCCAGCGGGGTCACCTCGGTTAGGATTGCTCCTCGCTTGGTGGGCGATAAAGAGTGCTCGCAAGCAAATAATGCCATAGGCAATGACTATCAGGAAGCAAATACGGAAGCCCAGCTCTTCGCCGATAACAGCAAAAATAAAGTCAGTATGCCTCTCTGGAATAAAGGCACCTTGAGCCTGGTTGCCGTGGCCCAGTCCAGCACCGTTGATGCCACCAGAGCCGATGGCAATGAGGCTTTGCAATATGTGGTAACCAGAGCCGCGCGGATCGTCGTAGGGATTGACGAAACTAGTGAGTCGCTTCTGTTGATACTCTTTGAGCAAACCCCAGAGGTGTGGCCGCGCATGGCCACAGCCATAGTTTGCGCCCATGACCACAATAATCATGGCGAGACGAAGCCAGATCTTCCAGTCAAATGTGCGCCAGAAAATTAGCAGCACTGCAGCAAGCACAGCCAGGAATATGTACCACCAATCAAGGTTTACAGCGTTCAAGATCAGAGATATTAAAGGGCTTATCAGCACTAAGATATCGACAATGGTGGCCCCAGACCAGTAAGAGAGACCCAGAAATACAGCGCCAAAGGTTAGTGATGTACCTAAGTCAGGCTGTTTAAACACCAGTATGGCTGGAAGCAAAAGAATGCCAAGAATTTTGAAAATGTCGAAGAAAGAATTGATGCGATGATTTTTCAGCCAGGATGACAGCGAAAAAATCACCACTAACTTAGCCAATTCTGACGGCTGCAAGGTTATCGGGCCAAGTGCTAGCCAGCGCTGAGCCCCTTGAGCTGAGTGACCCTTGATCATGACCGCTACAAGCAGAGCAATATTGACAAGATACATTAGGGTAACCATCCACTTATTCGTCCACAGTTTGTGGGGAATACGACTGACAATTACCATCAAGAAGAGGCCAGCATACATATACTGTAGCTGCTTATCGAAATAGCCCTGGGTGTGTTGCGACAGGTGCAGCACGCTAAGACCAATAGTGATTAAAAAAGCCGTAGCCCCGAGGAGCCAAAAGTCGATGCCGCTGACGACATTGAATAGGCTCCTCAGGGAGGACGGGATTAGTGTTGATGTTGCGACTCTAGACGTCACTTAGGTATTTACACTAGCACTTTGAGCGGAGCAGTCTGAAGTTAGCTATTAAGCTAGCCCGACGCTCATATTGTTGCAGATCAAAGTGTGTTGTGTCTTTGTCGAGCTCAAAGTAGCGGCCGACCACTGCCATGAGTTCTTCTTCTAATGTCTCTAGTCGTCCGGCCGGCAACTCTAGACGGTCATGCGTGAGCATACTGCGCATTCTGTCTTTGGCTGTAGAGCGAACATCGTCAGTCTTCGGTGGGAAGATCCAGCTGAATAATTGTAGTTGCATGGTGACCTCCCTTAAACCCGGACAGTGGGATTAAAGAAGCTGACAATCTTGTTTATCCAAGTAGAGTTCTTGGATTCAAGATCCATTATCGCTACATCTTCGCCACGTATGCGGCGAGCGATATTGCGATAAGCGAGGCCAGCTCTAATGTTATCTGTGCCCGAAATCGGTTCGCCTTTGTTGGTTGAGATGATGATGTCTTCATCTTCTGGCACAACTCCGAGAAGCTTCACAGAAAGGATTTCGAGAACATCATCAACGCTCATCATGTCGTTATTGGCAACCATGGTTGGTCTATAACGATTGAGAACCAAGCGATACTCTTTGATTTCGTCTTTGCGAGCTTCTAACAAACCAATAATACGGTCAGCGTCGCGCACTGCAGACATTTCTGGAGTGGTGATGACGATTGCTTCGTCAGCTCCAGCAACAGCGTTTTGGAAGCCTTGCTCAATACCGGCAGGGCTATCAACGAGAACGAAGTCATACATGCTCTTCAGCTCAGTACAGAGTGTTTTCATCTGTTCTGCATTAACTGCTGATTTGTCTCTTGTTTGAGCAGCAGGAAGAAGGCTCAAGTTAGGCAGCTTTTTGTCTTTAACAAGAGCTTGCCGTAGTTTGCAGCGCTCTTCAACAACGTCGACTAAATTATAGACAACGCGATTTTCGAGGCCCATCAAGATATCCAGGTTGCGTAGTCCTATGTCCATGTCAACCAGTGCAACGCTCACCCCTGTTGAAGCAAGAGCGACGCCAATGTTGGCAGATGCTGTTGTCTTGCCAACACCACCCTTGCCGGAGGTGATTACGATTACTCGTCCGCTCATTTAGTGTCCTCGTATGGCTTTGTGATAACGAATGAAAACTTGTCTAAAAAACTAGCTAATCAATTTTGTTCTTTTGAATGCGAATCTTGCCTTCAACAATACGGGCAATCTCTGGACCAGTACCGTTCGCATAGGTAATGCGTGGACGGTCAGGAGCGCGCGCAATAGCGTGGGCAATACGAATTTGAATTGGTTGAAGATTGAGAGCTCTTATTTCGGCCTCGGTATTACCACCGATACCAGCATGAGCAATTCCTCTCAAACTGCCCCAAACTGTAATGTCGCCTTCAGCCATAATCTCAGCGCCAGGATTGACGTCGCCAACGATAACAAGATCGCCTTTGTGAGAAACTACTTGGCCCGAGCGCAATGTCTGTTTTACATAGAGCACTTGCGGTAGCACCACACTAGTGCCGTCTTTGTTTACTTCAGCTGCAGCTTCTGGAAGCGGCGTATCTTCAACTGTGTCGTGCTCCATTTCGATCATGGTGACATCAAGTTGCACGCTGCTCTTTTGGCTCTCGGCGTCAGCTTCAGCAAAGGGAATGCCGCTGGCTGGAATATCGACATTTACCTTAGGCAATGACATGGACAGCGTGGAAGTGACTTTGACACTGTTCTCAAGGAAGGCTGCTCTCGTCTTTTCGTTCTTGGAGAAAACTTCTTCAGGAAATACACCAACACCTTTTGCCAAAGCAAGCACTTGAGCGGCTTGAGCTACGGTGAGCTCAATTGAGCCAAGACCAAGAATGACTTTATTGCCCTTCCAAAATTGATTGGAAGATTGCAGGGTAGAACTAAGATGCTCAAGGGCCTCTTTCAGGGTTGAACAACCGCCGACGTCAATTAAGACGCCTTGATCAGGTTGGCTAATGATGGCAATTTTAGACATGCGACAGATATCCGCCCAAGAAAGGGAAGTTGCAAACGAGTTATATATGAGAACGGTGACAGCTAAACAAATGTGAAGTTCACCGATAACATCCTATTGTGCAGCTCCCCGCACGTCAAGCCGCTTGAGATAGTGGGTGTATATGCGATCGCACTAGAACTTGATGACATATCAGTAAGGAAGTGTAGGCTTTCCCAGTACCAGACGTATTGCGGGAATATGAAACTATTCAGAGAATTCACTTTTTTATCTAAGCTTAGATACGCACATCACCAGTGGTATCAAACTTGTTCATGCACTACATATAGAGGCTATATAGACCCTGTCAGCAGAGTCGGTAAGAGGTCGCGCGCGGCAGTATGAGGGTCAACTTCGCGGCCGACGATCTTGCTCAAAATTGTCCGAACCTGATCACTTTCCATTGAATTCTCTAAATTTCGCCTGGCAATATCAGCCACGATCTCAGAAAGCTCGGCCTTAATTCGCAAGCTGCGTCTTTGGTCAAGTAGTTTTTCATCAACTAGAAACTGTTTGTGGGCCTTTGCCGCTTGCCATAACTCGTCGACACCTTGGCCTGTATCGGCAATGGATAAAATCACCGGTGGGCGCCAGGAAGTCTGAAAATGATTTAGCTCTAAAGAAGCCGTGATTTCGCTGGCCGATTTATTGGCACCGGGCAAATCACCTTTGTTGACGACAAAGATATCGCCAATTTCCATGATGCCTGACTTGATTGCTTGAATGTCATCGCCAGAACCCGGCATAAGAACCAGGATCGTGGTGTCGGCATGCTGAGCGATAGCAAGCTCAGATTGGCCCACACCAACGGTTTCGATGATAATGACTTGATAGCCAGAAGCTTCGAGCATGCGAATGGCATCGTAGGTAGCCAGTGAAACTCCGCCCTGGTGGCCGCGGTTGGCCATAGAGCGAATGAAGACATTGCGATCTAAAGTGTGCCCCTGCATGCGAATGCGGTCACCAAGAATGGCACCACCAGTAAATGGGCTGGAGGGATCAACCGCTAATACGGCTACTTTTAAATCTTCTTTGCGGCACTCAGTAATGAGAGCATCCACTAGAGTCGACTTGCCCACACCAGGAGAGCCAGTGACGCCAATAATGTGGGCTTTGCCGGAATGTTGGTAGAGGGCTTGCACTAGTTGAGAAGCTTCTTCCCCACCATTTTCTACCACCGATATGGCACGAGCTAAAGCTCGTCTGTTGCCAGCGAGTAGTTCAGTTGAAATAGTTTGCACTTTAGAATCCAAAATTATTGCTTAGCTACTTTACTTGCTTTACGGGCTCTTGCCCTTGAATGCTTTTAGCCAACCGGGAGTGTCGCTCTTTGAGCCTTGCTGTTGATGTTGACTATAGGAATCATCAGCCTGCTGTCTGCGCTGAGCATTCTCAGCCTCATTGAGCATTACTGCGAGCAAATCACGTTCCGCTTCGCGGGTTTTCAGTTGATGTCCAAGCTCGACAACCGTGGCCCGAAGCTCTTCTGTTTCTTGCAACTTCTGCTCAAGTAAACCAGTGATGCGACCAAGTTCTTGGTGCAGCTGTTTGTTCTCACGGCTCTTGTCAGTAAGAAGTAGGCTCTGGTTGATCAGCTCAGATTTCAAATCCTCACCGTCTCGACTCATCCGCTCAAGTTCTCGCAGCTGAGCTGATAGCATCAGGTTTTTTTCTTGTGATTGCACAAGAGCCTCTTGCAGCTCAATCAATTTGAGCGTGAACGAACCCTGGTCATGGCTCGTCGAAGCGGGAAGTGAATTTGATGATGCTGTTGGATTTTGTTCGGCCATAGTTTCTAAATTGTATCGTTTAGCCAGGCTTTAGTAAGGATCAGTTCTCTTATTTAAAAAAAAGAGACCGTAGAAGGATAATAAAAGACCCCATTCAACTCTGAGCAATTAAGTCATCATACTTGAAAACCCAGGTGTATATACATCTGATGTTAGCAAGAATAAGGAAGTCATGAGCAAGCTGGTAATCGAAAACGGATATTTAGTAACACCAGACCAAGAAAGACCCACCAAGCTCTGGCTCAAAGACGGCGCTATCTTATATATCGGTGATCTTTTACCAGCCAATCTTGGTCAAGAGTCGGCCTTCAAGTCGTTAGACGCCAGTGGTTGCTATGTCACGCCAGGCTTAATCGACCTACAGATGAATGGTGGGCCTGACTGCGATTTTTGGAAGCCCCTCAGCAATGATTCTTACGGCGTAAGCGAACTGCGGGCGCTGAGGCGAGAGCTACTCAGTCGCGGCGTAACAGCCTTCTTGCCGACTTTGATCACTGCTGATGTTGACCACCTGGTTAAGAACATTGCCTTTCTCAAGAGCCAAGGCGTCAGTCGTGTACTGCCTTTTGGGCAAGAGAAGAATCTCAAGGATCAGCCAGAGCGTGAGCCCCTCTCTCGCATGGTCGGTATTCATTTAGAAGGCCCTTGTTTGTCTCCTGAAAGACCGGGTGTGCATCCCAAAAACTGGATACGCCCTTTTACCCCTGAGACAATTGCACCCTTAATCGACTCTACCGTGGCCCTTTTTACCGCTGCCTGCGAAGGCGATCCCGACGGCAAAGCAATTGCTTTATTGAAAAAGAACAATATTGTCGTGTCTCTTGGTCATTCCAATGCCACTTTCGAAGAAGCCAATAGGGCCTTTGAGCAAGGCGCAACCATGATGACCCACACTTTTAATGCCTTGCCGCCTTTGCATCATCGCAAGCTCGGGGCAGTTGGCGCGGCCCTGCTCTCAAAGGCCACAACTTGCTGCCTGATTGCCGACGGCCTTCATCTCGATAAGGCCACCTGTGCCCTAATTTTTGCTATCAAAGGTGCGGCCAAAACGATCCTTGTTACCGATCGGGCCTCCATCGGCACATCGGGCGGAGACCTTGTGGGCTCGTCAATAAGTCTCGATCAGGCTGTGCAGAATATGGTTAATTGGAATATCTGCAGTTTTGCCGATGCTATTCGCATGGCCAGCCTCAACCCTGCCAAAGCCATAGGGCTCGACCACTATTTGGGATCTATTGAAATGGGTAAGGCTGCAGACCTAGTCTTCTTCGACCGCACAAGTCTAGAGGTCAAGAAGGCCTTTGTGGCCGGCGTCGAACAAGTATTGGCCTAGAGCTTCAACTAAACCTTACTTCTTGCGGTTGGAGAATGTTAGCCCGGCGACTAAGGCTCCAAACAGTGCTCCACCAATGACTTTCGTGGCTTTGCCGCGCCATTGCTTGTCCATATAGCGCTGTACTTTTACGCTATCGGTGCCCGAAATTTGCTTTTCAAACTCGGTGGTTCGAGAGCTATTGAGGGCGAAAATAGCTTCTTCTTTGGTCAAATTGCCTCTTGTCATTAGAGCGTGGCTGCGCAAGGCTCTCTTCATATCTTCTTCATCGATTAAGCCAAGTTCTACATAGAATCGGCCCGAGCGCACAGGATCTTTCAGCATCGCTTCGTAATTGCGTTGAACATCGGCCTGGCTGAAAATGCCGGCGCTCTTAAGTAAGTCGACGAGCCTTAGGTCAGCAGTATTCTCACTGTTTTTGGTGGTTGTACTTTTGCCATCTCTCGAATCGCTAGACTCAGCTTCAGCATTCCTGCTCTGATTAGTCTGACTGCCGTTGCTTCTGATTGGTTCACTCTTTGCAGTGACATAAGGGTCTTCGGCTGCAATTGTGTCTTTACCATGTAAGGGTGCGGCAACTTTATCTTTCGACTCTTCAGCCTTAAGCCAGAGCACAAAAGTATCTTGCACTTCTTTTATGCCTTCTTCCCGGGTCAAAGTTCCCTCAATCAGCTGCTTTTGAATACGTTGCAGTGACGGGAATAGCGCTGGCGAGAGTATCCCTTGCAAAACTAATGCGCTGCCTAAGGGAATACCTGAACTCATACTTGTTTGAATGGCGCGCTCCATATCTTCGGGAGCGACCAGGTTAGAATCGAGCAGCAGCTCGCCCAGGTACTCTGGATTATCTTCAATGTCGGGTCTGAGGTCTTCTTGGGCAAAAGCGTCGGCAATGCTTACCCGCAGCTGATGAACTCGCCTCAAAGCGCTGATAGCGGCGTCGTAAGGAATCTGCCCTTCGCGGATTAGCGGCTGTACTTGCAATGAGGCGGCCAGCTCGTCTTGCCGCACACTGCCGCTCATCATTAACACACGGCCAATTGGTACCCCAAGGCGCTTAGAGACTTGAATAGCCTCTGTCATCTCGGATGAACTGATAATCTGAGCATCTACAAGAAGCTCTCCAACCCGCACAGACTTATAGTTACTAGACACAATGGCTACCTAATTGATTGTCTAACTGACTAATATAATTTTCCACGTGAAAACATATTCTACCCCTTAGCAATATAGCTTGTGGTTAACTCGCATGCTCTGTTAACCCGGTGGGATATTTGGCATATAGTTATAGATTAGGGCAGAGTTGACATGTTGAGGTGATTTGCGAAATGCGAGTAAAGATGGCCAAATTGGCCCTCCGGAAGCCAAGTTCATTAATGGTTCTTACCTC
The DNA here is from genome assembly GCA_913063055.1 of uncultured bacterium. Taxonomy (GTDB): domain Bacteria; phylum Cyanobacteriota; class Vampirovibrionia; order Obscuribacterales; family Obscuribacteraceae. The sequence continues at coordinate 9,206 of CAJXZK010000184.1, forward strand.
TTTACTTTTAGCTAGTCAGGCCTTTTCGCCTGAGCAGGCACTGGCCCAGGCTATGATGGAATATGGTGGTTTAATGGCCATGCCCAAGGGAGTTCCCAGCGGCAATACCGTTAATATGCTTACCAACCCTTATCGCGCCATCAACAACAAAATGCCTGGTGGCAATGCTTCTGCTTCGAGCAACAGTACCAGCGAGGCACCAGCGGCGACACCGACCATTAGCCCCAACACTTCGCCGGCTGTTACCGTTGATGCCCTTGGCACAATCACTGTTGACCCCAAAAAAGCGCAAATACTTGGTGCCAAGGCCCTGAAGCAATATGAACAAGCTAAGGCCAAAGTCGCAGCCAAACCGGCTGACCTAAAGGGAGCGGAAGCTTTGCTGCGTGAAGCTATCAATACCCGCAACTCGATTTGGGGCTATGACGATCCGATGATGCCAACCATGTTGACTCTAATGGGCGAAATCTATGCCAAACAAAAACACGTTTCTGAATCAGAAGCCTGTTACAAGAATGCTCTAGTTTATATTACTAAGAAGCAGGGCTCCGGTAGCTTTGAGCGTTTAGATACCCTGGCCAAGTTAGGACAGCTATACAACGAAAATGGTAATGCTAAAGATGCCTTGCCATATTTTCAACAAGTTGCTCAAATAAAAGAGCGACAGTTTGGAGCAGCTAACCTTGCCACATTGAAAGCTAAACTGAGCTGGGCCAATGTTTCAAGTGCTGTGGGCAAGCCAGACACAGACTCAATATATAAGGGTCTCCTAGACAATCTTGACCAATCTGATAAAACAAAAGCTGGCTACAAAGAACTGGAAACCGAATTCGTCAAATCATACGGGGCATATCTTGCAAAAGAAGGAAAGAGCGAGGAAGCCAACGCTCTAGCCAGTCATTTTGCCTCAGCTGGCGCAGAACAAGAAGTAGTAAAAAAGGCAGATACGGATAGAAGCCCTGCAAGCGCTTCAGCCAGTGCCGCAACAAATTCACCTGCGCCTGCTAGTAGCACGCCAGAAACGCCGGTGAACAAAGCTGCTACTAAAGTAGATGAGCCTCAAGCAAAACCAGATACCCAGGCAAAGGCTAGTGATTCTTCTAGTTCAATTGGCACAATGACAATGGAACAGATGCTCAATGCCGAGGCCTCGCAAAAAAAGAAATCAAAAAGTAAAAGTAACGACTAATACTAAACAATACTGTGCAGTTGCACAGTGATTTAAACCTTGACTCCTCCTAGCATTAGGCAACGACGCTAGGAGATTATTCATGGATATAAGCAGCACTTTTACCGCTCATTCATTTTCGGCTGGACAGGAAGAGTCAACCGCGGATCTAATAGACTCAGGAGCCGATACGATTGGGCTCTCGCCTGGTCAGGCTTTTGTTCAGCCGGTTCAACCTACTTTGATAATTAAGAATATAGGGCAGATGCTTGAGTTAAGGGCCCTTGAGCGCATGCTCTCAACAATCTATGCCTCCCAGTCAATCACCCTATTTGATCTGCTCGAAAAAATTCACTGCGATAGTATCACCGCTAACATACTTAGGCATCTCGCTTATGCCCCTGTTTGTGCCGGTTTGCTGGCAGGTTTGCGGGAAAATCTGACAATCACCGATGAAGGCAAGAGGCTCTTTGAGATATCACAACATCTCCACGGCTTTTACGATTCGAGCAGCTTCTTAGCCAATAATGACGGATCTAGCACTGGGGCTAGTTGTGGGACTAAGACTAGTTCGCGCAATAGAACCATTAACACTGCCATTGCCGCTGCGCTCAAGCTCTCAAATGCTGAAATGAAACAGGCTACGCTCAGGCTGAATGCCCGCTTACAAGCACCAAATGTGCGCTTGTTAGTCGAACAACTATTGCGTAAGGAATTAGCGCTATTTAGAAGTTCTGGCCTCTACCAAGCTCTGCTACAACAAAAACAATCATTTACACCACTGAATCCAGCTGAAGGTGAATGGACAATCTCAACCAAACCATCACCCGAACTAGAGATACCACTTCTGGTGCAGAAAGTATTGTGGGCATTAACTGCGGAAAATACTGTCAATATTGTCGGAGGTACTGGCACGGGTAAAACTGCCATTGCTAGTGAGGTCGCTTTAAAATTGTCCCAAGGCCAGAAAGTCTTATTGGTGACTCATTCTAGATTAATGGCAGCGCAGTTGCGCCAACAATACGAGCAGTCTCTGCGAGACGAAGAAACTAAGAGCAAACTACAATTTGATCCAGCATCAGCCGTCAATAGCAATAGCGGACAAACAAAAAAAGGTTCTCTCACCATCTCAACCTTTCATGCTCTCTGTCATTCGGCGGCACTTACAGCCAATCTCAATCCACCAAACTACAGAAGTACAAAAGTCTTCAATGAAATTTTCCCTGAGCTTTTACTTGAAGCCTGTCGCTTGCATCCTGAGCTCAAATTCGATGCCATCATTGTCGATGAAGGCCACAGTTTCGGCACAACTCTGTGGCTGGCCCTCAAGCACTGCCTAAGGA
>CAJXZK010000185.1 GCA_913063055.1 uncultured bacterium
TTAAGTACCTAAAACGATATCAGGTACAGCCCACAGTCAGGTTCATCACTTATTTCAACTAATCTTTTGACATCCTCAGTTCCTTGCTTTTTTTATCATCTCTACTATAGAATGTAGCTTCTATTCGTCTTTACTTGCCAATAGCGGCTATGCAGTATCCTTTAGCAGGAGGTATCTATGCCGCTTCATCGAAAACGTACGAAACTGCTATCACTCTCACTGCTTATGGCAATTGCCGCTTCTGCTGCTAACGCTCCAGCTTTGGCTGCTCCGCTGTCTAGCAAAGGCCAGAAAAAGCCAATACCAGCAAGCTCAGTACAGCCTTATTCAAGCAAGCGTTTTGAGCGCTTTAGAAACGAAAGTGATAGATGGATCGTGCTGCAAGACCCTGAGGTTAAGGCTAGTGTTCATGCCTTGATGGGCAATCTTGATGAACAATATTGGGGCCGTACCCAACTTCTAGATGACAGTTGTTCTCATGGCGATGACTTACTGATTGCCGGAGATGTGCGCGGCTTAGCTGGTTCGATGGTGTCACTATTTTATCTAAATTACTCTACAGGTAAGCTCTGTGTCGGCTATGTTGATGACAGTAAGATTCACCTCTTCGGTGTCAAAGATAAAGCTGAGCTGCCGCCAGTAGTGAATGAATATGTCAATAAATCGCTGCCAGGAAAAACTATTGTTTTCGATCTGGCTGACTGGAAGCCAGTAAAAAACACCGGTTCCAGAAAAGCCCCGCCACTAAACTTAGCCAAGCTGACAGGAACTTATGAGCGAAAGGGCAATAGATTTATCCAGGCGGCTGTGCTTATTGAGCAATTGCCAGGAAACAAAATCAAATTTCAAATATATGCCAACAATGGCGGAAACAGCGGTCAAGCTGCTGGTACCATAAAGCTTGTCGATGGCCGTGGTAGCTTCAAAGAGGCCGATAGTGAGATAGTGCTGAAGTTCAGTGGTGGCAAAGTCGTAGTGTCAGGAAACGACTCGTACTTTTGCGGTAACGCTGTCACACTGCTTGGTACTTATGCCAAGACTAGCGATAAGTCTCCGAGGTTCGACAATGAATAAAAATGTCACTGAATTGATTGCAGCGCTTGATCTCAAACCTCATCCCGAAGGTGGTTATTACCGCGAGACTTACCGCTCTGAGAAGGTGGCAGGAGAGCCGCCGCGTGCTCTTTCTACTGCTATTTATTATTTGCTTGTGGCCGATACTTTTTCTGAATTGCATAGGCTGACAGCTGATGAAATATTCCACTTCTATCTTGGCGATACTGTGGAAATGTTGCAGCTCTTTGAAGATGGTCAGGCAAAATTAGTAAAATTAGGGCAGAATCTGTCTGCTGGCGAACAGTTGCAAGTGCTCTTGCCTGCTGGTGTTTGGTTTGGCTCGCGCTTAGTTGCTGGTGGCACTTACGCCTTGATGGGCACCACTGTGGCTCCCGGCTTTGATTTTGCCGATTTTGAGCGGGGCAACAGGGCCGCACTGCTGGCGAAGTACAGTAAGACGGCGGCGTTACTAGGCATAACCGAGATGATCACAGAGTTGACCAGGGGATAGAAAATTGAACGATAAAATTGCACAATTCGTGCAAGAGCGCCTGTCAAGCTTAGCTGACCCTGCAAAGGCTGTGGAAATGGCTGCTTACATGAAAACAGACATGCCTTTTTATGGTGTGCAAAAGCCTGATCGCTTGCCGATCATTCAAGATTTAAAACGCGATTTTAAACCAACTTCATTGGCTGAATATCACGAAAACATTCTCAGTTTATGGCAGCAACCAAAGCGCGAAGAGAAATATTTGGCTATAAATTATGCCGAATTATTCCCTCAATTCATTACCATTGATTCTCTTCCGCTCTATGAGCAAATGGTGCGAGAAGGTGCCTGGTGGGATTATACAGATTCAATTGCTAGCCACTTAACTGGACCAGTTTTGTTAGCAAATGAGAGTGAAGTCAGGCCGATTGTCGATCGCTATGTTGATGACGCCGATTTTTGGATTCGCAGAACGGCTCTGCTAAGCCATCTTGGTCATAAGAAGAATACTTCCTTCAAGCATCTCTTTATTTACTGTCGTAAACTTGCTCCAGAGAAGGAGTTTTTTATTCGTAAGGCCATTGGCTGGGCCTTGCGCGAATACAGCAAGAGTGAGCCCAATCGAGTGAAACAATTTTTGGCTGAGAACAAAGGCAAGCTCTCCGCTTTAAGCTATAACGAAGGGGCAAAACACTTGATTAAAGTTGGGGCAATGAAGGGCTGACACCGGATGAAAAAATTGCACCGAGCAAGGACATTTCTTGGGTTACCTTCGCTAGTTGCAGCGGTTTGTTTCTTTGTGCCGGCTTGTCTTGCTTTCCTGCTTTTGCCACCTTCGACTGCTGTCTTTTCTAGCGTGATCTTGCCTGCTGCGGCTCGCTCAAAAGCAAAGCCCGAAATCGTTGATCGTGTCGATGAAAAAGATCAAGCTAAGATCAATGCTAAATTAAAGAACACCAGTGCTGTAGCTCATTACAAGAAGCCAGATGATTATGTCTCTAGTCGCATTTTAATTAAGGCGCCGGTGGAAATTGTTTGGAAAATGGTGCATGAAGAAAGAGAAACTGCACCAAATTTGGTGTATAGCAAGCTGCACAAAGAAGATGCCAATTTGCTAGTGTTTGAGCAGAAGTGGACAATTGTGCCCTTTCTAGCCACTACTACCTGTGTTATCAGTGAGAATGAAATCCCCTACAAGCGTATCGACTACAAAGTTATAAAGTCGAATCAGTTCAAAGTTATGGAAGGTGCCTGGATTTTTACCACGGTTGATAATGGCTCTGCTACTGAGCTTGAGCTCACGACTCATCTGGAGCTGCGCCGCCTGGCCCCGATGAAATTAGTAAATGCCATGGCCAAAAAGAAGATTGCTCAGCGTTTGGCTCACATCAAAGAATTGGCCGAAAAGCCCCATGCCAACTTGGATGTAGATGGTCATGTCTTAGCGCCTTAGTGCTAAGAATCTATGGATTTTCCGAATTATCTTTATTCGAATTCGCCAATTGGTCCAAGGCGCATAGTCAAAAGCTCTACATCTGTTAAAGCGAGATGGGGTCCTTGTCTCACTGCACCAGGAGTGTAGACGATACTACCCTGTTCGTAGATTTTTTGATTGTCGCCTTCGCCTGATTGCAATGTTCCTGAAATGACAAAAGCACTTTCTTCAAGCACATGAGTGTGGGCTGAAATCAACGCGCCTGCTTTCATGGAAATTTTAGCGAGACTTCCGCCGGCAAACAGTTCGGTGAGGTGGGTAATAGTTACTTCTTCAAATTCTTTGAGGGGCTGGGCTTTAGGTTCGCCCGGCGAAAGTCGACGTTGGCGCAAGTTTAGTTCGGCCAAATTTTGTTCGAGGTCTTGCTTGGCGCAGCCGAAGAGCAAAGTGTCTCGCCATTGGCCTTTCATGTTGATGTGCTTGCGCAAATAGCCTTCAAGCTTCATGCCGGCTTTTTGTAAAACCTTTGCCGAACCACAAGTGGCTCCGACTTTTTGCAAGCCAAGATGGTCAAAGCCAAAGCGGATAACTGCTTCGGCTGCTTCCGAGGCATAGCCTTTGCCCCAAGCCTGACGGCTGTAGCAGTAGCCGATATCACCAATTAGTGAATCTTTTTTTGTTATACGTAAGGTAACCGAGCCTATAAAGTCGGCAGAGTCTGCTAACACTACGGCAAAGTCATAAGTAAGTCGCGGCTCTGCTTTTTGATTGTTAAAGCAGGTTTCCATAAATTGACGGGTTTGTTCTTCAGTGTTGGGACCCCACTGCATGAACTTGACGACTTCCGGATCGCTTGAATAAGCGTGAACAAACTCAAAATCGGATGGCAAAAACGGCCGCATAATCAGCCTTGGCGAGCGGATTGGTGGCAATGTTTCAGTCGACTTGGCGGGGGTACTCGGCATGCCTAATTTTCTATCTCTATGCAATGACCTATTACTTTATCACCTGCAACGGCTTACTGCGGTTCAAGATTGTGGAAAGAACAGATAATCGCTTCCGTCTGGCGAGGGACGAATGACGACGACTTTGCCCTCTGTGCGTTTCGGGCGTCCGTTTTTATAAAGTTCGTGATACATGTTGGTGACAATATCTTCTTCTACGGCACGCTCGCGCTTGCGGTTTCGTTCCAGGCATGTTGCTAGAGGTACATCCAATAACCAGAGCTGCACGTCATCGTAGGCGAAAGTTGCGGCTCGATCTAGTATCTGTTTGCGATGTTTGGGGTTGAGGTTAGTGTTGTCAATGATAATGCTGAGTTTCTCGGCCATAGCTTTTTCGAGTCGTTCAAAGAAAATTTCAAAAACTGCTGCTGGGTCGCCTTGGGTTTTCTCGTCACCGTATAATTCAAGGCGAATTGAATCAGCGTTCATGTAGTGAAAGCCTTTAGCGACAATTCTTTTAGACAGAGTGGTTTTGCCAGAACCAGGCACGCCCACGAGCATTATCAGCTTGGCCATCTTAAGCTCCCTTTTCTTCCTTGATCCACTTTAGCCAGATAGAGACAATTGCTAATGTGATGAGAATGTAGACAGCGATGAAAATATTTTTCCAGAGTTCCTTGTCGGCAGTTTGCATAGACATACGGCTGTCTAGCCACGGATTGGTGTAAAAGGTCATACCGACAGTGCTGAAAAACAAGCCGGTGGAAAGGTAGCTAATTCTGGCCCATTTGGTAAAGGTACGCCATGACCAGATTGTTTGCAGCAGGTAGCCTAGTCCAAAGATGCTAATGGTGATGCCGTAATGTTGATAGCGGCCCATGGTGAAAAATTTTTGCAGCGGTGTTAAGTAGGCACCAGTTGCAATTGCGCTAAAAAGTCCAATCATGCAATAGCGCTGGGCTTTGCGCCAGAGAATGGCAACCGCGCTTGGTTTGTCATTGCTTGAAAGTTGGCTAGAAGTCTTATCTGAGCCTGTCATTTTAGAGCCAAACCTTCGATGGCAAGCCAGCGGCTGGTGGCTGTTTCGAATTGGTAGGCGACTTTGCCGTCGCACAAGGTGAGAATAGTTCGTCCTTTAATTTCGCGACCATCAAAAGGCGAGTTATTGCTCTTTGAAGTGGCTTTATTGACTTCATAGGTCCAGGTCATGTCTGGGTCGAACAGGCAAAGATCAGCTGTTGCTCCCACTGCGATTTTGGGCTCTGCCAGGCCTAAAATACGAGCGGGATCGCTTGTGAATTTGCGTACTACTTCGGCTACGGTCATGCGCGATGAAGCTGGGAGGCTCTCCGCGCTAAGCCGCTCGAGGCAGAGAGCAAAGGCAGTCTCCAGGCCGATTATGCCGCAGGGAGCGGCGATGAAGCCCATCTCTTTTTCTGTGTTTGTATGGGGGGCGTGGTCGGTTGCTATGGCATCAAGGGTGCCGTTCTTAAGCGCTTCTACAAGAAGGTCTTGGTCTTTCTTTGAGCGCAGCGGCGGATTCATCTTGTAGTTAGCGTTGTAACCCGGAACTTCGCTATCGGTCAAGGTGAGGTGATGAGGAGTGGTGTCTGCGGTCACAGGCAGGCCATCTGCTTTGGCCCGTTCAATTAGTTTGACACTAGCAGCAGCCGATACGTGGGCGAAGTGCAGAGCTGCACCGGTCATTCTTACTACTTCGATTTCGCGCGCGATGCAAGCTGCTTCTGAAGCGGTCGGTACGCCAGGAAGGCCTTTGGCTGTGGCATAAGCTGATTCGTTCATGGCACCAGTGCCAGAAAGATCTTTATCTTCAGGGTGACTGACAATGAAAGAGCCAAGTGCTTTCGCCTGTTCAAGAGCGCGACGCATCACGGCTAAATTGGTAACCGGCAAGCCGTCGTCCGAAAAACCAACAGCACCAAGTTCACTGAGAATGGCCATTTCTGTCAGCTCACTGCCAGCCATACCTTTGGTAACACAGGCGATTGGTAAGACTTTAACTACAGCTTTTTCTTTGATTATTTGCAAGAGCTGCGAAAATATTCTGGCATTGTCTATTGGCGGAACTGTGTTGGCCATAGCCACAACCGTGGTGTAGCCGCCAGAGGCCGCTGACTTAGTACCTGATGCTACGTCTTCTTTGGCGCTTTGACCGAGATCGCGCAAATGAGTATGGAGATCGATAAAGCCTGGAAGAAGCCAGAGACCAGCAGCGTCGAAGACTGTTTCATCGTTGAGCGCCTTTAGTTCTTTGCCGGCGCTGCCAATTTCGACAATTTTGCCGTTGTCTATTCTTATGTCAGTGTTAGTTTTGCTTTCACTATCGAATAATTGACAATTTTTGATCAGCATAAATTAGGCCTGAGGTTTCGCAATTGGTGTGGAAAAAAGCAGAGTGAGAATGGCCATGCGGCAGAGTAAACCATTTTCTACTTGGGTGAGAACGCAAGAAATGATGGCATCTTCAGCTAATTCATTGGTGATTTCTACGCCGCGATTAATTGGTCCAGGATGCAGTACTCGCACGTTAGCTTTGGCCAGGCGAATGCGATCGTGGTCAAGGCGGTACTGCTTGCGGTACTCATCAATACTGGCTATAAGCCCCTGGGCTTGGCGCTCCAACTGCAAGCGCAAGCAGATGATGAAGTCAGCGTCTTTAATTGCGGGTTCTAGTCGGTGGTGCACAATAGCGCCAAATTCTTCATCGGCAAAGGTTGTCGGTAGTAGTGCCGGTGGGCCAGCCAAATGTACTTCAGCGCCTAGTTTTTTCAGAAGCCAAAGGTTTGAGCGTGCCACTCTTGAGTGAATGATATCGCCGACAATTGCTACTTTCTTGCCTGCTAAAGTTGTCTCGCTCAGTCGCTTTTCTAGTTTGCCATTGGCGCCAAAAGTGGGCAGATGGCCGATGCTTTCGAGAATTGTATATAAGTCGAGCAGCCCTTGCGAGGGATGAGCATGCCAGCCGTCTCCGGCATTGACGATGTGGAGCTTGTCGCCGACATTGCGTACTAAATCATCGGGGGCTCCCGATTGGCTGTGACGCATGATGATGCCATTAACACCAAGGGCCCATAGATTCAGGGCTGTGTCTTCAAGGGTTTCGCCTTTGGCGGCGGAGGATGTATTGACATCAAGGTTGACTACAGTAGCGCCAAGTTTGCGGGCGGCTAAGTCAAAACTAGTCTTTGTGCGGGTGGAGTTTTCATAAAATACGGTGGCTATTGTATTTGCTGCTAGTATCGCCAGCGGTGGCTTTTTGTGCACTTGGTTGTGCTTGTAATAGTGAGCCAGCGCCAGGCAAAGACTAATTTCGTCAATAGTTAATTGGCGCGTGTCTAGTAGATGGCGGCGTTCGCGCCAGGCTTGAGCTTCGGCGACGCCGTCGAGGGCTTCCACCAGCTTGGAAACAGGGGAATTTATTTTTGTCAGCATGGAAGAATTATGGAAGGCTGGCGAGCCCCTGTCAAATACATGGCAATGCTATATTTAAATGCGTTTAATAGGCGACCCGGAGAATAGACCGAAATCATTGGCAGCAGTCTACTCAGCTGAAGAAATAATTGAACTTACTGGGGCCCGGGTGGCCGTCGGAATGGTTCCAGACGAAGTTGGCGAGATTGCCACAGACACCCGCAGCGATTTAACCGGGTCTTGGTTTGTCGCTCTTGTGGGCAAGACCTTTGACGGTCACGACTTCATTGGTGATGCATTTTCGGCTGGCGCTCTTGGCTGCATTGTCGCTGACCGTCCCAGCTATCCGATTGCGGCTACTTCTTTTCCTCTTCTCGCCGTGGACGACACTGAGGAGGCGCTGGCAGTGCTGGCTCGCAATTGGCGCCGCCGTACTCGCAAGAAACTGATTGTGGTGGCCGCCACCGACTTAAATCAAGTTTCACCCCTGGCACAGTCTATGTACGATGTTCTCGACAGCGCCTTGGCGCAGACTGTCGCTACGGTCACAGCATCTAATGACTTCTCTGCTCCAACTGCGACAGAGGCACCGGCCCGGGGGCCGCATTTCTCTACGCAGTTTTCTCTTGATCCTGCTGCCGCTTTTCCACCGACCGATCCTTTGTTCTGCGGCGAAGAGCCGGCGCAGTCGGTGCTCTCTAATTGGAAGCTCAATGTTTCCGATATTCTTGGCCGCTTTCTCAATCTTCCTGACGAGGTTGAGTATCTGGTAGCCGATTTTTCGCCCCTACCATTAGACCGTGCGGTCTGGCTATTGGAGGCTCTTTCGCCCAATGCACTATTAGTGGCAGACGATAGTTTTGCCTATGCTCGTATGTCGAAGGGCGCGCCGGAACCACATTTGCTACAAGAACAATTGGTTGAAGCCATGGGCCGCAGCAAAGGCAAAGCTTTTACTGATAGTCCGGCTTTAGCAGAGCGCCTGCAAATCAAGTTGATCGCGTCAGATGTGAGTGACCACAATAGTTATCAGCCGGTGCTGGAGCTGTTGGGGCTTTAGTAGCGCTGTTTTTATTCTTTTGATTGCGGCAGCGCGCAGCTGGAGTGTCCCAAAACCCGCATGCCGTCTACCATTTCTGACGGTGTTGGTGTCCAGCCGTCAGCGAGGCGATATTCGAGTAATTCGTCTGCTGTTGGTTTATGCTGCCAGACGGCGACCGCCGTCAATTTCCCTAGTCAGGTGATGAACAGCGCGAGAAAATTCTGCTGGTCAGGAAAAGGCAGAATCATATCGTGGCTAAATTCGTCTTGTTGCACCAGTTCCATCATGTTTAATGGAAAGTTCTGGCTCTCAAGGAAACGCAGCGCTTTCTCTAAGTACTTGGTTTGGCGAACGGCAGTTATTAGCTCTGCAAATTCTGGGGAAATATCAGCCATACGATTAGCTCCAGCATTCTTTAAGCTCAAGGTTGTCCATAGAGCGATTCTTGAGTATGCCCAGAATCGAAAACCTGGTCTAAGCTGTTTGACTAGAAATTATCAGACGAGTGCGCGAAATTAGCTGATAAAGTTGGCGGGTCAGCCACATCGTCCCTGGCAAAATGTATAAAACCGCAGCGAATCGGCCAAAACGAAGGTTTTTCATGATCATCGGAATAGCTTCTGGGCCATACCAACGCTCGTTGTTGTCGTCAATGAGAAAGAGACTCCAGGGCGATTGATCAAGGTCTTGAATTAGTTGGCGAGCAGTCTCACTGACTGATTCGCGATCGACGAAAGTAAACAGGTGCGAGCGATCCCAGAGTTTGAGCAGGGCCGCCAGTCGATTAACGACAAAGCAACGCTCGTCACAGACAATGGTGAAAGATAAGGGTTCCCGGCAATGTATGGCTTTTGGATCCATTGCACGCACCTGAGGGAGTTAAGTTTTTGACAGTGAGCAAAGTTTAGCAGAAATTCAGCTTCGCTACATCCTTCCAGGTGCCAAATTTTTCCTGCTTTTTCATTAGAAATTTAGCGGCTAACTCCCCCTTGTCAAGCCGGGTTTGGCAGCTTAGGTTCAGTGGGTAAAATCACTATGGTGTCCCGCTCGAAATCTGGCAGTTAGAATATCTGCCAATTGAACAACTGAAACTTGGATTTTGCTCAATAGATGCGAGGTCACTAAAATGTTCTTGGATGAATATCAGTTTCTCACCGATGTGATTATGCCTTTTCTCCGCAAGAATTGGGAAGAGATTGATTTAGCCGAGTCTGCTTCTGGTGAGCCCGATGGTCGTCTAACTAAAGATGAGCTGGCCTCAGCTCGTGATCGTGCCATTGCCCGTGGTGACTTTGAAGCGGCCAATATTTTGGCTGAATTAGCTTTTCGCTACGATGCCATCTGTGAGGCTCACGAAGACTCAGGAGGCTCGGAGCGCGAGGCCCAAGCTGGAATCAGTCAGGCTGACATTTCTGTCTATGCCCAACTTTGGAACCCAGAGTATCGAGCCCGCGAAGGAAAACCGGTGCCAGAAAAATGGATGGATACAGTCTGAACCAGCGGAGTTATCTGCTTTTTTGTCTTGTTTTGACGATAACAGGATGTTCCTCAACGCCCCCTGCTGCCGATAATGCCTCTTCTTCTAAGGCTTCACAGCAAACAGTACAAAAAGTACAAGCAGCTCAGCCTGCCAAAGCGCAAAAAACGCCATCGAAGAGGCAACAAATTAGCTTTGACCACGAAAAAGTTGATCTCGGCAAAGTTGAAGCTGCTGCCGAAGTGCCTTGCGCCTTTACCATTACAAACACTGGTTTGGCTCCTCTTAATATCACTGAAGCTAAGTCTGAGTGCGGCTGCACTGCCACCAACTTTAAGGGCGCTTTGCTCAAGCCTGGTGCTTCAGTAAAGCTCGACATCATCGTTGATACAACTATGAAACAAGGCCCTGTCACCAAAGATATGGTTGTCTATTCTGATGACCCCGAGCGACCAATTAGCAGAATTTTCATTGCCATGGACGTCAAAAATGCCCACGGCACAATGTCATTGAAAGACCGTACTAAAATATTCACGGCCGAGCGCTGCAAGCGCTGCCACGTTGATGAGGGCGTGGGCCAATTTGGCAAAGAATTATTTGAGGCCGATTGTGCCATGTGCCATCGTAAGCAAGAGAGCGGAATTCTTTCTGGTCCGTTAATTGAGTCAGTCGATTATTCTGACCCCATGTTGAGTGCCCATGCTGAGGAAGTAATTGCTCACGGCAGTAAAACCAGCCCTTCTATGCCTGGTTTTCTCGATGTAGATGGCGGTCCCCTTTCTCGCGAGCAAGTTGATTCGTTGGTAACCTACTTGAAAAAGAATGCAGGTAAGCCCGCTGGGGAGCCGCGAAAAGAATGATTAAGCACAAAATTTGTTTGTTCTTGGCTCTGTGTCTAAACCCCTGGCTTATGGTCGTGCATGCGACTCCCAGCAAAGACACTGGCTCAAGAGGGCAGCTTTTGCAAATAACTGAGTCGATTTCAGAAGCTCAAGAGCTGGCCAATCAGAAGAATCCAATTTATACGGCGGCTCCCTCCACTGCGGCTAACAAAACATTGCCTTTGAGAGAGCTTGATGCCGCTATGCCGACGCGCAACTACCGGCGAATTGATGCACTTTTGTCTAAGGTGAAAGAGACTCCAAGTAACGCCAACGCTCTCAATCTCTGGCGCGGTCTTTCTTTCTGGTGTCAGCAACGCTATGAAGAAGCGGCTGAGAATTTTGATCGCTGTACGAATTTTGACGATGCTTCGCTAGTGCACCTGTACACCATAGGTTTGAGTTATTTCAAGGTCGAGGAATGCCACAAGGCGGTCAAGGTCCTAACCGCTGTTATTGCCAAGTTCCCTGATCGCGATAGTTATTCCTGTCGTGCCAATTGCCACATGGCTCTAAAAATGTACGATCAGGCCATCAGTGATTTTCTCATGGCTGCCAAATTCAGTTATTCCTATCGTTCACTTTATATTGGCAAGGCTGCCAATGTCTTGCGAGTGCAGAAAAAGTACAAAGAAGCCATTACCTTCTACGCTGCTAGCTTGAAAAACTCGCCTAATGATTTCATTCCAGCTTTACTCTTAGGAAGAGCCCTGTGCTTTCAGGAGTTGAAACGCTGGAATGAGGCCGTCCAGGATTACACTGAAGCAATCAAAGTTTTGACTGCACCGACTTACAAAGGCGAAACGAAAATGCTTAATCTGGCTGATAGCTATTTTCAAAGGGCCAAGTGCTATGACAATCTTGGGAAGGCCTCATTGGCAGCTGTCTCTTATACACATCTCCGAGCCCACGAGACCGTACTAGATCTCGTATGCCGTCTTCTGCTTGAAAAAA
>CAJXZK010000186.1 GCA_913063055.1 uncultured bacterium
AAGCGATCCCAGCCAAGCACCAAGCCCACTGCCACTCAATGCACCAACCCAACAAAACTAATTAAGAAATAGCCCTGCTTGAGCTCTCAATTCGATTGAACGCCGAGCACGCGCCGCCACAAATGGATTTTCATCTTTGACCAGATGGAGCAATACCACCGGTGGCGCCATAACATTCTCGGCTATACCCAAGCGCACATCGGGGCACTGATCGTAAGCCATAAAGCGCCGCCAGAGCAGTGGTAAATTACTGTTATTAGCAACAGCCAGGCGCACTTCAGCACTAACATCACTAACCATATCAATTAAAACCAGAGGGTTGGTATTGCAATTCTCGGCCACTCTCAGCCGCACCCGTTCATCTTCATGGCTCGATAACTTCTCTAAAACGAAATTAGGAGTATTGGGATTACCAGCAAAAATGTAGTGAACTTGATTGCTCTTAAAACTCTGATTATTGTCAATAAAATTACTCATAATCCCTCCTCAAATTCTCGGCGTTCGCCACATTTCATTGACCAGAACCAGCAGCTCGGTCAACTGCGCCAACTCCACAGGCTTGCGAATGTAATAATTCATGGCCAGCTCCATGGCTTTGACAATTTCTTCTTGGTCGTCAGAAACTGTCAGAACAACAATAGGAAGACCTCTTGGCCCGCCTTCTCGCAGCTCTTCCAAAACCTCAAAGCCATTCATCATCGGCATATTGAGATCGAGAAAAAGCAAATCTGGCCGTGGCGCTTGAGCAAAGCGTCCAAGCTGACGCAAATAAGCTAAGGCATCAACGCCGTCGTCAACAACGTTGAGCACATGAGCAATCTTAGTATCGAGCAAGACTTCCTTTAGCAAATTGGCGTCTTCAGCATTATCTTCTGCTAGCAATATCTGCATAGGTTCTGCCACAACAACCTCCTTTAACCCGGCAAGGTAAAGTAGAAGCAACTACCACCACTATCGGTGGCTTCAACCCATATTTCTCCTCCATGATTCTCGACAATTTTCTTGCAGAGCACTAGACCTAAACCTATCCCAGGAAACTCTTTTCGACTATGCAAGCGCTGAAACAGCTGAAAGAGTCGACTTTTATATTGCGGTTCTATACCGATACCATTATCAGCAAACGAAAAAACGATACGCCCATCTTCTTGCCGGCAATCAATGCTGATACGGGGCTTGCTGCGACAAAACTTCAAAGCATTGCTAATCAGATTTTGGCAGACATGCACCATCTGCTTGCAATCACAAAGTACCTCCAGGTCATACAAGGCACTACCAACAACGATCACAGCCTGTTGCCGCCGAATTGGTTCGGCTAAATTCATCAGTGCTTCACTGACAAAGTCAATTGCCGGCACGAGAGTAGGCAAGCTCGATGAATTGAGCCGCGCTAACTCGCCAATGCCATCGATCAATCGTTCCATGCGTTCTACACCACCATCAAAATGGCGCAAAAACTCAAGCACTTCGGCAGAAAGCGCGTCACCATGACGACTGCGAAGTAATCGACCATAACCCACCACTGTGCGCAGCGGCTCACGCAAATCGTGCACTGTGAGCTTAGCAAAATGCTCAAGGGTAGCATTGCGACTTGCTAACTCCTTGAGCATTTCTTGCTGCACTAGTTCATTATTGCGGCGAGATGCAATCTCTAAACTAAGCTGCGCATTGACGGCCTCAAGCTCTGCTGTGCGGGCCCGCACCTGCTCTTCTAAGTTACCAGCCAGTCGGCGAATAACAAGAGTACGACGACTCATTACGATCGAGACTAGCATGACAATGCTGAAGGTTATGAGATTCTGCGGATCTAAGGTGTAGAGACTGAAGCGCGGAGGATCCACAAAATAGTTATAAGCAAACAAACTCAATAAAGCAGTCAGCAAAGACGGGAACCAATCGAACTTGCTAGAAACATAGAGTACAGCAAGCAGATAGAGCATGCAGATATTGCGGTGCTTAAGATAGGGCAACAGCACTGTGCCTAAAATTGTAGTGACCATCACAGACAGAAATGCAGCAAATATACCTAATTGCTCGGGCGAAACCCTCACTCTGGCAAATACCTCTAGCCAGCCCCTACGCCAACCCAGTAGCACATCTATCAATTTATTATTGTCGGCGGCAGCAACCATATTTCTTAAGCCTAAACTTTACCGGCCATCTAATTCAGGTTTAGCACGCGGTTGTGACCGTATTGTGTGGAAAACTAGGTGCCAGCTCTCCGAGGCGCTAGAATTACAAAATCTACATAAGTAAGCAAGTAAATAAGTAAGTAAATAGGTCGCGCTTGGCAAACTTAACTACCACCGCCAGCAAAAACAAGATCGCAATTATCGGCGCCGGTCCGGTAGGCATTAGTGCGGCCTGTGCTCTCAAGAGCCATAATATTGCCTACGATCAACTTGAGAGCGAAGAGGAACTAGGGGGAAACTGGCGCCACGGCGTCTATAGAAGCGCTCATATTATTTCTTCGCGCAAAACCACCGAATTTCCTGACTTTCCTATGCCTGAAAGTTATCCAGACTTTCCCAGCGCCGAGCAAATGCTTTCTTATTTAGAAAGTTACGCCAAGCACTTTCAGCTATTAGAAAATATCCAATTCAATTGCAAAGTAGAACAAGTCATACCTGAAGCTGAGGGCTTTAGACTGACCCTGGCAGACGGCACAAGCCGCATTTACGAAGGCGTTGTGGTTTGCAACGGCCACCACTGGGAGCGCCGCTGGCCCGCATACGAAGGCAGCTTTAGTGGCGTTATGATGCACTCAAAAGATTACAAAAATCCCGAGCAATTGCGCGGCAAAAAAGTACTGGTCATTGGCGGCGGCAATTCCGCCTGCGACATCGCCGCAGAAGCAGCCCGAGTAGGTAGCAGCGCCCATCTAAGCTTGAGACGTGGCTATTGGTTTTTACCCAAAACAATCTACGGCAGACCCACAGCAGAACTGCTAACTACTAATTTACCAGTATGGATACAGCGGCTTTACCTGGAGATGCTGCTAAAAATAGTGGTCGGTGATTACCGCAAATATGGCCTGATGAAGCCCGATCACAAGCTATTTGAGCATCACCCCACACTCAACAGTGAGCTTTTGCACTACCTCAAGCACGGTAAAATTACTCCCCATGGTGATATAAAACGCTTTGATGGCGACATTGTCGAATTTATAGACGGCACAAAAGAGCGGTTTGATTTGATAGTTTGTGCCACTGGATTCAATGTCTCTATGCCATTTCTAAGGGCCGAGATCGTGCCCATAGAAGGCCCAGTAGTCAAAGCCTTCTGGGGTCTGGTAGCGCCACACCACAAGCAGCTCTATATCTACGGTTGGGGCCAGGCACGTTATGGCTTCGGACCACTTCTGACACCAGCCTCGCAGCTCCTGGCTAAACTAATAATATTGCAGCGACGCTTGCAGCACCCCCTCGGCGAAGTTCTCAAGGCAGCAATGCAGCCGCTGCCCAGAACTCATTTACTTGATCCAATGGCCACCCTAAGGCAAATCAAAGCAGCAAACAGTATGCTCTGGATATTACCCATAGTAGACCGACACTTTCTCAAAGCAAGAAAAAAAATCTCTCAGCCAGTCACAACAGACTAAGCCTTGAGGCTCTTATCGATCTCGGCAATGCGTCTTTCGGCCTCAATTTTCACAACTGGCCAAAATCTATTGGGCAGCAGTCGCTTAAAACGCCAGAGAAAACGCGCCCGCTCTGGTAGCACCACATATAGTTTCTCTGCAGCAACGGCTTTTAAGGTAACCTGAGCGACCTCGAGCGGCACAAGAGCGGCCTTCTCTTCCATTAGCATCTGCGAGCGCCGCTTATAGAGTTCTGGTCCAAGGGTTGCTTTACCCATTTCAGTGCGGATATAAGTCGGCATAAGCACAGTAATAAAGACATTACTATCAGCCAACTCGCCACGTAGAGTTTCGCTCAGAGAGACAACACCAGCTTTAGAAACATTGTAGGCAGACATCATTGGTGGCGAAATAAAAGCAGCAGCACTAGCAATATTGAGAATGTGACCAGAATCTTGCTGTTTCATGAGAGGAGCAAAAAGATGGCAGCCATTGACGGTGCCCATCAAATTGACATCAATAATCTGCCGAAAAGTTTCAATTGGTAGTTCATCAATTCGACCGCCACAGCCAAGACCGGCACAATTAATTGCAAAATCAAGCCCACCAAACTTCTGCTCAAAGCTCTCAACAGCTAATTTAAACTGGCCATAATCGCTGACATCAAAACAATAAATCTCAACTGTAGCTCCAGCAGCGGCTACTTTAGCAGAAGCCTCTTGCAGCTTCTCCAAGCTCAAATCGGCCATGGCAATTTTCCAACCGTCGCTAGCTAACTCTAAAGCAAAAGCTAAGCCCAGGCCGCCTGCTGCACCAGTAATAAAAGCCCGTTTCGAAGGATACTTCTGCGACAGCCTAAGCAATACGCTTCTCCATATCTTCCAGGGTTACCCCCTTCGTCTCGGGGAAAATAAACAAGACGAGGAAGAATTGCACCACCATCATCAAAGCAAAAAAGGCAAAGGGATAGCCACCGGACGATTTGGCCAATATAGGGAAAAGGCCTGATATCACAGCATTCATGATCCAGTGAGAAGAGCTGCCCAGAGCCTGTCCCTTGGCCCGCACCGGCGTGGGGAAAATTTCACTTAGGTAAACCCAAATAACTGCCCCCTGCGAAAAGGAGAAAAAGGCGATGTAGGCAACTAGCAACCAGACAAGATAACCCTGCCCTTGCTGAGCAAAAAATACTGCAGCGACACCGGCCAGACAAAGAGCACAGCCAACCGAACCCACCAAGAGTAATTTGCGCCGACCCAGACGATCAATCATAGTCATAGCAATGAGCACAGCGACAAGATTAGTAAAACCAATGATCACCGCTTGCACATCCCCGGACATTTTTCCAAATCCAGCCTTTTCAAAAATATCATTGAGATAGTACAAAATGGCATTGATGCCAGAGAGTTGATTGAAGGCACCAATAGTGATGGCTAAGAAAATTGGCAAGCGATATTTTTTCTGAAACAGCGGCTCATTGGGCAAGGCATGCTCAGCTTTGATGCTCGATACAATATCTTGTAGTTCCTGCTCATAATCTTCCACTCCGGTCTTCTTCAAGACCTCCCTTGCTTCATCAGTGCGCTCACGCCGAGCTAACCAGCGCGGGCTGCGGGGAATCGTAAAGAGCATCACGAGAAAAAGAACGGCCGGTAAACCCGAAACCCCAAGCTTCCAGCGCCATTCGCTATCACCTAGAGGTAAGGTACCAATTAAATAGTTGGAGAAATAAGCGAGCAATATGCCCAATACAACATTGACTTGAAAAAGACCAACCAGTCGACCGCGCCACTTAGCAGGGGCCAACTCAGCAATATAAACTGGACCAAGAACAGAAGAGCAGCCAATGCCGAGACCGCCGATAAAGCGAAAAGCAATTAGGGCATACCAATCCCAGGCAAAAGCACAGCCTAGAGCTGAAATCACATAAAGTACAGCAGCTGCCCTGAGAGTTTCGCGAGCACCAAACTTCTCACCCGGTATGCCTGAGAGCATTGAGGCAATCACAGTGCCCCAGAGCGCACTAGAAACGGTGAAGCCAAGGGCAGTAGCACCGAGTTGATATTCAAGCGAGAGAGCATGGGTTGCCCCGGCAATAACTGCCGTATCAAAGCCAAAGAGCAGACCGCCTAAGGCACCCACCAAGCTACTTTTGAAGAGATAAAGATAGGGTTTTAGATTCACTAGAATTGAGACCCTTTGATAGAGGAACGGCAACACGCAGAAAGTTTCGAAAAGGCAGAGCTGCCAAGCAGACAACAGAGCAAGGCTAAGTGTAAGCCGAGATTGCTTGGTTTGAGATCAGAATTGCCTTAATTTTGGCGGTAACGAAAAAATCAGTGTTATCCTGCAGAAAACACTAGAGGTAAATTACTTCATGGCTCAGCAGCAACAAAGCGGCATTTCAATCAGTCCGCGTATTTTGATAGCGCTTGCTATTGCAGCCTTTTCGCTAATTTCTTATTTCGGCAGTAGTGTTTACAACCCCATTACCGAGCAGAAACAGCATCTCGACATGACCCCAAACCAAGAGATCGCCTTGGGCCTGCAAGCTGCCCCGGAGATGGCACAGCAATATGGCGGCCAGGCCCGAGACCGGGCTGGGCAAGCAGCAGTAGATCAAATTGGTCAAGAGCTAGTGACAAAAACAGATGCTGGCAAAACACCCTATCAGTATCATTTTCACTTGCTCGCCGACGACAGCACAGTCAATGCCTTTGCCCTACCAGGCGGCCAGATTTTCATCACTGAGGGTTTGTACAAGAACCTCAAAACCAAAGGAGAATTGGCCTGCGTTTTAGCCCATGAAGTTGGCCACGTGGCGGCACGACACTCCGCCCAACAGTTGGCCAAACAACAGCTCACCCAAGGGTTAACAGGAGCGGCGGTAATTGCGGCCTACGACCCCAATGATCGCAATAACAACACTGCTGCCATGGCCATGCTCATTAGCCAGGTAGTGTCACTTAAATTTGGCCGCAATGACGAACTAGAAGCAGATCGTCTCGGTGTAAGGTTTTCACAGCAAGCCGGTTATGATCCCCGCTCGATGATCAAAGTCATGGAAATTCTGGATCATCTCTCAAAGTCGCGCACACCCGAATTTTTTAGCACCCATCCCAACCCCGACAATCGCATCAAGAAAATCAGTGCCGAGATCGCCAGTCGCTTTCCTAATGGTGTACCGGACGGCTTAATTCAATAACTAACGTCTCTGATTGGCGCGTAGAACAGTCTCTAACAAAGCATTCTTAAGACCGGTCTGCAATAAATCGGCAAAGCGCATACTACTAACAATGTCATCGTTAGCACCACGATTAATCAAATCATTGTCGAGATGCTCAATCAACTCGTCTCCTTCTGGGGCTTGACCGACCGTGAGAAAAGTAATGCTCATTTCGTTGTGATTGCGCAAGGCGCTTGTCGCCTGAGCGATGAGCTTATCGAGGGAGCCTCCCTGGTTCGGCAGACCATCGGTCAATACCACTATCAATACCGGCTTATTCTCATGATCTGGCTCGGCTAAATGTGCCTCAATAGCCGCAGCAAGCGGAGTACAGATATCAGTTTCACCACTGGGAACGATAGTGCTGAAGACATTTTCAACATCTTTCTCGGAAGCATGTTCATGCACTTCAAAGCTGTCATTGAATGGAATCAAAGTAATGCCACCGCGTAACTTATCCCCGCAGAACCGCGAAAAATCAGAAATTTGATTGCGGCACCAGGCCCAGCGGGAGAGGTCATAGGGCCCAATGCCTAGACCACCGTTCATAGAGCCCGAGTGATCAATCAACAAGACTACTTGATATGGTGCCATTGCTTTAAAAAATTTGTCAGCACTGGGAGCTTCGGGCTTGAGTACTACTTTCGGCTCGACCTTATCATCTTTAGGTGCTGGCCAAACTTTTTCGTCCTGGCTGCGGTTAGCAACCTCTTCATTCATTTGCGCCCGAGCCACCTCAAGGCGAATCTCAAACTTGGTTTGATATCGCATTCCTTTGCGCTCAATATCAAGGGTCAGCATTTTATCTTGCAAACTGGCGCGTAAGATTTTATCTCCCTCGACTATGGCATTAACGGCAGCTGGAGAGCCTAGTCGCACTTTAGTGACAACTCCTGGTAGCCGACTATCATCGAGTGAAAGGCCTGCGGCATTACAAAGCATCAATAGCTCACTAACTTGCCCGCGCAAGCGCAATGGCGAAGCAGCCGAACGGCTTTGACCTGAACTCCCCGGCGAATTCTTGCCTTGAGCAGCACAAACTTGTGTCAGAAGAAAAAGGGACAGACAAACAATGACTAGCTCTTCTCTAATATTCTTGTCTTTTAAATCACTCCATTTTCTCATGGCCTTGGCCTCGAGGGTTTGGGGCTGACTGGCTGGCCTAAGCGACCGGGAACAGCCAACAGCGAAACTGGAGGCGGTGCCGCTGGAACGCGGTAATTGCTGTTTCCCTGACTCTGAGATTGGGTCTGCTCTGCACCACCAAAATTGACATAGTTGCGCACATACATAGTGGTGCCCATATCAGAAACTTTATTAGAGCCAACTGTTGAGTTCATCTGTTTCTTCAGGCTGTCTCCGGTGGTAACGATAGAATCACGACGCTGCTGGTAAAGAGCATCTAGAGCAAGACAATCTTTCTTAAGTTGATCAACTAGCATCTCGAACTTGCTTGCAAAAGCGCGTTTGAGAGTTCTTACACCGCTGCTAGAAGAGGCCCCCGAGCCATGGCCAGAGCTGACATAAACCGGCACAGCAGCGAGATCATCTTTCAACTGTTTAGCCGAAAAAATTACTTGCCTTTTGGTCAACTCAACTTTACTGAGCATGGCGGCCATGCGCTCGCTGTCGATTTTTTCCGATAGAAATGATAGCTGTCGCTCCAGAGCTATACCAGCATCTTGGCGATGAGATCCAACAGCAGAAGCTGATTTCCGCGATGCCACTTCATTGTCGAGGATAGCGCGCAGCCTGACAAAATCATCAGCCAATTTAAGATAGTACTTGTAATAAGACTCACTAGTGTCAAAGGGGTTAACTGCATACAATTCATCGCGCAATCGCGCGCTGTCACTTCCTTCTACCACGACAACAGGTGTATGTGAATTAATCTGGATTTGAAATTCTAGCTGACTGCGACTAGGAATGGGGGCTGCAAGTGCAGAATGAGGTAGCAGCAGCAAAGATACTAAGCAACAAGCAAAGGCGACTATGTGCTTCATTTGCGCTGACCACTGCTCAAAGGATTTGCCTCAACAACTACCAATGCTAATTTGCCTGGCGAAAGGAAAGACTGTGTGAAGGCCAGCAAAGCAACTGCGGCCATTAACGGACAGCAAAAGGCTTGAGCCGCCCAGGCACAGCCCGCAGCCCTGGTGAAAATGTCGCAGCGGCACTGCCCCCAGAGCCAGTCTTACTGTTTTCTGCCACGCCGCCAAAATTTACATAATTGCGCACATAGAAGCTAGTGCCAGCAGGAGTGACCTGTGAGGATCCTACCGTTGCCCCCATCTGTCCCTTCAAATTTTGGTGAGAACTAGCAAGGGCATCAAGTCGCCGGCCATAGGTCTCATCAATCAACCTAAATTCATCCTGATAATCTGAGGTAAGTATTTTGATCTTGGTCTCAGCCTTGGCCTGTATTGAGGCGATAGTAGTGTCATAGTTGATGTTCTGTGTTCTTATATGAGCAGGGAAATACTTGGGCGTAGCATTAATCTCCTCATCGGCCTCTTGTTTGATTTTACTGATTTTGCGATTCAATTCAGCTTTCTTCTCATCTAATTTGTGATGATACTCGCGGTTAACCTCCTCCCTCAATCTCTCTAACTGCTGATCAAAATGAGCTCCTTTTGTTTGAACATTAGCGACAGCATTAGTCTTGCTGCTAGCGCCGGTAACAGCCTCGCTAATGGCCTTGCTACTAGAAAGGGCGTCTAGATTCTGCAAGGCCTGCTTGCAATAGTTACTAAGATCGAGGTTATGCGAATAGTGCAAGCTCGACTGATACTCAAAGCGAGCAGCCGAATTTTGCCCTTGCTGAGCGAGGCAATTAGCGTAGTAATAATGGGCCGGAGCATTAGTGGGCTGAGCCAACAAGACCTGTTGAAAAAGAGGCACGGCCTTAGCAATCAAACCAGCTTTGTAGAGAGCGATAGCTGCTTCGATTTTCTCATTCTTCTTAGCAACTGTTTTCTGCACTACAG
The DNA here is from genome assembly GCA_913063055.1 of uncultured bacterium. Lineage (GTDB taxonomy): Bacteria > Cyanobacteriota > Vampirovibrionia > Obscuribacterales > Obscuribacteraceae. Next base: position 9,791 of record CAJXZK010000186.1, read on the forward strand.
AAGTTGAAGAAGACTGAGAAGCTACTTCTGGCAGAGCAGGCGGAACGAGAAAAAGTCGTACGCGATTCCCACCAGAAGCATTGACACCATTAGTAGTGCCAAGAGCCAAAGCCGCCCCTGCTAGAAAAAACAACCCACAGATAAGGACCTTTCTCTTCAAAACAACCACCTGGCATTTAGCGCAAAAGTGCCCCGTGTACCAATATCTGTTCCCAAGATGACGGTGTTTTATGCACCGAGGCAATAACAGCGGCCATATGCCGGGCCTATACCCTTCGCCCACACCTGGTCCATACATAGATATGCCAGCCCCTGGCGACCGGCCTCTATAAGGCACGGTGGCCTTTTCGAGACTGTTCTAATGCTATGCTTATGTAGATTTAGAGAGTTCGATGCTTTCTTGGATGCTAATTTCAATTTGTCCATTAGACCCTCACTCTGTGCCATAAATGCTAAAACAGTCAAGAAACAGTTCGCGAATAGGCGATTTACTAGTTCAGGCCGGAATCCTAACCCAGCTGCAGCTTTCTGAAGCTGCTCGCAGTGCTAAAGCGAAGCGTATTCAGATTGGTCAAGCATTGGTGATGAATGGCGTGATATCGCCGCGAGACCTGCAATCGGTCTTAGAAGCACAGTCAAATCTGCGAGACAAATCAGTTGAACCAGCAGAAGCGCTGCGTTGTCTAAAAATTGCCTATAAGCTCGGCGCATCGTTCAAAGACATTCTCGCCGAGTATGTCTCACCCAAACAAACACAAACCAGCAAACTCGGCGAGCTGCTAGTTGAATCTGGTCTTGTCAGCTACGAAGTCTTAGCCAAAGCAGTAGAGCAAAGCTACAGCACCGGCTTGCCCCTTGGCCGCATGCTTGTTTTGCACGAAACTATCAGCAATGAGCTGCTTACCCTAGCACTAGACTTACAAGTGCGTGTACGCGACGAAATGATGACCCGGCAAGAAGCTTTGACAGCCATTCGCACAGCTGCTGGCATGGCGCCGATTACGCCCGGTAGTGAAGAAGCGAAACCAGCGCCAGCTCCTGAAGGACCACGCAAAAAAGGTTTGCGTATTGGCGAGTTAATGGTAATGGCTGGCGTTCTCACTGAAACGGACGTGATGAATGCTCTTGAGTGGGGCCTTGTTAATCATCAAACAATCGGTAAAGTCTTAATCAGCCAAAATCTTGTCTCGCAGACTCTGCTGGATGCAGCGCTCTCCCTGCAAAAAATGGTTGATCAGGAAAACTTCGAAGCCGCCAAAGCTAGCGAATGCCTGGCTCGCATTCATGGCAGCGGTATTGCCTTAGAAGAAGCCCTAGCCGAAATTCGCGAAGAGAAAGTAGCCAAAGATGGTGAAGTAACCTACGAAAAATTACTGATGTTGGCCCGTGTGGTCAGTGAAGACGACCTAGAAGCGGCCTTTGATATTTCGGCCCAAAGCGCCACTGTGATTGGCAAAATCTTGGTACTTACAGGCCATATGGACGTACCAACTTTGCAAGCCACGCTGCGCTGCTACCAGCTCTTCTCTCGCGGCCTTCTCAGCCAAGATGACGCCGTTGTCACCCTCGACTACTCATTGCATCAAAATAGCGAAGGGCCAATCAAGTTTGATGACGCCCTGAAAGAACTAGGCTGGAACAAAGATCGCGGGCTGCGCTTAAAAGGCGAACCCACACCAGTTGTAGAAGTTCAACCAACTTTAGCCGCTCCCGCTGGCGAAAAAGTAGCTGCTGGCGAAAATGCTACTAGCGCTACAAGCACAAATACTCAGGGGGCCGACACCACAACTGATGATGGCGCCACAAAGACAGCAGAAGTAGCTGCAGTAAATGTCAATGCGCAAGCCATAGTTATCTCGCCAGAAAGCCAGCCAGATATAGAAGAGCCAGAAAATATTCCTGAGCTGCC
>CAJXZK010000187.1 GCA_913063055.1 uncultured bacterium
GGTCTTTGCTTAGTTTTGAATTAGTTTGTTGGCGCGGCTACTTTGCGCAGGCCATAACCGACATTGGGAATGGTAGCGATGATTGACTGCGACTGATCTTGGCCATCATCAAGCTTGTTGCGTAAGCCGGTGATAGTTTCGAGCAGGGTGTCTGCCGTTGCCTTTGAGCCCGGTTTTGAAATCCGCTGTATTAGAGTATCTGTGCCAAGCTCTTCATCAGGGCGGAGCATGAAATATTCAAGCAAATCGAACTCTTTTGCCAGAAGCTGAACTTTGGCACCACTCTTGGTGACGATGCGTTTGACCAGGTCAATTTCGACTTCGCCATTGGTAATAACATTTGAAAGCTTATTTGGTGGCCGTCTTAGCAGTGCGCGCAAGCGTGCCGATAGTTCTTTGAGGTTGAAAGGCTTGGTCAAATAGTCGTCTACACCAGCATCAAACCCTTGCTCTTTTTCAGTAATTTCGGTTCTACCGGTGAGCATTATTACCGGTGCTTTGCCTTCAGAGTCTCTATATTTGCGACAAATTTCTGGCCCAGAAAGGCCACCAGGCAAGTGCCAATCAAGAATAATTAAATCGAATTTGCCCTTTCGCAGAACTTCCCATCCCTCGGTTCCATCGTGGACAACCTCAACCGAGTAGCCGTCGGCCGATAGCCAGTCATTGACCATCTCGGTCAAGTCTTTATCATCTTCCACAAAGAGGATCTTAGCCATTTCGCTCCGGCAACCTGGGGTATATATCAAATTCGCTGTCTAAGAATATACGACGCTCTCAATCGTTTCAAGTAAACTTGTCAGGTTACCTACTGAATAGGGCGCTCGATCTGGCATGCGGCTATCTTTGAAAGCCAAAGGGTTAATACTTGTAGCAATTCCTCTTTGCTTCGAGTTAGCCTTTGTTGCCGTCCTGGTCGACTTGCAAAAACAAGCGGAGGCTGAGTCTGCCATCGCCTTGCGCTCGAAGAAAGTAGCTCAAGGAATCGCCGCTCTCACCCACGATCTCTTTGCATTGTGGCAGACCATGTATAACACCACTCGCACCCAATGGCGTGAGACTGGCCGCTTCGATCAAAGCTATAAGCCCGCTGTGGCGAAGCTTCTTGCTGGTTACGATGAGCTGATAGAGCTGACGCCAGACGACCCAGAAATTAACAAGCGTGTGCGAATTTCTCGCGCCACTCTGAGCAAAGCCGAGCGAGTTCTTGATTCGATGATGAACCGCCTCAATGTCCATGAAGGCAGTCAGTTCTTTACCGATGAAGTTCTAGCGATTAAGCAAATCCAAACGACGTTCCATGCCCTAGTTGAGCAGAATCATGAGCTAGAGGCTGTCTTTAGAAAGCAGAATAGTGAGAAAAATAGTAATCGCCAGACTGAACTGAGACAGAGAATCTTGACTGTGGCCACTTTCGCTGCCATTGTCAATGTTCTATTGAGTATCGCAGTTGCTGTCTTCTTGCTCAAAGACGTTGTTGGTCGCTTGCGCCTCTTGCAAGACAATGCCGCCAGGCTAGCCACCGGCAACCAGCTGCGCGCCCCGCTGCAAGGCAATGATGAAATCGCAGAGGTTGATAGAGTATTTCGCCGCATGGCTCGGGCTTTAACAGAGTCAAATCACAAAGAGCGAGCTGTGGTTGAAAATGCTCTCGATACAATTTGTGCCATTGATAAAGACTGTCGCTTTAGCACTGCTAACCCAGCTAGTTTCAAACTCTTTGGTCTAGAACCAGAAGATCTTATCGGCACACGAGTTGTGGATGCCATTGCTGAAGAAGACAAAGCCAGAATACTCTTGTGGATCACCGAGCTGCGCGAGAAGAAACAGCGCGTCCCGAGCCAATCGGAGCGCGAAAAGGAATTTCGGGTGCGACGCCGCAACGGCAGCATAGTCGATACACTTTGGAGTGGTCACTGGTCAGAAGAAGAACTATCACTGTTTGTGGTTATTCACGACATGACCGATCGCAAAGAGTTAGAGCGGGCCAAGCAAGAGCTAGTGGCCATGCTCACCCATGACCTGCGCTCACCTCTAACAACTATCCAGGGCATGATTGAAATGGCTCAGGCTGGCATGCTTGGCCAACTCAATGAAAGAGGCGTGCGCCTGACTAACTCCGCTGAGCGCAATAGCTCCCGCATGCTCAGCCTTATCAATGACCTGCTCGACATTGAGAAAATAAGATCGGGCACCATGACTTTGAATAAAGAGCGCCTTCCTTTAGCCACTCTGTTTGATGAGGTTAAGGCCAATGTCTCTGACTGGACTGAGGTGAACGGCATCGTTATTGACTGTGTGGAGACTGATTTATGTGTGTTGGCCGATAGAGAAAAAATTGGTCGAGTAGTTTTCAATCTGCTCTCTAACGCCATCAAATTTTCTCCACCGGGTGGACATATTGAACTTTCTGCCACTGCCAAGGATAAATTTGTAGAAATCACTGTGCAAGATCAAGGGCCAGGCATGCCACCTGATATGGTGTCGTCGATCTTTGAGCGTTTTCAGCAGGGCACTGGAGCTGCCCACAAAGGTAAGGGTGGATCTGGCCTAGGCCTTGCCATCTGCAAAGAAATAGTCACTTTGCACGGCGGCAAAATTTGGGTAACTACCGAGGAAGGCAAAGGTAGTCAATTTCACTTTACGGTTGAAGCTTAGGTTCTGTTGTTTTTGCTATAGCTTCTGTTACTTTTGATATAGCTACTACTTTTAGTTCTACTGTTACTTCTGCTATTACTTTTGCTTTTCAGCCAGCGACAGCTCATGTCTTAATTCGCGCATGCTGGCATCAGCTTCTTTGTAAGCTTGTCCTGGTCGCCCCGCCCGCAGGCGCTCGTAGGCGGCAATAGTCTTTCGGGCATCAGCAATATCTACTTTTGTGCCAAGCTGTAAATCGCCGACCCAGCTCGATGCTAAAGCATTGGCAAGGTTACCCAACTGGCCGTCAAATTCTTGAGGCGTGGCTGTTTTCTTCATTGCTTCTGCTCGCGCCATCCAGGTTTCTCCAGAAGGCGGCTTAGTGGCAGCATAGGCCTGTTCTATTGTCATTGGCTTGTTGATGAAGTCGCGCGAATTGCCCCACTGGCCATCAATTTTTACCAGCCTGGTTTTTGGATCGTAGTCGACAATATTGACCACATGATGGTCGGCTAGAATTTTCTCTGTTGAAAGCGGCCCCGTAAGCGGGTTGTGTCGCATGGTGCTAACGAGCGGATCGCTGTTTACTCTGACAAAGAGAGTGGCGAAAAGTGGACCTTTTTCGCTTTCACGCAGGTGCTTGAGTTTTTCAGCGAAGTCTTCTACTGAATTTACACCAGTAGCCAGGTTGTGCTCACTGTCGCGCTCTTGCTCTGCCTGATTGATAATGAACATCTCTGGCTGCCACTTCTTGGTGAGCTGCTCGTTGATGCGCATCATATTATTCATGTAGCCCGCCATGCCCGGCCCCTTATCTAGCTCTTGGGGGCGACCGTGTGAATAGTCAACTAGTGACTCACCGCTGTCATAGGGGCCAGTAGCTTGCTTCTGGTAGTAGTGAACATCGCCTGGTGGCATCTTGCGCAGATTTTCTTGGCTGTAGAAAGCCGAGATGGCAGCAGTCTGAAAAACTTGGCTGGTGTAAGAGCGCAGCCATGAGCCGTTTTTGGCGTTAAGCGCGGCATCGCCATGGGCTCTGAGATTGGTTTCTTCCATGGTCACGCTAGTGCCATCTTTTGTGGTAAATCGTCCTTCGCTAGCTATTTGCGAAAGAATGTTTGTCACCGTGGATGGTTCTTTGGCGTAGAGTCTATTTTCAATAGTTGTAATCTGGCAGGTGCTGTATTTACCCTGGTCGTTTGATGTAGGCTCCGCAGCATTAGCCATGGCGCCGTTGACAAGCCTTACTCGCTCTCTTTGCGATAGCGGGACATTTCCTTTTAACTCTAATACATGAGCCAGGTCACGGTAGGTGCGGGCTACTTCTTCGCTGCTGATACCGTCTCGTTTTGCTCGCGCCTCAAAAGTCTGCATGTCGCGCTTTAGTTTTTCGCTTTCATTCGGCAGCACTACTTTTTCAGCGATCAGGCGCTCTAGGCCAGCTTTTTCTTCGGCCAGGCTCTTGGGAGCGGGTGGCTCGGGTTTGTCACTGCTAATTAAGCGACCATCGGCGCTGCGCACAACGGTAAATTTGTCGGTTGCTTTAGGGCCAAAGTGCTCTTCTTTGTAGCTGTCGTCAGCTTTCCCCGTAAAGCTGCGCTCAAAGCCACTGCCGTCTGGTCGGGTTACTTTTACTTTGCCGTCTTCAGTAATTGTATAAAGCGACTTGCCGGTATCAGTTAGAACAACAGCACCATCTGCGGTGTGGCCTTGCATTCTGATTGTTTCACCAGCTTTAACAGTTGCTGTTTGTGGCGAATCGCTTTTGGAGAGCTTGATAAAATTGAGTTCGTAGATTTCTTTGGCGTGTTGCTTGATTTGTTCTGAGCTTGCGCCCGGCCCTAAGTGTTGCGCTGCAATTTGCATCACCGATTGCTCGGCAGTAGCTTTTACTTCGCCGGGCTTGACGTTGATTTTAATAAATTCGCCCACAGCGGCTTCTTCGGTCTTAATTCCGGCAATTTTTATGAATATAGGGCCATCTTGCTCGGCACTTTTCGAGCCTGTGGCCTTTTCCGGTTTCTCTTCAATTTTTGCATCGGGAAAGCCCATGGCCTTAACCGCTCCAGAGTCTGTGCTCTGGGCAAGTGCGCCATTCCACTCTGCGGCATTGCGCCTTAGATCTTGAGCCTGGTTGGCAAGGGGCTGGGCCTTTTCGGCCGCGTCCGCACCAGCGCCGTCTTTGGGCACATCTGCTGGTTTGTGTTTGCCGTCGCTCGTGTCTGCCTGTCCCACGGAATGAGCCTTTAGGTACTTTTGTTCTCTGGAAAGGGGTCTTAACTGGTCGCTACTATTTATATACCCTCCTGAAATGGTTTCTCGACGGGCTTATGTTTGGTCTTATATCTAGCGGATGGCCGCCTGGCGGTGCTTAAAGCGGCACCCGCGCGTGCTTGACATTGATGATGTTGCAAATTTGAAGCAAAGCTAAGCTGATTACGGCTTTGCTCTTCTTAGTCGATTGCCTGGCATGTTAGACTGATTGTCTTGTCGGGCGATTAGCTCAATGGTGGAGCACCTCGTTTACACCGAGGGGGTTGGGAGTTCGAGTCTCTCATCGCCCAAATATTATAGAGAGCGGTTTTCGGAAGAAAACCGCTTTTGCTTTTGGGGCTATTTAAAATCTTGTCCCAACAATATCCCAACTTTGCCCCAGAAATGAAATGAATGGCATTAGAGGGAAATGGTAGTAATGCTCTTTATTGCGTTCGAGCGTTGAGTTATTGAACTGAGAAAGGCTTGCATTTAATGCGGGACTTTTGTTTTTTTTAGGTTAGTAGGTGAAGCACCATATTAGGTGCAGTTTCGTTGTTCTCTTAGAGACTGGCTCAACAAATGGGGCAAGGTCAATCAAGGCAAATTTAAAATGTGAAGAGGATCGAGCCACAGTCAATCAGGTTAGATCTCCCAAATAGCACTTGCCCTTCTATTTTACTTCGACAACTCGTTCAACCACAGCCTTAAAAGTGGAATACAAATTTGAATTGTAGGACGACTTATCGGAACCGTAATCATTAACAACAGAATTATCAAAGGTAAGCTTGAAGATGTATTTACCAGGCTTGTCTGGAATTCTGATTAGCACATTTTTCATAGCGCTATCACACTTCTTAAGAGTTAACCACTCACTATAGATGGGTGTTTCACCTTCTATGATTTTGCGCCCTAATTCATCAGTCCACGAATACTTAATGGTACTTGCCACACACCAAACTTCAGTATCCGGCAGAATAACCGATGTAGAACTGCCTCTGTCAGCCGGAAGGGTAATCCAGCTGAATGGTATAGTCGTCGTTGATCGCCCCTTGTTTTCGAATCTAATTGCTACTGCGCCGGAGAAATCTGTTAGAGGAGGCTTTAGTCTCGAAAATTTACCTAGTTCAATCTCAACATTTTTAGATACACTTGCACTAGACGGCACGTTCACCCCGGAGAACGTCAAAAATAGAATAGGAACGACTAACGATAAGTGTCTTAGGTTGTTTTTACTTTTTGGTACGACAACGGCACCAACGTGATGAGATTTGCATTCCATTCTTATAATCCTCCGGACGTCCGTAGTGCTGAATATTTGCCGGATCATCAGTCGATGTGGCGCCACCATAACCAGCCCAGGTACCGTCTGCCTCTTGATAGAGGAAGTGATATTCTGGCCCCTGCGGGGGAGGCGCAGCACTAGGCCAAGGCTCCGTAAATGGATCTCCCGTAACCGCACCACTGCTAGCTCCACTGTATGTCATACCCATCCCAGCCTGCTGATTTTTGCCTTTACAAACACACTCATCGCATCGGCTAATTTTCCAACAGTCCCAGCCGAATTTTTTGACAATGTCTTTCAAGGAATCCGGGTGTGGGTTAAATAGGTTTGGTCCAAATGAGTGGGGGAAAGGTCTCACCGAATTCAATTTTTAGAACGCAGGATAACTTTCGTTATTGTCCAGGCCGAACCTTTAGAGCCGAATCTGGATGAGCCATATCGATGAGAAAAAAATCTGCTAAGAAGAGAGCAGAACCTTTCTTAATGGGGCAGCTTACTTTTCTTCCGACCACCTCTGTAAAGGATACACAAGCATTAGCTGGCAAAATATCATCAGGCACCCTTCGGAACTCCAGATAGTCGGAAGTAATTTCGATATTGACTGGAATATCTTTCTTGCAATAGACAACAGGATAAAGTTTATCCCGGGTGGCTTCGATTACACGTCTATTATAGTCAGCCATCATTAGTTCAGTGTAGTGGTCGTTGTCACATCGCGATGTGACTGACCATGTAAGGACGGAACTTCCAATGCAAGCAATAAGCAATATAGATATTTGCAAGTTTCGCGACATTGAGTTCTCTCCTGTCCTCACGTAATAGAGCTCTTTAGTTCTTGCCTGGTTACCATCCAATGGAGAAATTGCCCAGGACCAAAATAGTATCAATGTTTGGAACTCGGTGCGCAATTTTTTTGATTGATAATTCCAGAGGAGTCGATTTGCTATTTAGTAGCAAAGGAACAGTTTAGAGACCCTTGTTCTAGATGCTTTGGTGCACAACCTTCTTGTTGCTATTTCACTGAATAATTCGAATTTATACTAGTTGGCCCAACTCCAAGTAGACGCGATGCCTGACGAGATACGGTAGTTTGACCTCCTAAGCATCCCAACCTTTGGTTGACGACTGATTTGTCATTGGTGAGCCTGCAGAGCACAGTATGTCCTGCCTTAGCGTCCAAACGCCGAATTAGAAGCGCAGAGTAAAGGCGACCCGCTGGCGAGGCGTGCACCACCAACCAGTCTAATTTTGTTCTGATTCTTGAGCCCTGCCGAGCTGCTTGCTCGTATGCTAGAAAATTCTTTGAATCTTCACCACCATATCCGACTGCCTTGGTATCGAAGCTCGTAGCTGTTTGCAGTGACTTAAGACAACCAGTAAGATGTGGCTCAGCTGCCATTGTCATACTTATGGGTATGCTCAAGTAAGTAATTGTGATTAATATAGCTCTACGAAACATTATCATGACCAGGCATGCATGTAATATCCACGGGTGCCCCAGAAGCGGCAATAGCGAGAAGCGCAAAGTACAATATCTAACTGCTCGAGCGGCTGCGCCTTGTTTTCAGTCTCCCAGTCGACTTTGGTAATATCAATCCCCCTAACGTGTGCAAATTCCAGCGCTTTCTTTTCTAAAGCTTCGCTGTAATTACAAAGTTCCTTTGCTGTCATCATTTCAAAGGCTTTATCCAATAGCTCGTTGCCAATTATGTCGACGCAGTCCTTGAGAAAGTTGGCCCTGAAACTAGTAATGTCGACATCTTCATAGAGGCCGGAGTTAGAAAATTTTGGTAGCCCATCGCAAGGTTCTGCTAAATCCAAAACAAACTTTCCTTTCTTATCGAGCACCCAAATTTCAAAAGGTTCTTCAACATTTCCTTCCTCATAGAGCTGCTTCATGTAGTTATCTGCAGCAATATCTGTACCGACTACGGGAATATTCAACACGTCGAATTTATAGCTCGAAATGTTATCGAGCTGTTCGTTGAGTTTGGCTAACTCTGCGCCAGAACTTATTTTAATTTGTGCGAGTAGCTCGTCGAACTTGCCTTCTTCGCCCGGTAATGCTCTTGCCCCTGGAATCCAGTCAAGTCCCACTTTAATTGCTCCATAACTAGGCTGTTCTATTGAATGACACTAGATCATAGCTTGTAATTCGATTCAAGGTAGGCTCGGAATTATCACCCGAAGACTTTTACGGTAATAGGTAGCATACTTAGAAGTCTTCTGCTTCTTGGTATGCCGCTGTGATGGATTGTCTACTAAAATTTGTGATTGATGCTGACAGATACATCGCACTAGCTCAATGGTTTAAATACGTTGAAATATAATTTTGAAATATTTGCATCCGCCTATTCCACTATCAGCATCGGTGATTCCGCTGCCTTTGGGAAAGACCTTGAACAGTATGATGAACAAGATATAGACTTTCTTTTGCGCCTGATCCACTTGGGCGATGACTTGATTCGTATCTATACGATATCTGATGAGGACGTGCCCTTTGAAGTTGACACCTCGCCGCCTTTTTCAAATCTGTCAGATGAGCGTTGGGATTTAATATCTGAAACTTCTCTTAAATGTCCGACCAGAATTCTTCTAGTTAAGGGACTGCTTGATCTGTTGTCGGAAGCAAAATCAGTTGAATTAACAAGTGAAGAAGTTCGTCTGCGAATCTTTTACGGAAATATGACTACTGAGAGTAAGAACGATTTCTATAAAGTGGAAATTTGGCCAGCCAGCTACCAAGATTCAACACTTGTATTTAGGAGTGACAACTATGCTGCCTGGGAGATATAAAGTGTCTGTCAATAATCAATCGAATTGCGGTCAAGAGAAAAGAGCCTGCTGGGGCAATCGTTTGCCAAGAAAGTCACAGGAGTGAAAATGACATATCTTATGCCAGAGTTGGCACCTGCCACTGATGCAATTTATTTTGTGAAAGCCACTGCCGAACAGATTGTAGAAGCCTTGCGCCGTCTTGATAAACAGACCTATGTAAAAAGTAGTCTTAAGACCAAAACTTTTCGGGCAAATTCATTGGTAGACACTATACGACGAGTTCTCCCTGGTAATGCAAGAGAGAGTTACTACCTACTAATACCAACTGCTAGTGAATGGACTGCCTTTGTTGACGTGACAGGTCCTAATGGCCCTGATATCAACACGACACCACGCTTAATTTCGGAGTTTGGAAGTTGCGACGTAGTCGTTGCATCTGCGGTTAATGACACTGAGAAAGCCCACAATTTGGATTCGTCTGTGCCTCTAGTCTATGGAAGTGTAAGATTTGACTTCTACGTCAATGGTAAGTGCATGCGAGTATTACAAGCGGCCAATTCTGGTAGCTCTGGCAAGTGTATCTTTTATGAGCATGGAGATCATCTTTCAGCAGAGTCCTTGGAAAATTACAAGAAAAGGCTGGTCAGAGATCGATTTACTACCGAGAATCTAAGCCAACTTCTCTATGATTCGTTTGGCATCAGATTTCTCGATCTCAATTTCTATCAACCGGAACAAGGATGTTTGTTAATCACACGGCGCTTGCTTTTTCTGGGGATACTCTAAAAGTAAGCACTAGTGGCTTGACCTTGGCCCATTTGTTGAGCCAGTCGTTAAGAGACAGCAGCGAGTTCTATATTTAAAGTTAGGCTGATTGAATGTTCAAAACTACTATTTTGTCGTCGCTGTTTAAAACTTTTGATGGTGTGGCCAAGGCCGCTTGAGCATTTATCATTGCTTGCCGAACTGGATCTTGTGTAAGGCGAGCATACATGGCTGTAGCTGCTTGAGACTTATGGCCTAAGGCTTTACCAATGATAGTTGGGCTAACGCCTTGAATGGCCATGTAACTGCCAGCGGTGCGTCTGAGATCGTGAATTCGAAGGTCGGTTATTTCCGCTCGCTTGAGCAATCTTTTCCATGCTTCCTTTGGATTTCCCATGTGTGAAAATTCGCCGGTCTTGCGAGAGCGGCGATCTGAGTAGAAGACCCAGACATCATTTCTCTTCACGTCGCTGTAGCGTCGCTTCAGTATTTCCATTGCGCTTGGGGTAAGTGGCACTGAGTGCAAGTCACCATTTTTTGTCTTTGGTATTGTCCAGGTTTCAAGCTCAAGTTAGTAAAGCTCTTTAGAGCGATCAAGCATTTAATTAATGAACTAAGAAAGGCCCGCAGTTAATGCGGGCCTTTCTTGATTCTTTCTATTGATAGGGTTGCACCATATTAGGTGCCGATTTGTTTGTTTTTCATTGACTGGACATAAGGAAGGGCAATGTCAAAGCGCCATTTGCAGACCTTCACTTGCCGCCAGCAATTTTCCCAGCCACGGTCTCGTCGCTCTTCGCAAGATCCATTCTATTTGCTTTGCGATAAGCGTTTGCTCTTGCCAGATACATCGATGCATTCGCTTCCGGCGAATATTTGATCGCATTTGTATAGTCAGCCACTGCTTTGTCCGACTCACCAAGTTTTAAATAAACATCGCCACGTTTCAGAAAAGCCATCTCGTCCTTTTTGTTAAAATCAAGCATGTGGCTGTAGTCCGCCAATGCTGATTTGTAGTCCCCGAGAGCTTCGTGACACTGGGCTATAAGCAAATAGGCTTCATCATCTCTCTTGCTAGTGGCGGCAGCGCGAGTACAGTCGGCGATAGCACCTTTATGATCGCCTAACTTCATTTTGATTCGCGCACGAATGACATAGTTGGCTCGCTCGGGAGCCAGCTTGATAAGCTCGTTGACGTTTTTCAATGCGAGCTTGTTTTCACCTAAATCACAGTAGGCTCTCGTCCTTCCGGCATACGGCTCCGGATCGGCCGGATCAATTGAGAGGGCGCGGTCAAAATCTGCCAAGGCGTCTTTGTATTGCCTTAACTCAATAGACACCACACCTCGCCGTTTAATTGCTGAGGTATAGTTTGGATCAAGGTTGATTGCCTTGGTAAGCTGTTCGAAGGCTTCTTTATATTTTTCTTGTTTGTTAAATATGCGTCCGCGATTATAGTAAATTGTTCGATTTCTAGGATTCAACTTTTGAGCAGAGTCGATGTAGTATAGGGCTGTTTTAAATTCTTGTTTTTCAATGCACTCGCGTGCTTGTTCGACAAGTTGCTGATCGGCACTGAGTGCGTGACTAGGCATATGCGCAAGAACAATTGTCGCCGGTATTAGTGGCAGAAGGTACAGGAAATTGCGGCGCGATTTCATTGGTAGAATGCCTAGTTAATGTTACCCATTCATTCTATTGTCCCATATCAAATGAACGGTGCATCTGCTTTCGCTTCTGGGCGCCACTTGCATGAACGCATGTTTTTTGAGCCTAATCACTAATTGGCGTCGAAGCAGCCAGACCCCAGGAGGCAAGAATTTCTAATTCTTCTGCCGGTGATTTTGCTTTTTTGAATTTGGTGTTGCTCTGTCCTTTGACCTGTTTTTCGCAGGCTGTCCAGGTCAAATGACGCTTCACAATGCCAT
>CAJXZK010000188.1 GCA_913063055.1 uncultured bacterium
CTTTTACAGATGCCATGAGCGTACTTAGCATCCGTTATCTATATGGAGGCGACTCCAGGAGATCTAAATGCCAACCAGAGAATTTAAGGCCGGGGTAATCAAAGACCTCGAATCTATCTTCGTAGAAGGCAAGGTCGCTATCGTCGCTGACCTGAATGGGTATACGGTGGCTGAGTTGACTCAGTTCAGACGTTCTCTTGATAAGCAAGGGGCAAAATGTCGCGTAGCAAAAAACACTCTGGTGAAAATTGCTACTGAAAAAACTGAGTTCAAAGCAATCGCCGAACTCGCTAAGGGACCAACAACCGTAGTGGTTGGATACGATGACCCAGCACAACCTGCTAAAGCTGTCGTTGATTTCATCAAGACAATGAAAAAGGGTTCCGTCAAAGGCGGAGTGCTGGATGGTCAATCTCTTTCAGTTGAAGAAGTGAAAGGGCTGGCCGAACTACCATCGAAAGAGCAATTGCTCTCATCCATTATGGGTGGTCTTGATTCTGGAGCCAGAAATATTGCTGGCATCTTGAACGCAGTGATTAGAGACATTGCAGTCCTCGTAGAAGAGGTCGCAAAGAAAAAAGACGAAGCAGCCTAAGCCGTGCTTAAGCCGCAAATAACTGTATTAAGGAGAGATTTTTAAAATGGCTACTAAAATGTCAACCGCTGAACTAATTGAAGTCATCGGCAACTTGACCCTTCTTGAAGCTGCTGAGCTCAAGAAACAAATGGAAGAAACTTTCGGCGTAACAGCCGCTGCTCCTATGGCTTTCGCTCCAGCAGCTGGCGCTGGCGCCGGTGCTGCAGCCGTAGAAGAGAAGACTGAATTCGATGTTATCTTGGCCGGTGTCGGCGACAAGAAAATCGAAGTTCTGAAGATCGTTCGCGAAGTAACCGGCCTTGGCTTGAAAGAAGCCAAAGACTTGGTTGACTCAGCTCCTAAGACTTTGAAAGAGAAAGTTAAGAAGGAAGAAGCTGAAGATATGAAGAAGAAGATCGAAGCAGCTGGCGCTAAGGTCGAAATCAAATAGTTGCCATTGGGCAGGGTGTATGATCTAACCTGAAAATATCAGGAACACGGATATTCAACTTATGCGCTGTCCAAATTGTGGTACCTATCATCCTTCTCAGTATCAGAACTGTGTCTCTTGTGGACAAGAGTTCTATGTCGAAGAAGAAATCGTGGAGACGGCTCCTTTATCTGATTCAGCTAACGCTGATGATGGTAGAGGGGCCGTCTCTCCACATAATAGAAATTACGCCGATCCCGACTACATTCCACCAGCCTCTGAACCATTTGCTCAAGTGCGTTATGACGTCTCGCGCAAAGATTCGGGGGATGACTTGTTTGATGAGTCCGGTGAGCGGCCGGCGCCTAAATCGGCCGGCAAAGCCGCGACAAAACGTCGCTCTAGCAATATGAGCTTAAATCTCAAAAGTGGTATGCCCCTAACTGGTGGTGTGCTTTTCGGTTTGACCACAGTTCTTATTTTTGCTGGTGCCACCATATTCTTTCTTACTAAGGCACCAGAAGAAGATCGCTTACTTGGTAAGGGTCTGAAAGAGTTAGACAATGGTCAATATGCCTTTGCTGTTGAGACTTTAACCAAGGCATCTATGTCGGCCAAGGATAATCCAAAAATTATGCTGGCCCTAGCGCGCGCCTATGTTGGCGTCGACCAGATAGACAAGGCTAAAGACTGTATAGCAAAAGCTCAACAGATGGGCAAAGGCATAGTTGAAGATCCTGATTTGGCATCGCAACTAGCCAATTATTACCGCGTGCACTCACGTTATGACAAAGCCTGTGAATTGCTTCGTCCTTTAGCCCAGGCCAACATTCCAGGTAAGAAGGCCGAGTTGGCAGATCTAGATGCCTTGTGGGGCGATCAGGAACTGCGTGATGGGCATTTAGAAAAAGCTTTGTCATTGTGGGAAGAAGTAAAAGACCTCAAAGAAGGCTCACGCTTTAGCGAGTCAGATGCCCGGCTCTCGACAATTTATCAAAGACTGGCTGAGAAGCTCGTTTCTGAGAAAAAAGACAAAGAAGCATTGCTCTACCTCGGTAAGCTCAATGCCATTGCCGATAACTCGCGCAATTACGAGATGGCAGCTGATATTTATGAGCGAACTGGTCAGTATGAACTAGCTATTGATCAATTGCGCAAGGCCCAGAAATTCTCAACTAGAGATGATTCGATCAAACGTAAACTGGCTGCTTTACTCAATAAGCGCGGCAAAGAGCTATTAGACTCTGGCGAGCTTGATACCGGATATGGTTACTTGCAACAAGCCAAATCAGTCGATCCAAGCAATACAGTGCCGACAGTTACACTGAAGACCGTATCAATCGATTTACAAGGCGGCATGCCTCATATCTCTGGTCAGGTTTGGAATCCCACCGATGCCTCTATCAATGCCTTAACCATGAAGATTGATTTGGTAGATACCAAAGCTGGCGATAAGGTCTTGTGGACGAAAGAATCTGCTGTTGTGGATGAATTTGTGCCGCCACTTCCAGCCCGTGAAGGCAAGAAAATAGATATCACCGGTGGTGCTAGTGTCCGTAATGACGGCAGCTGTGAATTCAAAGTTTACTTTGATGGCAAGCTCTATAACAGCTATCCAATTGGAAAGCGTGAGCGCAGCGAAAAGAGCGATGTGGCCAAGAAAACAGATTCAAGCACTTCTCCAGCTCCAGCACTAGCCCCAGCAATTTCTGGTAATAATGGCTCTAATTCTGGAACCAACTCAAATTCTTCTGGCCAGGCTCAACCGCAAGAAGAGCCACCTGCGGCGCCGTCAATTAAGACACCGTCAGCCGAAGAAAAGACCATGAAAGAGCTTGAGTAAATTTTTAGAGTAGTTTAGCCGTTGTGAACGCGGTCTCCGCCTTCTTCTTCAGCTTTTGCTAGAAATTCGATGGCGCGTTGTAGTAAATCAATCTCGTCACGGGCATGGGTGGGAAAGGATACTACACCGATTGATGTAGTCACTCTCAAGTGGCGCATTTCACTGTTAATTGGCTCTTGCTTCATGCGCTCGCGAATGCGCTCAGCCACTATCATTGCTCTAGAAGAGTAGGTCTCGGGGAAAATTATGCCAATTTTTGCCGTATCGCAAATGCCAGAAACGTCTACATCTCTTATACAGATGCCTGTGATTCTAGCTGCAGCTCTCATTACTTCGTCCACAATCATCTGACCATACTGCCTTTGTAGTTGGCTAATATTGTCGATTGTCAAAATCATGAGCGAAAGTGGCCGTTTATAGCGTTTGGCTCGGCGCATTTCATATTCGAGCTTGCGCAAGAAAGTACGCTGGTTATAGAGATCGGTAACTAAATCCTTGAGCGATTTGCGCTCAAGTTCTTCTAGTTCCTCATCGCTCATCGGCTTTCTCTGCCGATCCATCATCTCTTTTTGCTTGGTTTCTTTGAACTTTTGACGGTCAAAGCGTGTCTCAAGAACCATTTTCGTAAATTTGGTCTCGCGCACAGAAGCCCACTTGCCGTCGACTTCAAACTTTCCAGTAGTAAAAATCTTTTTCTTGTCGCTCATCGCCCCAAATCTCTAAGTATTTGAATTGTTCCCAGTTAAGGCTGTCTAAAACGTGGCCTACTTAGCTTTGCTCTGGCTTGGCTCTGCCTTGACGGTCAAGCTGCCACAGACGGAAGTGACTGCGTCGTCTAGGCGGAAATACTGGCCAGCGGCCTTGTTAACATCCTTGAGAGTGACATTCTTAACCCGCTTGCCGAAAGTATCCATATACGACACTGGCAGAGAGAGCTGCTCGTAATCGGTCAATTTTTTGGCAATAGAACGGATACTTCTCAGTCCAACCAGGTAGACTCCCGCCAGGTGGTCTTGTTCAGTGGCTAGCTCTTGACTGGTCACACCGTTCTTGTTGAAATCAGCCACGATCTTCCTTACTACTTCAAGCGAGCGATCGACATTGGTAGGGTTGACTGAAAGATCGATAGACCAAGGCGAATAGGGATAATGAGGCTCGGTGATATGGGACGAAATCGAATAGGTGAGACCTAGTTTGTCTCGCACTGGCGCCAGGCGACAGGCAAAGCTGTCATAACCAAGCACAGCATTACCAATCATGGCTGCCAAATAGTCGTCTGAGGTCAGTGAAAGGGCCACTGGCTTACCTATGGCGATATCTACATTGGCTTTATCGGCCAGCTCAGTCGTCAGTTTGCTTTTGCTGGCTTTCCCCGACCCCGCCCGGTCGATCAAGCCACTGGCTTCAACCTTGATGGCTGGGGCGGTCTCACCTTTCCAATCGCCAAACTCAGCCTCAAGCAGTTTCTTTACCGCCGCTGGTTCGATGTCGCCGATTACAGCTAGCACTGTGTTGCCGGGGCTATAGTACTTTTGATGATAGTTTTCGATGTCGCTTAGGGTGATAGAAGAAAGCTCTTCCATTTGCTTGCTAAGCTCGGGGGCATAGTAGACACAGCCTGGTTTGTAAAGTGCGCGGACTAAAGAATTCCAGGCCACTTCACCAGTGTCTGTCATCTTCTCTTTAATAGCAGCCTGACTTAGCTTCAATACTAAATCGAGATCAGACTGTTGGAATTTGGGCTGCCTCATCTCGCTAGAGACTAACGACAGTAGCTTGGGCAGGTCTTCTGCTGCAACTTCTGATTCAAACTCGTGGAAGAAAGTACCGTTGGAGAAATCGAGATTTACTCCCATTTCTTCCATTTGGGTCGATATTTGCTCTTTGGTGAACTTCTTTGTGCCGTAGGTTAAAAGCTCAGCCGTAATGTCAGGGACGGCAGATTTGCCAATCTGGCTATAGAAATCACCGGCTCTGATTTTTCCAGATACAGCTACAGTTCCTCTAATGGCATTCTTTGAGGCCTTGCCGCTGTCAGCACCCTCGGCTACCCGGGCGAGCAAAACAGTCATGCCGTTGGGCAGTCGAAAACGCTCTACTCTTTCCTGCCAGGTCTTAGCTTTGTCTGCTCGATCGTCCTGTGATCCGGTACTGTTAGTTGCTTCGTTAGGCTGACTGGCTGCGGCGCTGCTGCTCTCGCCTTGATTTTCGGTGGGCTTTGAGGGCTTTATTTGAGCAATTGCTGCGGCATCGGTTTTAAAATCGGTGGGCAGGTAGTAACCAACGGTTTTGCTCTTATCGAGGAAGAATTTCTTGGCGCTATCCAGTGCTTCTTGAGCGGTGGCCGTTTGTACATCGCGAGGGTAGCTGGCCCACCACTTCCAACTGCCCACAGCAATGCCTTCAGTCAATGATTGGGCTAAGCCCATTGGGTCAGAAAGGCTAAGGCGAAAGCGCTTTGAAATAGAGGAGCGTGCTAGTCGTAGTTCTTCAGCTGTAATAGGCTTCTCACAAAGCTTATTGACCTCCTCCTGAATGGCAGCCTCGACCATTTTCGGGTCAATCCCTGGTTGTACTGTAGCTGAAATGATAAAGAGGCCGGGATCTTTTAAGGTGTAGTTGGCGGCATAACAGTCAGATGCCAGGCCAGTTTCAATCAAGCGCTTGTAGAGCCTAGATGATTTTCTGCTGTCTCCACCTAAAACTGACTGCAAAATATCGAGGGGATAAGTTGCTCTGTCTATGCCGCGCGGAGTATGGTAAGCGACCATCACCCGGGCCAGTTCTTTGCCACGGCTAACGGTGAAGCGGCGCTCGCCTTCTTGAGGCGGCTCAGTGGTGTAAACAGTAGGAAATGGCTTGGGTGACTTAGGAATGCCAGCGAATTTGTTCTCGATTTCTTTTAAGGTGGCGGCTTTGTCGAAATCACCGATTACTACTAGAGTGGCATTGTTCGGATAGTAAAAATCGTTATAGAACTGCCGCAGTCTTTCTGTGGGCACACCTTCAACGTCCGAGCGCCAACCAATCACTGGATGGTGGTAGGGATGTTCGCGAAAAGCTGTGGCGAAAGTATTCATTTCTAAGAGCTGCGAGGGATCATCTTCTCCCCTCTCTAATTCGTTGCGCACCACGGTCATCTCCGCCTTGCGATCGCTTTCTCTTAGCAGTAAGTGCCGCATACGGTCAGCTTCAAGCTCGAGACAAAGGTTAATTGCCTGCTTCGGTACAAGTTCAAAATAGTTGGTGCGATCATAGGAGGTGGTGGCATTATTAATACCACCCACTTTCTTGAGCACATCATCTAAACCGGTTTTCTTAAGCGGGTCATGAATATCGGTGCCCTTGAACATCATATGTTCAAGAAAATGAGTTGAGCCAGTATAGCCAACCGCTTCGTTGCGCGAGCCGACTCGAAAGACCATGTTTACTGTTACTACCGGAGTAGCGTGTCTTTCACAAAGAAGTATCGAAAGATCGTTGGACGGTAACTTATATTCTTCTATGCCCAGAGTGGCATCGCGAGAGATAAATTGAGCAGAGTTACCAGGCTTACTAGGCTTGATCTTGGTAGATTTTGTGGCAGGCGATGCCGCTCTAGCCGAATTGGCCAGCTGTAGCGGCACCGCCATCAGTGCTGAAAGTGTAAGCGAAGAAGTTAATGCGAGAGCAAAGCTCTTGGCCAATCTATTACTTGCTCTCATGGTTCTCCGCTTGACGTTTTTTAGACTTTCAGTTTTTGATCAGTAACAATTATTTGGCAGCGTCAGCAGCTGGTGCAGCGGTAGCGGCGCTATCAGCAGGAGCGGCTTTCTTCTTGTCGTGGCCAGTCATTTTCTCGACGCCATGCTTAGCGCCTTCGCCCATTTTTGCCATGCCTCTGCCAGCGCCTTTGATTACGGCTTCGGTACCTTTAACTAGGCCGGTTGCACCTTTTTTTGCGCCATTGCCAAGTGCTTCGACGCCCTTGACAGTTCCCTTGCCGATATCTTTACCAACGGTCTCAACACCCTTAACAGCGCTTTCAGCGCCTTTCTTGGTGTCAGTGGTAACTGTTTTTACAACAGATTTCTTTGTTTTTGCTGGAGTAACTGTTTTGTCGGTCTCAGCAGTTGTAGTGGTAGTTGTTGTTGTGGTGGTGTCATCAGCAAACGAAGGCATAGCAACGCCTGAGAGAGCCAAAGCCACAGTGACAGCCAAAATAGTCTTAGTCATTTATATAATCCTTTAAAACCCCAATTTGAAAGTCCCAAGCAAAAATACAAAGAGACCTTCTTTCGTTAGTCATTCTGTCAAATTGCAAGGTTTAACGCCACAGACTTAGACTCAGGTAAACTTTACTTGCAAGTAATGCCTGCCTTAAAAGACTGGATAAAGCTTGAAAAAACCGCCCTCACTTTGCAACGTCAACTATTCACCGGAGATAGAAAGTGCCATTAAGCTTCAGAAAATTCGCCACAGCCTGCCTGTCGCTCACTCTTGCCCTGACGTTGAGCTATGAGGCCATGGCAGTTTCGCTCTCTTCCCCTCCGGCCGCGGCTCCGGCAAAGCTATTTGAAATTTCTGATAGCCAGTACGAAGAGGCTGTCAAGCTTCTTAGCAACTACATTAAAATTGATACCACTAATCCCCCAGGCAATGAAAAACTAGGTGCCCTTTATCTTCAGTCTGTACTGAAAGAAAACGGCATTGAAGCTCAGGTATTTGATTCAGCTAAAGACCGTGCCATTGTCATCGGCCGACTCAAAGGCACAGGCAAGAAGAAAGCTGTGATCTTGCTAAGCCACATTGACGTGGTACCGGCTCAAGCCAGTGACTGGAAATATCCACCTTTTGCCGCTGAAATTCATGATGGTGAACTATGGGGGCGCGGCACCTTAGATATGAAAGGCATGGGCATCATGGAACTTGCTGCCATGCTAGCTATCAAAAAATCAGGCAAACTTTTGGATCGCGATATCATTTTTATTGCTACACCAGATGAAGAAGTCGGTGGAACTTATGGTGCTGAGTGGTTCGCCAAGAACAAAAAAGAACTTGTTAAAGATGCCGAGTATTTGCTCAATGAAGGCTACTCGATTGAGAGCTATAACAAGAGTGGCAACATTGATGGCAAGGCCAAATACTGGGGCGTAGACTATGCCGAAAAATCTGTGCTCTGGCTCTCTCTCACGGCCAATGGCCTTGCAGGTCATGCCTCAATGCCAATGAGCAATTCGGCTAACAATAGGCTCATTAAAGCCCTGGCAAAGATTGCTGATAATCCACCTAAAATGACTCTGCTGCCCGCTGCTAAAGAATTTTTCCAATCGATTGCACCTTTTGAAGCTAGCCCATTGAAAGAGCTTTATGCCGATATTGAAAAGACAGCAAAAGCACCGTCGAAAGAAACTGAAGAAACATTAGCTGTAGACAAGCTCAAATATTCAATGCTGCGCAACACTGTTTCAATTACAGTGCTGAAGGCTGGCTACAAGACCAATGTTATTCCGGCCCAGGCCTACGCAGAGCTTGATTGCCGGCTGCTTCCTGGTGTCACTCCCGAACAGTTTGTGGCTGAAGTGAAAAAGACCATCGGTGATTCTACTATCGATGTCAAAGTAATTGAATGGGAGAAAGGTGATCCTTCTCCCTACGACAATGATATGTTCCGTGCAATTAAAGAGGCTAATAAAGCAGAAGGTGCCACTGCCCCAGTAGTACCAGTAGTGGTGCCATGGTTTACTGATTCACACTGGTTCCGTGAGCTGGGTATTCATAGCTATGGCTTTGAACCAATTGAGGTTGACGCTGAGCATTTAGCGACAATGCATGGCAAAGATGAGCGTATTCCTTTAGCTGCTTTTAGAAGAGGTATTAACAGATTGGTGCGAATTCTCACTGCCCTCTAATTGATTACTTCAAAGGTTTTCCCTGGTGCGTAACCCCTGGCAACGGCTTCGTCGAAGTCTTTCTTAGCCTCTGCTTTCTTGCCTAATTTTTCATAGGTCAGGCCGCGATAGTGTAACGCTTCGAAATTGCGTGGTTCGAGAGCAATAGCTTGGTTGAGATAGGGCAATGCTTTTTCGTATTGACCGGTTTTGAGATGGCAGGTGCCTACTAATTGCTGGGCGGCAGAACTATTCGGCTCTCGCTTCGCCGCTTGCTGAGCGTCATCAAGGGCTTCTTTGTATCGGCCTAGTTCAAAATAGCCAGAGGCTCTATTGATCAGGCAAGTGGTATCACCAGGTTTTAGAGCAAGAGCCTTTGTTAGTTGGGCAACGGCTGCGTCATTCTTTTCGAGAACTAGGAAGTTGCTGCCACGGGTTTCATAGAATTTGAACAGATTAGCGGAGTACTTAAGCTGCTCCGCCATGGCAAAATCGGTTTCTGCTGCCTCGTTCTTGCCGAGTGCGGCATTGGCAGAGCCCCGCATGAAGTAAGCGTCTGCACTTGGTGCGCTGTTTATTTTTGCATCAAGTAGCATCAGGTTCATTCTTACTTGATCAAGTTGAATGTCACGGCTAGATTGCGCTAGAACCGGCTGGGATAAGGCTGCCAACGCTGTCATTGAGCTAGTGATGCCCTTGAGTAATTTTGAAATGGAAATGGCAGCCTCCTCAGGGTTTTGTTCTGGTCTTAAAACCTAATTCATTCAAAAACGAGCCTAGCTCTTCTTTTCTGTTTGCCGAGTAAGTGACTTGAACGATATCTTTCTTGCGTTCAAAACCTTTTGGTAGCTCAAAGTCAGCAGGGTTGTAAGGTGTCTTTTTCCAAGATTTAGTCACTAGTTTGTGCAATATTCCGCCTCGCAGATCGTTTGCAGAACCACTTCGCACGGCACCAATCTTGTAACCTTCCAGTTGTCTATCTCTACCTCTATCACAGTCGCGAAAGAGTGGGACAGAGTGCGAGTTTGGTACGACATAAAGGCGAGAGAGAAATTCTCCCACTTGCTCTGCCACCGTTATTTCACTGGCTGCCAATACCAAATCTTTGGCTGAGAAGGGCGTGCGGTACTTCGTATACTTGAGACCGTTGAATTCTCCCACTCCGATCTCTCTCAAATGACTTATTCTATGAGGTGATGGCAGCGCAAAAGGATTAGCCATTATTACGCCACTGAATTGCGATAGTTCCCCAATCCATTCAGTTTTTTCCGCCACGTTATAACAGTGCACTTTCCAATCTGGTGCTTTGCAAGCAATCTCGCAACCAAACTTCTTACAGACTAGCCTGGCACCATCATGCCAGACATAAACTATGGTGTCGCCAAAATCTTCTTCTTTCTGGTTAATGATCCACTGTGTTGTCGTGGTCTTGCCCAGAACGGTTGCGCTGCTTGAGAGCCAGACGCTCAGCAGCAAAACTAAAATAGGAAATTTGGCCTTAGCAAAAATCACTTAGTCTTGGCTCCACTCTTTAAGGTCCTAGCATCAGTTTTGAAGCCAATGGCATCGAAAATTTCGTTAAACTCCCCTTTCTTTTCGCTCGAATATGACACTTCGAAAATTTCTTTACGCTGTTTGTAACCAGTTGGCACCATGAATTCACTGGAGTTAAAAGCGATCTTCTTCCAGCCTTTAGTCTCTAATTTTTTGACCAGGCCAGTTCTTAGATCGGTGTTGGCGCCAACTCTAATGATGCCTACTTTCGCCTCTTCAATCTTTCGATCTGGTTTATTATCTACGCAGCGGTAAAGGGGAATACCCTCAGCTTTGGGCGTAAAGTATAGTCTGGCGAGAAATTCTTCTACCGGTTGTGCTACGGCGATGTCTCTAGTGGTATAGAGCTGGTCGTTGGCCGAAATTGGAGTTTTAAACTTAGTATATTTAAGGCCGTTTAGCGCACCGTGGCCGACCTCTGTTAGCTTCGCTTGTCGTGGCGGTCTTAAGCGAGCAAAGGGATTGGACATAGTTTCGCCGTTGAATTTTTGTAGTTCGTTGCTCCACTCCATGCGATCATCTTTTCTAAAGCAGTGTACTTTCCAGTCTGGAGCCTTTGTTATCAGTTCGCAATTGAGTTTCTTGCACACCACTTTGGCGCCGTCATGATAAACAGAAACGATGCAGTCTCCGAGGCTGTCAGAATATTGTTCTAGTTGATAGACAATTGGGGGCTGGTTCTTTGATGCTCCGTCAGCGCCCGTGGCTAATAATGAGGCGAAAGCTACTAGTGACACAGCCACCAATAATTTCAACTGAATAGTTTGGGCAAGTTTGTCTTTTCGGTGGCAATTGATCATTTACCTAGTGTAAGTGATCTCAGGGCCAGAATCACTTCATTATCGGTCCAGCTGCCCCACATGGTGGGTGTGCGGTCGGTCATTTTCATGTAGTCTTTGACTGCGTCAGAAAGTTGCCAATCTTCCATTCTAGTAGACAAGCTATTGCCGTCCATTTGCAGTGGGTTTTGTGGCCGTGTGATTGAGTGCTTAATCAAGGGAATGTGGCGGTCGTTGAGAAACTCTCTAATTTCGGCCAGATTAGATTGTTGCACTTCATGGGGCACTAGCTCACCGTTTCTGTAGGTCATGCCATAACGAGGAACTGCGCCGCCCTGGTCAATTAGCAGGGGCTTTTGTGCTTTGCCAAAGAGTGCCACTTGATCTTTTCTAGTACCACTGAAACCCCACATGTCTTCTTCTATAAAGCCATTGGCGCGAATTTTGCCCACTACTGAGACCACATGTTTATCGGTTACTCCACTGGTTTCTCCAATGGGTTGGATGTAGTAACGAACGCCGTTTTCCAGTTTGCCATGGGCCAAAACGGGAGCATCGAAGAGTTTATGGG
>CAJXZK010000189.1 GCA_913063055.1 uncultured bacterium
GTAGTATCAATACCAAGGGCAACTCTTGACTACAATAATTGCCCTCCTAAGCCAATATTCGACTAGTTATCAGTCAGATTTAGGCGTCTCGACCTTCTTTCTGTTAGCAGGCTGATCGCCTTTGTAGAGATACCAGATGAAGCCACCAAATATAGTGAGCGATAAAAATACCAGCAGAGAAATGCAGCCAATCATGAGAAAGAAGGCCTGAGGGTCTTTAGTCTGCAGTTCCAGGAACTCGCGAAACCAATCGTTCATGGTTTTTCCTCTGGAAGATTGAGCTCGCGCCAGCCGCGCATGCCGCCAGCCATGGAGAAAATGTTGGTATAACCCATTTTTTGCAAATTCTCTGCCGACAAGGCAGAACGATAGCCGCCACCACAATAGAGAACAATTTCACGCTCTTTATTTGGTTCAAGAGCAATTATGTCTCTCTCAATAATGCCGCGACCAAGATGCACCGCCCCAGGTGCGTGACCTTGTTGCCATTCGTGATCTTCACGCACGTCAATTAATAGAAAGTCTTTTGCCTCTTTCTGAAAGCTCACGACTTGCTCAATAGTCACTTCTTTTATGCCTGGTTTAATTTGAGCTACTAAATCTTCGAACTCTTGCGAATGCTTCATAACTACCTACTGCTTGCCACTGCCTAAGTTTACTCGCTGACAGCCCGAGCAGTCCAAATATGGTCATTTGTCTAATATTTGGCAACCTGAAGTCATCCGCAATCTATCTTGGCAGCCCTTTATAAGAGCAAAATTGAGATTTCAGCGCCCCGCCCAAGAGCGTGCCATAATCGCAAAGCAATAGAAACTAGAGAAGAGGGAAGGCATGCTCTACAAGAATTCTGAGAATACAATTGAACTATTTGGCGTCAAAGTTCCCGAGCCAAGAGTATTGCTGGATTTTCTTGGTTTTGAGACCCATATTCGCCAGATTCGTGCCAAGAGAGGCGTAGCTGTTTCACCAGTTTGGTACGACCATGCCGCTTATTATGTAGTTGATATGCCAGCCGATAAAGTCTTCGCCAGCGGCGAAGAAGTGACCTTCCCTGCGGTAGTAAAAGCCCCAGACTACGAGTTCGAGATTGGCTGCCTCGCCACCAAGGGCGCTCTGCTCACAAGCGAAGCGGAAGCATTGCAGTTCATCAAAGATCACTGCTATTTCACTATTCTCAATGATTGGTCGGCTCGCGATATTCAGAAAAAAGATATGGAAGGCCTAGGGCCAACCAATAGCAAGTTTGTAGTTGGCAAAAGTATCGGCCCCAAGCTTGTTAAGGCTTCTGAACTAAAAATGGACGAGAATGGTGTCTTCGATATGGAGATGATTCTCACTATTAACGGTGAAGAAAGAACCCGCAGCAACTATCAATCGCTCTATCACACTCATCCAACAACAGGTGAGAAAAAAGCCTGGAGCTTCGCTAGAATCTTTGCCTGGTTAGGTAGCCAAAATATTGCTATACAGCCCGGCTATTTCTTTGGTTCAGGCACCGTTGGCAATGGCTGTATTGCCGAATTTATGGCCACCTATGACGCCAATGGCGTTGAGCTGACACCAGCTGTTTATCCCTGGCTCAAAGACGGCGATGTTGTAAGAATGGAAGTGAGCGGTATCGGCGTACTGGAGAACAAAGTGCGCATTAAAGAACTGGCTCAAGTCAAATAAGCATCAGTTATTCAGCCAAACGACCCAACTTAAAAGCGCTAAGATCTAGGCGTGAATGACCCTTCGTTGTCATCTCCGCGATACTTTCGCCGATAGCTGCGGCATGCTTAAAGCCATGCCCTGAACACGATGAGCACAAGACGATGCGCTGCGAATCGGGCAGCCAATCAATGACAAAGGCACTATCAGGCGTGACGGTGTAGAGGCACACTGCAGACTTGAGGCACTGTTTATTGGCCAAGGGGAAGCAACGAACGACTTTGCTGTTGAACATTTCTACGGTTTCTTCAGCACTGACTGAACGCTCTACCGAATCAGGTGTTACGGGCTCAGTGAGATAGTTAGAACTGCCTATTTTAAAACCACCGTGAGGTCCATCTAGGGCTGGCAACCCGTAGACTCCAGCTTCGGCACCCTTTAGCTGCCAAATAAAGAGAGGAAACTTTGGTGGCGCAAATTGTTCAAATGAATCAGCAATATCAAACCAGTAAAGTACCTGGCGATATACTTTGAAGACTGGCTGTAACTGCGGCAAAAGCTCAGTTAGCCAGGGCCCGACAGACAGCACTAGGTGCTCAGCAGTATAAGTGCCTTGATTAGTGTAGACTTCCACACCTTTGGCATTCTCTTCAAAGCCAATCACAGTCTCGTTTGTATGAATAGTTGCACCAAGTTCTCCGGCCAATTTCAATTGCACACGAATAATTTCTTCAGGGCGCAAGTAAGCAGCATCGTATTCGAAGTAGCCCATTTCATCGTCGTCAACATTGAACTGGGGGAAGCGCAGACGGATCTCTTTGGCATTTAGGATATCGTGCTTGATACCAAACTTCTGGGCGGCAGCCACAGTGTTTTGAAAAAACTGCGGCACGTGCACGACCGAAACCGGCTCGCTCAGACTTGAAATCATCAGACCACCGGTAACTTCCAGCAGGCTTGTTTCAGTCAGCCTCTCCATCTCACGAAAAATTTCATACGAACGCAAAGAGAGGGGTGTGTAGTGGTCGCCTTCCCCGATTGCCTGACGGGTGATGCGAGTATCACCATGGGACGATCCAAGGGTATGGGGAGGCGCTAACAGATCAATGCCTAGAGCTTTAATACCACGCTGTGCTAGCTGGTAAAGAGTAGCGCTACCCATGGCACCAAGGCCAACTACAATCGTATCGAATGAGTTAGACACTTAATTTACCTAAGGCCTAAACTCCATGAGCATTAAGCCGCTGAGAAAAAATTGCCCTCGGAGGGAGTCGAACCCTCAATCCCTTACGGGCAACGCATTTTAAGTGCGTCTCGTATACCAGTTCCGACACAAGGGCAGGCAGAAGTTTATTTTAGCACTAGTGTTTCGCGCCTAAGCCAGCCAACTTCTTGGTCACTTCTCTAGAGCTCTCAGCGTCACGTCTTGACAGTATTTTCAAGATGAAGACAAAGCTAACCGACCAAGTTAGCGCAATTGCTGTTGAAATCCAGCGCTTGGCGGTTAGAGGGTCATGGATGAAGTCACCTGTAACAACAGATATCAACAGGCTAATTGGATCGGGTTCGGTCAAAACTCCCTGCTTAATCCAAGTCAACATTTGTATTGAAAGTACACTTAAGAAGAGCCAGGCCGAAATCAAAACGGAGCGAACTGAAATGGTCGACCGTAACATCAAAACTTCGTCATTATCGACAAATACTTTGATAGGAAACAAAACATATAGCGCTGAGGCACCGCATACGATGGCGGCGATGGCAGAAGCGCCGGCAGTGCTTTCTACAATTATCGCCTGAGCGGCATAATAGAGCCCAAGAAAAGAGACAAAATAAGCGAAATAAGCGGCTGCTGTGGCGCTCTTTCTGGCTGAGTGATCACTGCTCATGAAAGGTGCCCGCCAGAAACTAGCAGCGCGCTTGAAGGGGCCAGTCAAAGCAGGGGAAAGCACCACTATGATGAGCCAGAACAATACCGATAGCAGTGGATTAATAGCTGTGCGGGCTCGGTCTGACTGGTAACGAGCTAGAAGAGTTGCGGCTTCGGCGTCGCTGCCAAAAAGACCGGCAAAGTCGTTCTTGAAGACGCGAAACGACTCAGTGTCGCAATAGCTATCCACTCGGCTGCTAATTAAACTGGCCGCCGCTTGGGAGGCAAAATAATAGGGCGCAGCAAAAAGGCAATAGGCAGTGGAATTGATAAAGGTAGAACTGGCTGTAGCTTTGGGTAAAATCACAGGATGAAGGAAACGAGGATCATTATGAAATTGCTGTGCTGCCCATCCTCTCAAGGCTTCAAGCGAATTAGCATTGCCACTCGAGTATTCGCTGCGGCATAAGAACACGGCATAGCTTGAGCTATTCATGACCATCTCAGCAAATTTCGAATCAGTGCTATTTGGTAAGGCCGTAGCCGAAGACATGATTCTGCTTGGGCTAACAATCTGCAGAATTGGCTCTTTCGCTTTGACGAAATAAGCTAGCGAAAATACAAGCGCCGCCAGAGCAACAAATACTGTGCTGAAGCGCAACTTACCCTCGACCATAACCACCTCGATGAATGCGAGAAGATTATAGACGATCTCAAGAGCAGGTTCGGGAGCATTACTCTAATATTCTATTTTTGAATCGTTGAGAACAATTTTAGATTCGCGAGAAGAGCTTAGCGTCTGACACTAATCACTGAGGTAAGAATCCTCATCGACATCATCAGCTTCATCTTTACCTTCCTTCTCACGCACCCAATCTTTTACCAGATATACCAAGTTGTCTTCGAGCATGAAGAGCATCGGCACCACTTTAAGACCACGGAAGAGATTGCTTAGACGGCGCGACTCTTTAATAGAGAAGTCGATGGCATCATCGATTTCTCTGCTGGAGGCATGTTCGTCAAAGAAACTAAGGGCTTGATCATCGCTCCAGCCATGCTTGCCTGTTAAGGCTGAAACAAAGGCACCACGTTTGACATGGGGATCGGACATAACGCAGTGGTTATGAGCGATTAATGCCATATATTCAATACCGGTTGAAAGGGCAAGAGCAAGTGAAAACTCTGAACCAGCCATATTCGCCCCGGTTCGCCTAATTACATACGCGCAATTCTGAGGCAGTGAAAGAGACTTGCGATAGTCGATACACATACCAATTACGAGATCAGGATCTTCTGACTGATTGGCGTCAACTTCGCCCATATTCTGACATTTGAGCAAGGTTTCGATGGGGGTACCGCGCAGGAACTCAGGTATATCTTCTGGTTTGCTTACTCTGACAAGACGAAGAATGTCAGGACTAATAGCAGTAAAAGTACCGGTTTTAATTTTCTGCGTGCGATCCATGCGCGCTTTTAGAGTCTTGGTCAGTCGACTATTGTCCATTAATAAAGCGCTGCGCAGCTTGCAATCACGAGGGCCCGTCATCTTGCCTTTTATCTCCGGATTGATACCGGCGGAGCAGCCCTGACAGACCGAAGTCAGCAACTTCTCATTGACATCAAGCTGGGCCTCTTTATAGTCAGAAAAGCAGTTCTCAATGCCAATTTTCTGCAAGGCACCAGTCTTTTTCATCAACTCCAGGGGTTGACCAGGAAGCTCAGCAATAACCAGTCGAACGTTATTGCGCTTGAGCTGAGAGTGGATAGCCAATAGTGTCTCTACCCCTGTTATATCCATCATGTTGAGTGAGCGCATATGTAAAATCAAAGCGCGCAAATCTTGGGTGAGCAAAATATTCTCAGTAAAGCGCTCCGCCGCGCCAAAGAACAGCGGACCATCAACTAGATAGGTGCGCACAAACTTGCAGCTAGGAATTTGCTGGGTAGCTTCAATGCGATCGTCATCCTCACCAACTTCGCTAACCAGGCTGAGTAAGCTCATTTTTTGCACTGTCAAAACGCAGGTGAGAAGCAAGCCCGTTAGGATACCAGCGGTCAAGTCAACACAGACTGAAGCCACTGTAGTAGTCAATACTACCCAGCCTTCTGTTCTTGAGCCTCGCCAGATTTCGCGAATTTCATCCCACTCGATCAAGCGGAAGCCAGTCAAAACAAGCACTCCGGCTAAAGCTGCCAGAGGAATCTGTTCTGCTAGATGTGCGAAACAAAGTACTAATAAGAGCAGAACCCCTGAGTGTATGATTGCTGCTAAGCGAGTGCGTGCCCCGGCTGTGATATTGACTGCAGTGCGAGCAATTACACCGGTAACTGGAATACCGCCGAAAAACGGCATAGCGAAGTTAGCAAGACCTTGACCAATCAGTTCTTGATCGGGCCGGTGCTTAGAGCGCATAGACATACCATCGGCCACTGTGGCTGAGAGCAGTGACTCAATTGAACCTAACATGAAAACAGTAATGGCATAAAGAGTGAGAGCTTGATATTGCTGAAAAGTAGTAATACCAGTGGGCAATGTTGGCCAATGCGGCATCAAATTGATATTAGTCAGAGGAGCCAAATCGACTACCCGAGGAATATCAAAATGAAGGAGATTTGCGGCAATCGAGGCCGCAACAATGGCAATTAACGAGCCCGGCACCACTTTAGTAAAGCGCGGCACAAGCACAGAGAGAGCAATTACAAGCAGGCCGATAATGACAGCCTGAATATTGCACTCGTTGTGAATAAAAATACGCTGAATTAGGTCGCTGACATCTTTGACAAATTCAGGAATAAACGGCGACCCAACTACGGCAGTGGCTGTAGTGGCGGCGGTATGCAAATGGAGCGGCCTTACTTGCAAGCCAAAGAAGTCATCAACGGTGTTGAAGATAACAAGAATACCAATGGCGTTAGCAAAGCCGACAATTACAGGCATTGGCAGGAAGGAGATGATTCTTCCCAGTTTCAGCAGGCCGGCAACAATCTGCAGGATACCGCCTACCAGGCCAACAAAAAAGATTCCACCCATGCCAAAGTTGTGAGCAACTTCAATCAACACAACGGCCATGGCGGCAGCAGGACCAGTTATGGCGTAACGCTGCCCACCAAATAGAGCAGCGATTATTCCAGCCACGATACCAGAAACGATACCCAGGGCTGGCTCAACACCAGAGGCGACTGCCAGAGCAAGGTTGAGCGGCAGAGCCACCATAGCCACTGTGATGCCAGCAAGGAAATCCCGGCCAATAGTAGAGGGATTGACCATTGCCAACCATTCTTTCGACAAAAACTTGAAGTCGAAAGCTTTTACACGGTTACCGGCTTGGTTTAGAGGTGCTGATGTCATGGGTACCTTAAGCTAAGGACTCTTTTGGATGATTCTGCGGTTTACGACTGTTAGTAAGAACAACAAGAAATAAATACAACGAGTAGAACAGATAAACGTTAGAACAGAGCACGATACTAATTATCGAAAATTAGAAAATTGGACAATTACACAATTGATATTTTGCTAAATACGATAATTAGTTAATTCGATAACTCGACTAGTCGTATTGTCGACTCGCTAAGCCTTACCGACACTATAATATTAGATAAACCATTCACTGAACCTTTCGTAGAAGTTTTCACTTGCTGACAAAAAATTATGACTAATCATTTTCATGCACTAAAACTAGACAAAAGCGCTGATGCCTCAAGCATTGACGAAATAACCTTGCGGTTAACAGAGAGATTGTCACAACCTTTTAATTCGACCAAAGCCACAGAACAAGCGGGTATTGCTTTACAAGCTATTCGTCATGCCCATGAAGAACTTTCTTCAAATAGAAATGCTTATGAGCATTCAAGTAGTGGCAGCAATAAATTCAATTCTAAGCTCCGTTTAGGCCAGCTTTGTTTAGCCTCTGGCATGATTACCCTCGAGCAGTTAAAAGAGGCCGTCCAGGAGCAGCAGAACAGCGACCGACAGTTAGGTGAGATTCTGCTGGAAAAACAATTTATATCGCAAGAAGAATTGGACGGTCTTTTGATTGGTCAAGAACTTATAGCACCAGATGAAGAAGTATCTGACGCTTTAGCACTGCAGTTAATGGCATTAGGACTTGTAGCAGAAGATTTGATGATCATTGCTCTCTTAGAGCAACGCTTTGCTTCTGGTGGCGTAGGCGATACCTTAGTACGACGTGGCTGGATCGAAGAAGATATTCTTGCCGCTCTTAAAATCGATTAGGTCAGATTATCCTGCCCAAATCGATTTTTGAGGCAAAAACGCCATTAAAATTCGTGCCCGAAAACCCAATACTAGTAAGGCTTTAGAGCCCCTCGAATGGTCGACGAAACATAATATACATTATCAGACCAGAAACGAGCGCTACCAAAGGCGAAATTCGCCGTCACAGCTCCACATTTGGTGCTTAGTCAAACCACAGTAATCGGCAACAAAAAGGAAGAATTGCAGATGGAAAAGAGCGCTCAAAATAAACCAGACGCGTTTATGGAAGAAGCAATCAACCAGGCCAAAAAAGGATTTGCCGAAGGTGGTATTCCAATCGGTTCAGTCTTAGTTAGAGCCGGTCAGATTATTGGGCGTGGTCACAATCGCCGAGTGCAGCAAGGTGACCCTACTGCCCATGGTGAAATAGACTGCCTACGCAATGCCGGAAGACAAGTAAGTTATCGCGATACAGTGATCTACTCAACGTTGATGCCATGTGCTATGTGTGCAGGAGCTATAGTGCAATTCGGCATCGCTAAAGTTATCGCAGGCGAGAACCGCACCTTTAAAAGCTCTGCTCAATTTATGCGTGACAACGGAGTTGAAGTGATCGATCTAGATCTTGATCAATGCTTTGATTTGCTCAAAGAATTTCAGCAAAAATATCCCCAAGTTTGGAACGAAGATATTGGAGTTGTTTAGAACTGGATTTTAGCAATTTTAGACTTAACGACAATTAGTCCAGTTGATAATTCGACAATACGACCAGCAAACAAGAGTACAAGAGTACAGGAGTAATTAACAACAAGTCGAAGAGTAGACGGTAGCATAATGCGAACAGTGCGAAGGTCGAATAGACGAAGCTGCGTTAATTCAAAAAAGAGAAATTGCGAAACTTCTAGCAGTTCTTTTGTCTTAGCTCCCAACTACAGATCGAGCAACAGCCTTCTTGGTGAGATACAAAACCACCAGGTAGATAGTGATGGCAATATAAGTCAGAGCCTTAATACCAAACACCATTGATAAATATTCAAGACATACTCCCACCAGGCCGCCCACCAGATTGAAAGCCAAAGAACGATTGACAGTCTTGCTGGTCTTAAACATCAAGCTGAAAATCGCCGATGAGAAAATCAATGGCAGAAGAAAGACAAGGCAACCAAGTACGCTTCCGCCTACTGGTCCGAATGCAGCCAAAGAACTGGCTTTAACGAAAGCTGAAAGCACCAGAACAGCCAGTAAAATCATGGTCAGCACCGGCGTCCACCTGGTGCTCAACTTAGAAGCAATATAGTTGGAGAGCAAGATAAAGAGCATCACTGTAGCAATAATGACACTGTTGACCAGCCAGGTTGAACCAAACAGCAGCGATAATTCTGACATCGAGCGCACTTCTAGAAGCATAAAGCCCATGCCCAGACAAAACATAAGACTGTCGATGGCGGCATCATCGGTCTTACGTATCTCATTATAGAGCGGTAAGAAGCCAACAAAAATGATTAGGAAAATCGGCCAAACATAGGTCATCGGCAGCTCACGCCGAGGCAAAAACAGAAAGGGCCAATCGTCCTCACTAGGCGTAATGTCGCTGCGAACACTTGCCTCTCTGGGGAAGAAACTTATTTTGGGGAAGTCTTTATAGGTCTTGCCTTTCACACCCGGTCCCGACAAGAGAAAGGCCGACGGCAACTTATTCTCTTTATAGAAACCCAGCGGTAACTCACCGGTCGCAGCTTTAGCAATGGCACAGTGTTTGTCCCAGAGCCAATCGGGTTTGTTGATGAAGGAGACACAGAGAATTCCGGTTGGACTTAAGAGGGCACTGGCTTCTTGAATAGACTCTTTGGTGAAAATGTAGTTGTCGGTCCGCAGTGATGAGAGCGATGAGAAGGCAGTGTGACTGTCAAGAAAAGCGAAAACAATGACATCATACTTTTGCTTGGTGTTCTTTAAGAAAGTGCGAGCATCCATAATGTGCACGCTGACTTTAGGCGAATCATAAGGTTTTTCCGGGTGCAGATCTTTGCCAATCTTGTAGATACTCTGGTCAATCTCAACTGCATCAATATGCTCGGCCCCGGCTCTTAGAGCTGCAGCAACGTCAGAGCCAGAGCCAGCACCCATGATCAAAACATTTTTGGCGGGCTTGCCGTAACAAATGAACGGCCGCAGGTGAAACTCAGAGAGTTCATCGGCAATTTGTTTAGAAAAACGAGTAAGTGAACTGGGCCTATCATCAACCATAGTCTGGAAACTATCGTAGTTAATGAACATGTCTTGACCGACAGATTGCCCTTTAAACTCACCGTCGCTAATGCGCGACTCACGCACATCAATACGATAGTAAGGCGACCAAACCGTAGTAATAAAGTCAGGCTTATAGGCCTCTTTGGCTACGAACGGCCCAAGATAGACCATATAAAAAATGCCAAAAATGATGATGCAAGCTGGAATGAGTTTGCGCCCCAGATACATGAACATCAATCCAGCAATGATTAACCAGACACCGGGGTCTGTGCAGAAAAAACTTAAATACGAAAAAAGCAATATACCGGCCAAACCGCCTGCCACATTTATTGAGTAGGCAGTCAGGGGCTTAAATGACTGGAACAGGCGACCTGTTTCCTGGCCTAGACCTATAAAGAGCAGTACCGAAAGAGCGTATATACCAAGCAGAACAATAGAAACATAGAAGATCTGTATACCAGCAAAGTCTTCAAAGTTGCCAAACATCATGACGCTGTTAGAAGCGGCCACAAACGACATATGAGTGAAACCCAGCACTAAGGCCGATACTAGAATGCCACTTAGATAAAGCAGTATCAGAGGAGTGTGCTTAAACAGATCGCGCTTGCTGTTGCACCACAAGAAGCCAAGGCTAAGGCCAAGAAAGGCAGACATCAAAGCCATGTTCTTAAAATAGGCAAAAATTCGAATTTCGGTGGCCAGCCAACGAATGACAAAAAGTTCTAAAAACAAGCTCAGCAGACTAATGACAAAGAGTCGATGCCAGTCTCTACTCAGAAGGGCTGACAAGCCCTTCGAAGAAACGCCTTTTGCTTCCACCGCAGAACTTTCCTATTGAAGTCTTATCTCAAATTTTATCCAGAAATAGACGTTAAAAGATAGCCTTTGAATTTCACATACCGACAACTACCCAGGCACGACTTTCGGGCAGGGCAGCAGCCTCTTTAGAACTTTATATCAATTTTTTGTCTTCGGAATCTCGAACTGCTGACAGGGCAGACGAACAATAAAGGTTGTCCCCTGACCCTCAACGCTATCGCAAGTTATTTCGCCTCCATGGGCCTCGACTAAACGTCGACACAAATACAGGCCCAGACCAGAACCGCTTAATATAGTGCGACCGTGCTTACCTTGAGCGTAGCGCTGAAAGATTTTGAGCAAGTCATCCTGCTGTATTCCTGCACCAGTATCCTCTACTTCAAAACAATAAAAATGGCCGCGAAGGCCGGCCGAAATAATAACCTTAGCGCCCTCAACACTAAATTTAATAGCATTCGAAAGCAGGTTGAGAATGACTCGCTGCAGGGCAATTCGGTCTGCCTCAATTTTGTGACTGCCTTCATCGAAAACAGTACTGAGCGTGACTTTAGATAGGGTAGCAAGAAAGCCGATAGATTCTATACAGCTAGTGATAAGTTCTTTTCCATCAACCTGGCTAAAATTCAAGGGAGTGGCACCAGCATCATAGCGATAGACCTCTAAGAGATTCTTGATCAACTCAAGCATGTCTCTATTTGACTCCTGAAGTAATTTCAGGCCCTGGATTTGATTCGCCTCAAGGCTTCCCAGGGCTCCATCGAGAAATAGGTCGAGCAGCCGGTCTGCACCTATAAGGGGATTCTTTA
>CAJXZK010000190.1 GCA_913063055.1 uncultured bacterium
ACTATAACGTTAATAACAATACTTACGAGGCGGCCGACAACTCGTTCAAATTCTCAGACAACGGCACTGAATTGTTTGGTGGCAAAGTCTACGTCAACAGTTCTGGCGACGTCAGTTACTCGGACGGCGTGCGTTTATCCAATTCCTCTCCAGGAGCTATTCAAGCTTCAGAAGCTGCGGCTATCTCTGCTTCAGCCAATGCCTCAAGCGTAGCTAGCGCTTTGTCTGCTAAAGCTGGCAATCCTGCCACTGTTTCAGCTGGCGACCTAAGCGCTTGTTATGGAGCATATGGCAATATTGTGGCTGCTATGAACGCCTGTTTGACTAGCGGTAATTTTGCTGGTTTCGCTCAGTGTATGGCTGCCAAAGGTGCTCTGGAAAGTGCTATTGGTGTCATAGCTCCTAAGTTAAACGCTATGGACGATGCTGCTAAGAATGGCTTGAGCGGCTATGCCTTGAACGAAGTTGGTCAGAATTCAAATGGCTCGACTAACTTTAAGGCTATTGAAGAAATTCGGGCTAGACAAAACGGAACGAGTCTAACCACTTAACCATTGGGCATCGATGTTCGCAGCTTCTGATATAGTATTTGGCCGTGTTGTTTATTTTCTAGGGCAAGTGTGGAATGTAACACCTGTCTAGCTAAAGTGAAAGTATTGGAGTACTAATGGCCATCCCCATGAACACCTCAGTGACCGTTCTACTCATGAGCGGTGAGCAAGTTGATGGAGAGGTTGCTATGGCCGATCAGGGCACTTATCTCTGCCTTAGAAGAGAGAATGAAACTTTGTACTTGCCATGGTCGGCAATAAAGGTTGTGCGGGGGCCAGCATTGCCAGAGCGCGGCGTGGGTTCGGCCCTGAACAAGTACAGCGTGAGTACTTAGACTTTAAGTTTCAAGTTATTCATCCCAGCGGTTTGTTAGCGAGTTTGCTTCAAACCATTGTTTGATGCGGAGACGCACTCGACTCTCTCTGAACTCTTTCAGGCGATTTAGTTCTTCTGGGTGACTGGCCAATACTTTGTTGAATCCAGCCAGCGGATGCGGACTCTGTAGGGCCATGTCTAAAATTGGCTGTAAGCTTTTGTTCTCAACTGCTTTTTGAAAATCGCGCAGGTCGTCTTTGAGCTGGTTGGGCCCTGGTTTTGGTAGATAGAGATAACGTTCTTTGTGCTTTTCTATTTCATCGGTGAGCTGTTTAAGGTCGTATAGATTTTGGTGCACCAGTTTAACGGAACCATTTCTGGTATCAAGATAATAGTTATTGTCTGGGGCATCGTCTTGCCACGCGTGCACTAAAGCCGCTAAGTCGTAGACGAGTTCTTCTTTGAATGTCATTTCGTCATCGTCTAGATCTTCATCATCAAAGTCGTCATCATCATCGAAGTTATCGAACTGTGATTGTGGTTTACCTGAACTCATTTTCGCCTCTTTGAACCATCTCGCTATTTAGCTGACAAATTCCAATCGATTAAACAATGTACTGAATCGCTGGAGCGGCCGATTATTTTGCCTGATTGATCTAGGGCGAAAACTCGAATTGGGAAGACTGTGCCTGTAGCTGCGGTTCTAGAGGCGATAGGCTGGTCTGTTGCTTTCAGAATAAGGGTGCCCTTATTATCGCGCTGATCTATGGTGGTCGAGCTGCTGTCTGGATATTCAGCATTGTCTGCTTTGAATTTACTATCAGGCAGGCCAATTTCAAATTTCACAGCAGTGGCTGACTCTACTTTACTAGCATCATAATTGAGCAGCAAAGAATTGTCTCTGCCGTAAACGGCTGTGAGACCAAGCTCTTGGAGGTCTGGGTAGTTGAAGCTAAAGGCTGCGAATCTTCGTTTGCCTTGGCTTTGAGTCAAGCTAGCCTGAGCTGTTAGTAGTGGCACTGGCGGTGCCAATGGTGGTGCTAATGGTGGTGCTAATGTAGGTTCTGTTGGCTGAAGCGAAGCAGATTCAGCTGTATTATCTGTTGCGGCGCCGGCAATGCCGATGGCCTTAACTGCAACATTGGCGCCAGCAGGGAAGCCGAGCATGATATGTGATGGTAAGCCATTGGTCGTCCAACCGGTGCTTCTCAAGGGAAAGAAGTAGCGGTGATAGAGATTGTCGTTGGCAAAGGCATCGACTTGGGTCTTGCGATCTCTGGGCTCCCACTCCGTATTCCAGTTGGTTAACCAGTGAATTTCAACCGGGGTATGGGGCTGCAAAGGCGGTCCGTCAATCTTCGCTTCTACGTATAAAAAGTCGCCTTTGACAGGGCTAAGGCCCTCGCAGTCAATGCGCACGGCAGCACCATTAGTATTGCCGCTTTCGAGTAAAAGGTTTTCTCCTGTGGCATCCAGTTTGACCGTACCTCGATAGTATTCAATTGCTGGTGTGACACGCTTGGCTATTTGTTGAGCCGTTAAGGGACCGGCAAAGTTTTGGTTGGTAACTTCGAAATCAGTCTTGATCAAGTCAGCTAGATGTTTTTCGAAGTGAAAGACAATGTTGCCGATTTTACTTTCTCTCTTGCTGTTGCGTAGACAGTCTTTAAGGGCTCCTGCTGAAATGTTCTGGCTACGGGGTAGCTTTTCTGCAGTGTCTATCAAGATCGGTTCGAAAGGTGAAATTATTGGTGCGATGCTGAGGCTTTGGGGCAGATTGCGCACGATTAGGTAAGCACTCTTTTCTTTGGCGCCGAGCATTTCAATTGATTTAGAGAGCTTTGCCCAGAGTTTACCTTGAGATTTAAAAGAAGATATCTGCGTGTGCGTAAGAGGGATGAGAAAGAGCAACGTACAAATTACAAGGACCAAGCATATTAGCGATTTGACTGATCTAATAACTAGGTTGTTTTCCAGTTTGTTCCACTGGATGAACAGTGGGCTGGCCAGGGTACTAGCTATGAGAAAACTGAATGTTGGCAGAATCGGATAGAACCAGCGTACACCCACTAGAGTCTCACGGTCGATTAACTCTCTGTTCAAAAGAAAATAGATGAGAGATAGTGTGAGCGCGATACCAATGCGATTACGAAGCTGGATGCTGAGCATTATTGCAATCAGTGAAAACACCAAGGGTGCTGGAATCATCAGGTAACTGAGTTTGAAAGTCTTGTTGTAGGTCTTATTTATTGATCTGTTAATCGGTATGACCATGGCAGATAGATTGCCGATACTTCTCATAAAAGAGTTTTCGGGCTCAGGCCGTACTTCTCTTAGCGCCGCAATCTTGGGTGGCAGATTGGCCTCATTGTCTGGAGAGTGACCGAGATAACTGAGGCTGGAAAATAGAGATCCAATGGTTGCACCCAGCAAATAAATAATGACAATTTTTCTAACAGTCTTCTTCTTTTCGATTATTTGTCTTGTGGCCAGGTAAAAACAAACCGCTGGACAAAACACAACAGCTGTTAAGTGGGCTGAACAGAGCGCGGCCAGAAGCGCTAAGCTGCCTGCAATGCCGCTCAGTATGATGTTGCGCTTTTCGTTGCTACCTGCGCAAAAACAGAGTAGTAAGAAAGCAACTAGGCTTAGAGTAGTACCTAGAAGCAGAGGGAAGCCTCCTAGCCATGACACTGCTTCTGGTGCTAGCGGGCTGAGGGCAAAAAGTAGGGAGGCAATAGCCGAAACGGTAAATTGGGCTATCCCAATATCCGATGTTTCATTGCTGCTGCTATCGTCTGTTCGCTTGCCTTCAAGGTGACTGAGTTTCTGCACTGTTAGACTGACAACAAAGAGCAACAGACTGTTGCACAGATGCAGGGCTATCGAGAAAAAGTGCATCACTGCAATTTTTCCGCCTGATATCGCGGTTGAAAAGAGGCTGGCCAGATTGCCATAGGGGCCAGTGGCGTCGCGTAGATCGCAGCCAGTAAAACTCAAAAATGCGAAATTTTCACTACTAAAAATGCCAACCTGTAAAAGGTTTTTCCACCAGGAAATCAAATAGGTCTCGTCATATAGAGCTGGTGCTGAAAGTGTCGGCAAATAGATTATTGAAACAAGCACTGCTATGATTATCGAGACTGTAATCATAGCTATGTTGAGCGGTGCTGATTGCTTTTCGGCCGCACCCACAGGCGGAGAGTAGTGATTCTTCGTCATTGAGATCTCCGGTGTTGTAGCGCTTTAGCGTACAAATCGAGTGTGTGCTGCTTTAACAAGTTTGTCTTCAGGGTCTTGCTCATAGGCTGTCTTTAGTTCAGCTTCGCCCGCTTTGCGCGCGCCGAGCTTCTCAATCAGGAGCATGCCAAGCTGATAGTGGGCCTGGGTGTCAGCAAAGTTTATTTCAGTAGCTTTGCGTAAGAGCTTCTCTGCATCTTTGTATTGTTTAGCTTCTGTAGCCATCCACTTACCCATGGCTGTGAGATAGGTGGAATTTAGTGGCTGCAGAGCCGTAGCTCTTTCTAGGAGCTTTTTCGCTTCTTGGCTGTTGTGGAACTGGTCCCACAATAGCATCGCAAGTAGATAGTTAGCTTGGGCATTGTCTGGATCTGTGTCAATCGCTGCTTGGTAGGCTAGTCTGGCGTCCCCTGGCTTGCCTAGCTTTTCCAGTAAAATGCCCAGGCGTTCATGGGCCAGAGAGAAGCGTGGGTCAATTGCAAGAGCTGCTCGAATCTCCTCTTCTGCACCTTTGTAGTTCTTAAACAGCAGCTCTTGCACCCGGGCTATGCCGAGATGGGCTGAGGCATTTTTCAAATTGACTTTGAGAGCGCGCTTATAGAGATCGTCAGATTCGTTATAGATTTTTTTGTATGTGACCAGGCAGTCTGCTAGTGCCACCATGGCTTCGTCATAATTGGGGTCCATTTGAATTGCTTTGCGGTATTCTCGCTCGGCTTCATCTATACGACCGCGTTGATTGAGCAAGAAATTGGCAAAGAGGTAGTGCGGCGTGCCTTTGTCTGCACCTAACTCGATACCCTTTTTCAGTTCAACTTCTGACTCTTCTAGCCGCTTTTTGTCCAAAGCTAGAATATTGCCTAACTCACTATGAATGCGGGCGTTGGCCGGAGCTAGTTCAATAGCACGGCGAATTTCTTTCTCCGCTTCTTCTAGCTTGCCACTGGTGGCATAAAGTAAGTGCCCGAGGGATAAGTGCGCTTCCCAGTCATCGCCATCGCTCTCAATAGCTTTGCGAAATAGAGCTTCACTTTCCGCTTTATCGCGGCCGTGTTTTTCTAGCAAGAGCCCGAGGTTAACTAAGGCTCTGGTATTCAAATTATTTAGCTCCAGTGCTTTGCGATACTCTTGCTCGGCCTGATCAACTCGATTGAACTTGTGTTCGTTGATATAGCCCAGTAAATTGTGTGCCATTGAGTTGAATGGGTCGAGAGTTATGGCCATCTGCACCTGGCGCAGTGATTCTTCCACATTGCCGGCCCGCAAATCAGCCAGGCTGAGCAGCTCGCGTCCGCGTGACGAACTATCGTCATTGAGCACCGCTCTACGGGCGGCGTCGAGCATTTCTTTATACCGACCTTGCTGATCGTATAGTTGAGCCAGGGTTATGTAACCTTCAATTGTGCCCGGGTTAGCCTTGGTGGCAAGTTCAAATTCATGAATGGCATCCCAG
This sequence comes from uncultured bacterium, assembly GCA_913063055.1. GTDB lineage: Bacteria > Cyanobacteriota > Vampirovibrionia > Obscuribacterales > Obscuribacteraceae. The sequence goes on from CAJXZK010000190.1 coordinate 5,561, forward strand.
GTTTTGTTTTGCTCTACGAGCTGATTGCCAAGGCGCACGTGCTCAACATAGGCAGAAAAATCAAGGGCCCCAGCGCTACCGATTGAGCGAGAGCCTGGTGTGACTGAAGCGATCACTCCATCACCAGGCAGAGTTGTCGGGGCTTCTCTGTTGACAGTTGGCGGTGTTGAGAGCATTAGGCTAGGCCCGGAGAAGACACCAGCCATGACTGGGGTTTGCACTTCGCCTTTGTCTTTCAATACCGTCGATTGTACTTTGCTGCGCATGGCATTGAAGGCCTGTTCAATGTTATTGCCATTGCTTCCCTCTTTGCTGCCTGTTTCTTTGAGAGCATCAATGAAGTAGCGTGTGAAATAGCTGTTGTGCAAGTCGTCTGATTCCCAGGCCTTTTGATCCGGTGCACTAGAAGAGATTACTAGTGAGCCCACTCCCTGAGCAGCCGCATGGCTATCTACATTGGTTCTGACAATACCCTTGTGACCGAGCTGTGCGCCCGCTCCGCTATAGCACGTGTCTAACACGAGTACTATGCGGTTTGTGTGGACACGTTCTTTGATCATGCGCAAGAGCTGGTTCATTTCTATGCCAGTGGCAAATAGTTTGCGCAACTGAGTGTCGGCGGCGACAATATAATTCACGCCGCGAATGTCTGCTCCCGCTGGGGAACCATGAGTAGATAGATAAATCACAACCAAGTCTTTTGGGTTGGCTGCATGGGGTAAGAATGAGTCGCCGAGGGCGTCCATAATGTTGATCTTGGTAGCATTTCGATCAAGCAAAAGACGCACATGGTCTGGCTTGAATTTGCCTTGAGTCGGATCTACCAGGTAGTCATAAAAGTCGCGGGCGTCTTTGCTTGAATATTTGAGTTTGGGAATACCCGGGTCGATAAAGTCGCCGATGCCAATGACCACAGCCCATTTGTCTTCAATTGGTGCTGATAGGCTTGGGCTTGCCGTCTTGGCCAGAGCCTGCAGCTGATTGCTTTCAAGGAAAATCAAGCTTGCCGCTAGAAGCAGGGCTAAGAGAGAAGTGGGCCAGGTATTGCGATTGCTCATTGGTTCAAGAGTTCTGTGCTGGGGCGACTAATTATGTTCATATGATGAACAATCGGGGCGGTAGAGCGCATGAACGGTTTATCATAAGATGACAATTATGGTGGCGATTATGGTGGCAATGAATATTGTTTAATGCAGCGGCTAGCGCAGGCTTGGGCAGCAAGCTTCACATTCCAGAAGGAATTCGCTTTGAGTGCACAAGGTGCGCCAATTGCTGTCTTTCTTGGCCCGTGCCGCTAAATGAGCAGGACGTCAAGCGATTAACCTCCGCTCTCCAATGCTCAGAAGCTGACCTGCCTGTGAGTTTTCTTTCTCCTTCCGAGAGAAAGGCTGGTTTGGCTGGCTTTAGTCGAGCCCTAGAAAAGCGCCCTGATGGTCGTTGCTCTTACTTGGATGGTTCAGCGTGTACCCTGCAAGACTTGGCTAAGCCGGCCATGTGTCAACTTTTTCCCTATGCGTTTATCGATACCCCGACAGGTACTTTTGTCGGTTTAAGTTTTGCCAGCACTGGAGTTTTGCACAACAGCGGACGGCTTCTGGATGAGCAGAGCGACCAACTAATTGGGGTTCTCGCTCTCTTTCGCGAACTCTTTCCCAATCTTGAGGAAGAAACCATAAAAGGCTTTCACAGTCTTCAGCTGATCGAGGGCGTGGCACTGACTTATGAGCAGTTTCAAATAATTGAAGAGCCTTTACTCAGTGCTCTAGCTGAAGCAGCGTCTTCTTCTTCTTCTTCTTCTGGCTGTGGTGCTATAAAGGTCTTAGCAAGTTTTCATCAAAGCATTGCCGCTTTAGTGCCAAAGGATCTCTGGCGCAGTCGGCTGCCTGGGTCTGAGGCTAGACCAAGACAGATTGATTTGTTCATTCTCGATGCGCTTGCTCGCGCGTATATTGACCCCAACTCGAAAGCTGATTTGCTTGATGATGGGCAGATTGCCCAATCTGTATCAAATCACCTGCAGTCACCGCCTGCAGGTTTTAAGTTGCAAATCGGCAGTGCTAGCTATTCTGCTGTGCAGCTCCTCGATAGCAAACTCGGTAGTCTTGATGCTGCCTGCGAAAACTTACTAGCTCGTTTTCTCTATGTGCGCATTTTTTCTAAAATGTATTTTGGACCTGGTTTTTCTGCGCTTTCGCTCATTGCCGGCCTAGGGCACTTAACTGTGCTTGTGGTGCTGATAAGGCTTGCTATGAAAGCTCGAAAGATCAGTGCGATTGACCCAAACCAAAAGGAAACGGCCGAAGAGAATTTGCTTTGGTTGGCTGCTATTGTAAGGCAGATAGACGGCAAACTTACTAGTGCCAGATATGGTGCCAATACGCGGGCCATGTTGGAGATCTTATTTCTCGATCAGGAACGCTTGCTGCGCTTGATAGATTTGGCGGCCTGAGATTGTCAAGCCAATAATGGGTAGATTTAGTTGCAGCAGGTGTGTCATGAGCGACTTAAGGTATCATAGCTAAATGCCGGAAGTACCCGATAATGTTCCAGTCTATATTTCCTCCGATTTCGACGCTGTCGACGATGATGTTGCGGCAGGGGGAGAGGTCCAGGCTAAAATACCGACTTCGCGAGAAGCTCTGCTAGAAGACCGCTCGGCGGCGACTTGGCAGCCGTACCTCCCGCCCCAAGGGGCTCAAAGCACTGCTCGGGCAAGCGAGTCTAGCGCTGTGGTTGAGGGCAGTGATGCTGATATTGCCGCGCAAAAAGCTCTTGGTCAGATAGGTGTAGCCCCTTCTCACCAGCACTCTTCTCGATTATTAGGTAACCGCAAAACTCTTTTACTGGTGGCTCTCGCTGCCCTCAACCTCTTTGCCTTTGGCACTTGGGCTGGTTTCTATCTCATTCCTCATGAGCCAATTTCTTCAAGCTTGAAGCCAAGTATTCCTAATTTGTTTGCCGATGCTAGCAAGTCACAGCGTTCGGCTACCAATGTTATTGCTGACGTTGCTGCCAAAGCTAACCCGTCGGTGGTCACTATCGACATAAAGTTTTCTCCGACGCTGCAACGTGCTGATGGTAGTAGCCGAGTGATACCGCCAGCAGAGGCATCTGGTCTAATAGTTCGCTCTGATGGTTATATTCTGACCAATTCTCATGTTATTCATCGAGACAGCGACATTAAAGTGACCTTGGATGACAAAAGAGTATTCGATGCGCGTTTAGTGGGAAGAGATGACTTTTCTGATCTTGCGGTAGTCAAAATTGATGCAACAGGTTTGCCTGTGCTTAAGTTTGCCGATTCAAAGACGGTTAAGCCTGGTGATTGGGCCATTGCCATTGGTTCGCCCCTTGGCTTTGACCATACCTTGACCTTAGGTGTGGTTAGCGCGATTAACCGTTCTCTTTCTGATTTTAAAAACAGAGTTGATTTGATTCAGCATGACGCTGCCTTGAATTTAGGTAATTCTGGCGGACCACTGCTTAACATCAACGGTGAAGTGATTGGTATTAACACAGCTGTTCGCAATCAGGCTGTTTGTATTGGTTTTGCCACTCCCTCTGACGTTGCTGGCGAAGTCGCTCGACGGCTGATAAGTGACGGCCAGATTCCCCGCGCCTATTTGGGGGTTTACATGGAAGATATTGATCCAGATCGTACTCGTTCGCTGACTTTGCCATCACATCCAGTGGCTGTCAAAATAGCTAGACTGGCTGCTGCTGGACCGGCAGAGAAGGCTGGTATAAAGGCCGGTGACATTATTTCTAAGATTAACGGCATTGCAGTAAAGTCTAAGCGTGAGGTTCGTGAGTTAACCCAGGCCTGCAAGCCTGGGGATCGGGTGAACATAGTTGTCCAACGAGATTCACTGAGCATACCCATTACTGTGGTGATTGGTGATCTATCGAAAGATAGTCCAGAATTCTAGTTTCTTCACTACAAAAGGTTAGGCTCTATGACTCTTTCTGAACGAGAATCTCTTTCTGAACGAGAATGTATACCTTGTCGCGGCGGCGTCCCTGCTCTCGCAGCTGACCAATGCCAGCTGCTCCTTGCTGAGTTAGACGACTGGGCGATTGTTGACGGTTTGTTGACCAAATCATACAAGTTCAAGGATTTTCGAGGAGCTTTAGATCGCGCAATTCTTATCGGTGCCTTAGCCGACAAAGTAGATCATCACCCCGATTTGCACATCTCTTGGGGAATGCTCAAGGTAGACATCTTTACTCATACAATCAAAGGTTTGACTGAGTCAGATTTTGTCTTGGCCGCTAAGATCGACAAGATTGAAGTCTTGCAATAGGTCCAAATTACTTATTAGTGTGGCTTTGTTGCCATGTAATAAACGGCACCAGCAATGGCAATTAGTATTAAAACTATTAGCCAGATCGGCACGGCTGGAATGTTGTACATTTCAGCCTTTTCAGGAGCTGGGCGTTTTAGGCCTTTTCCACCAGCGGCACCACCGCCAGTGACTAGTGAGCTACTCGCTGGCCCACGTTTTTCACCCGGTCCAGGAATGGCATCTAGCTCCCGAGATTTCTCTCCGCCGCTTTCGTGAATCGGCTTCGGCAAAGGTGCTGCTGTTTCTAAAGTAACCTTGGGGGTGGGAATAGCATCTAGGTCGCCCCACTTTTTGCCACCTGTAGCTTCGGTTTCAACTTCGTTAGCAGCTACCGGTGCAGGGTTCACCGCCGCTGCTGGCTGGGGAGCCGCAGGAGCAGGTGCAGGAGCAGGTGCAGGTGCAGGTGCAGGTGCAGGAGCGGGTGCAGGTGCAGGTGCAGGTGCAGGAGCGGGTGCAGGAGCAGGAGCAGGAGCAGTTGATAATAAGGAATAATAAGATACATCAGGAGTATCTGACATAGGTGAGACGGAACCACCGGTTCCCATATGTGTGCCTTTAAACTGATCTGTTAATACTATTGTTTCGATTACCTCCCACATAGTGAGATTTTGACTAAACGATGATGCGCCATTGAACATCTCAAACATAGTAGTCACATTTGGTACTTCCCAGATTCCGAGGTTTTGATTAAACGATGATGCATTATTGAACATCGACGTCATGTCTGTAACTGAACTAGTATTCCAGCGTTGAATATTTATATTAAACGCTGTTGCACCTTTGAACATAGAATGCATATTTGTGACGTTATAAACGGACCAGTCTCCGATATCTCTATTGAATGATGATGCACCTTTGAACATAGAATGCATAGATGTTACTCTACATGTGTTCCAACTTGATATATCTTTATCGAATTGTGACTGTTTATGAAACATAAACCCCATATTAGTAACAATGCTTGTATCCCATGCAGTATATGTTACGCCGCCAACTGTGACGGTTTCCGTATTCATAGGTTGGTTATATCGACTTTTTGTCTGAGTAAATAAATTTTTAATACCGAACATATAAAACATGTCGGTTACTTTGCTTGTATTCCAGAACAAGGGTTTGTTTGTAGTATTGAATTGTGTATTGTAATTAGTGTAACCATTATTAAACGAATCACAATCAGCAAACGTTTTCGTCATATTAGTAACATTGGTTGTATCCCATGCATTGTATGTATATCTATATAGTGTGACCGAAGTAGTTGAAAAATTTTGGTTTAAATAACGACATCCTTTAAATAAGTAATAAAATGATGTGACTTTACTTGTGTTCCAATTTAGTGGTTGTCCTGCTTCAGCTATTGCTTGACCATTATTAAAAACTCCGGTTGCACTCTCATTTGGTTCCATATTAAACATTTCGGTCATTGTAGTGACGTTGCTTGTATTCCATGCTAGGTATGTTCCCGTATCCTTGGTAGATATGTTTTGATTGAATGAATGTGCACCCTTGAACATGCTATTCATGTTAGTTACATTTTCAGTATTCCATTTGCTAATATCACTGTTAAATGTTGTTTGATCCTTAAAAAGGTTTTCCATATTTGTT
>CAJXZK010000191.1 GCA_913063055.1 uncultured bacterium
GTACTAATGGTGTAACTACTGCTTCTTTTGTGGTTTGCTCCGCCGCTGCTTTTTCTGCTGCTACTCTCTCAGCAGTAGCACGTTCAGCAGCAGCACGTTCAGTGGCAGCACGTTCAGCGGCAGCACGTTCAGTGGCAGCTCGTTCTGTGGTAGCACGTTCAGTGGCGGCACGTTCAGTGGCGGCTCGTTCAGCAGCAGCACGTTCAGTGGCGGCTCGTTCTGTGGCAGCTCTTTCAGCAGCAGCTCTTTCTGCCAGTGTTTTTGCCGTTGCTTGATCGCTCAGCGCCTCTGCTGCTACTTTGCTTTCGACGGCTGGCGGAATAACCGCTGTTGCTACTTTGCTTTCGACGGCTGGCGTAACAACCTCTGCCGCCGCTGGTTCGATGGTCTCAGCGACAACTTTCTTCTCGACTACCGCTGGTACTACTGGCTTAATTACTCCTTCGGCAGTTTCGACGGTCTTGGGATTAATTTGAGCGACTTCTTGCGCTAAACGCGAATCAACAGCACTGACTGGGGCAACTTCGATGGTCTCTTTTACTGCGGCTGTTTCAAGTTGGGGAGCTAGTTTTGGCACAGCCGCTGGCACAACTTCGGGTACAACTTGTGGCAATACCTCTGGTACAGAAATTTGTTCCACTTTTGGCGCTGCCGCTTGTTCTAGAGCTTGGTGCTCTGCCGCTTGATGCTCAACGGTTTGCCGCTCTACTGTTTGCCGCTCAACAGTCTGGCGCTCAATATTGCTGACTGCAAGGCGCTGTGATAGATTTTGCTCCGCTGTTTCTCTAGCGATGGTAGATGCCGCTATCTCTGCATCTTTTGCTGCTATGCCAACTTTAGCGCCAAGGCCGATTGGGGCAATCAAAGCTCCTTGAACTGCTCCGATGAGACCCTGCTTGGTTAGGTTTTCAGCGCTATAGTCGAAAGTGCCATTTTCCATGGAGGCAATCATGGTTGGTCGCGCGATAGCACCGGCAGTGGCACCTGCTACTACAAGTTTGGTAGCTAAAGTGGCACCTTCTCTAGTGGCGAGTGCTGCCAGAGAAATACCACCGGTGGGCCCAGCCAGAGCGATGGCGGCGGCTATCGATGCGGTTGTAAGAGTAACATCGGCAACAAAGTGTGCATATTTTTCATTGGAGTCAAGATTGTTCTGGTAGGTTTTGCTGTAGTACTCAGCCAGTGCTTCTTGTACTGCCGGTGGCAGTTTCTCCATATTGGCATTGAATTGCTTCAGCACCCCTTCATTAACTTGAAGCATTCTCTCTTGGCCAAGGCTTGTACCATCACCGACTGAAAGAGGAGCAAATTTATTCATTCTGTCGAAGAATGATTGCATACCATCGGTGTTGCTTGCTGTTAAGTAGCGCGAGTATTGCTCAGAGTGGGCCGCATCAACTTTGCCTAAGAAGTCATTGTCGAGGGTGCCACCATAGCGCTTTTGATATTCTGACTTTAGTTCTTGCTTCTGTGGTGTTGTCAGAGTGGCCAGTTGACTTTGGAAGTCTTGGAACTTTTTGTCGTCACCGAGCACGAAGGAGCGCAGTTGATCTACCAGTTGAGGCTGACCATTTTGAGCAATTGTATTGCGCAGCACTTGCTGTTTCTCGGGGCTTAAAGCTTCTCGCTTTGAGATACTTGAAAACAAATCTTGGTCGAGGTCACCGCCATATTTTCGGCTGTAGTCGGCTTTTAGTTGGGTTTGTTGCTCAGGGCTCAGCTTGGCCAGGTCGGCTTGGAAATCTTTGAGCGAGCCGCCATCAAGCACAAGGGAACGCAAGTTGTCGGTAAGATCTGCTTTGCCGTTTTGGGCAATAACATTGTCTAAGATTTTTTGCTCTGGTTGCGGAAGTGATGCGCGAATGCGGCTGCGATCCGCTTCGGGCAGTTTTGCTAAATCTGGATATCTGCCCACTAGCCAATCACCTGCTAGCCCGCCTGACAAAGCCACTTTAGTGCCAATATACGATTGACCCTTGCCATCAGTGAGCAAGTAGGCGAAATTACCAGGAGTACCGAGAGCTGCAGAGAAAGTTTTGTAGAGCAAATCATCTTCTCTACTTACTTCGCCTTGCTTTTCACCTCTTTGCACTGCCAAGACGTTCTGCATCCGCGCTAGTAAAGCGGGGTCTTTCATTAGCTCTTCAACTTTACCAATAGTGGCAAGTTGCGCTTTATTGGCAGCGCTTGAGTCTAACGATGTATCGCTGTCGATTTTCTCTGCGCGGGCCTTGAGGAATTGGTCAACTTCTCCCAATACTGGCGGCTTGCCTGTTTGCGCCGTTTGCTCTAAGAGGCGGCTGGCGAGCAGTTGGGCGGGAATGTTGCCAGTGGATCTGTCGGTCAGATACTGGCTAGCGAATGAGTCAACTGAGGCTTTGAAGGCAGGGTCATTTTGATAGCGGCTTGCATCTGCAGCAGTCATTCTTTCGATGTGGCCGACTGCCTCGCTAGTTTTGGTAACGCCAGAAGCTGTGAAGTTTTGCATGTATTGTTCAAGGGGCCGTTCCACTGCTTGTGACTGTTCAAAAGTAGCTGGTTGTCCTGGCTTTTGTCCTGGTGGGTTGAGCTTTGCTTCTATTATTGCCAGTACCTGTTTTTGTTCATCAACTGTGGCATAAGACTTTAGAGATTCGGCTAAGTTAGCTTTGTAAGTTGGATTCTTCAGCAGATTCCATTCGGCTGCTGTCATGTTTTCTACACGATTCATCAGGTCATTGGTGGTATGGCCGCCGCCAAAGCCCAGGGTGCTATCTTTATGCAATTCGGCCAGGCCTGAAATCAAAGTTTTGCCACCATGCATTAGTTCATCACGTAGCACGTCGCGACGTGTGCCCGAGGCTGAGCTTTGAATACTTTTTTCGATGAACTCATAGAAGCGCTTTGCCTCTTGTTCTTGAATTGTCTTTGGCTCGGCACCTGACTTTACTAAGTCTCTTCCGCTGGCATAATCGCGGCGCTCTTTAGCAGTGGCATTTGAGAAAACAAGATCGCTGTTGGCAGCGTTTTGGAAATAAGGCAAGATCGCTGCTGTATCAGCTTTAAGTATGGTGCCCAGTGATATACGCCCTTCCCGCAGGTAGTCTTCTGCTATTGGGTTAGGTACTAAACCCTGGCCCCGTGCGGTGGTGCCAAACGATTTTCTCATATTCGCTACAAATTCAGGATCGCTGTTGAGCGCAGCTCTTGCTTGAACATTGGCTGGCAAGTCGCCACCAATTACACCAGCGAACATTTGTAAGTCGCGTGATTGCACGGCCTTTTTCGCCATATCCACTATTTCAGCAGAGTCGATTTTGTCTACACCTTTAAGTAAGGTAGAGAAGATGGCTTTCTGGTTCTCGCCAACACGACTTGATTCAACGCTCTGTATGTCAGTGGTAAGTGGTTTGCCGTAGTCTTTTTGATAGTTTGCTTGTAGTTCAGCGGATTGGCTTGAATTTAGCGGGGCAAGGGTGCTACGTAAGAGCCTCATGCCTCGTTCTGGATCTTCTTTCATCACCTCCAGGGCGATGCGAGCGTTGCCAGCGAGGTTGGTGGCGCCGTCTTTGCGGTTGAGCATTGCTTCTATTGTGACGAACTTTTCTCCGTTGCCTAATTGATATTTCAGTTCATCACGCAGAGATTTTCCAAACTTTTCTTGGTATTTTGCTTCTAGAGCTTGTCTATCGGCCTGTGCCATGGGGCCAAGGGTGCGCGCTAGAGCGTCTGTGTCTGGCGCACCAATGAGGAAGAGATAGTTGGTGAGTTTGTCTTTGACTAGATCGACGCTGGCGTTGATGGCTTCAGGTGAGAGCCGCGATTCTGCTGGCTTGGTGGTCTGTTCTGGTAATTTTGTAGTTTGTTCAGGAGCTAGGACTGGTAGAGAAGCGTCTACTGTGGCACCCTTGCGGGTATCGGCCACAAGGGCGCTGCCGATTAGTGGTTGGGTTTCGAGTAGAGCTGGTTTGCCAACAAGCTCTACGGTTGGTAGAAGATCTGTTGCGGTTTTGGAGGTTGCTTGTGGTGTTGCTAGTTGAGAGTCGGCGGCTTTGGTCAGGTCGACACCGGTGACCTTTGGGGTCGCATCATCCGTCTTCTTAATTTCAGGATTTAGGTCTTTTGCTTCTGTGGCTGCCATAGTAAGTCTTCCACTGTCCAATAACTGCTAACCAGGGCGTCTGTTTGACTTGATCTGATTTGATGCCCTCAGTCAATTTATCCAGTTACCTAATTAATTAGACAACCTATGAATTAATTGTATTGAGAGCGACGTGACAATTATGTGAAAGTATTGTGACTGGGTTGTGATTAAGCGCTAGGGGCTGTTTGATTAGAGCTATTTGCTGGCCTAATTGCCTGGCTATTTGCTTTGGGGTAATTCAGTAAGGGTCTTCGGGGTAGGAATCTTGTCGAAGGCCATGAGGCGCTGCTCTGTCTCGGCTCCGTTCTCTTTCAGCCATTTGCTCATCTCTGGGCCGGCCTTTTCGCCATAGACTCTGTGTGAATAGATAATGGCGTAGCCAGTGTCGTTGACGAGAACGAAGCGGGCAAATACAGCCTCTAAAAATTTTGGATCGCCCAGCAGAGCGGCAATTATGTGCTCAGCTGGTTTAGTCGCGGTTCTCTCTTTCGAGTCTGTTCTCAGAATTTTGCCATGCTCCTGGTATTTGACTACCACTAAGTTGGCCACGGCCGATAGTGCTTCGCCAGTTTTTACCCCAGGATAGAGATTTATGGTCATCATATCTTTCCAGGTATTTAAATTGGGCTGGTCTAGGGGAGTGAATTCGTTTTGATTTTTTTGTGACCAGCGGTGCACATATTCAGTTCCAGCAAAAGGTAATTTTAAATTGCTTTCGGCGGCGGCGGGGGCTGCCATTGAGAGACTAGAGACCAGGGAAAGAAGTGCAGTGGCTATAACAAGCGCTGTATTGCTCAATGGTGATTTTTGCCATGGTCTTTTATTTACTTGGCTTGGCTTAGCTGCGTTCATTCTGTTTTGCTTTCTCTTCTGATGAGGTTACGGTCTTCTATGTTCATCCATGGGCATTCACGGTCATTCATGGGCAAGTTTAGCGCAGATTCTGCTTGGCCAAGTACCCGGCCAAGTGTTTGGCCTTGCAGAATTTGGACTGCAATGTTTATGCAACAATTGGTCAGTACCTTGGGGATGTCAAGTTTGTGACTCTGAGGTAGCTGAATGGCTTTTGATGACCCTTCTGTGGCTGTGAAAAAGGAGTTTGTACCAGAAGAAAGCCAGGATAAAGAGAGGCTGTCTTCTGAGGCTTCCGAGGCTTTCAAGGCACAAAGGAAGCCTAATCTATTTGATTTAGCCGCCAACCATAGTGCTGCTCTTGAGTCAGGTAGAAAGCAGAAAGAGCCTATCCGGCAGGTCAACTTTGAGCCACAAAGAGTGGGGCAGAACGAAGGTGTTTTGCCTGCTTTGATGCTGGAAGAGAAGAGCAAGCCTGAGAGGCTGGTTGCATTCCGCAAACCTGAGGAGGTTGAGAAATCTGATACTAATTCGGTGACTAAGGCTAGCTTCACTGAGTCTGCCGTTAATTCGAGGGTTGCAGTACTTGAAGACGGTACTTATACCCGCGATGCCAATAATCGAATAATTGAGATGGTTTCCCCCGATGGCAAGACAAAACATACATTTAAGCGTGCCGACCCGAATTTTCCAGATCGTATTACTTCTGAGGTGATAAACGATCAAGAAGAATATCGCTTTATTGGCAATTGCAAGAGTGGTGGCAAGCCTGTCATTTTGGATGGCAAGGAGAACAATAGCTATTCTATATATGATATGAAGGGCCAGCTCAAAGGTAACTGGTCTGGCATACGCCATGTCAGTCCTGAGGGAGTGTTCTCCGTGGGAACTGGTTCTATTGCCAAGGCCGGTGAGAAAGGTTATGACGATTTTGGCGCCAGTGGAAACAAGCTAACCGAGGCCGAGGTTGAGCGCCGCAATAGTGGTGGCATTTGGCCGGAGAGACGAGAGTGCGAGCATGCCGATGGTACTAAATATAGAGCCGATCTTTTGGGGAAAGATTTGCGTTCATTGACCGAACAGAGAGAAGTGGGTGGCAAGTTAGAAGAGCACGTATGGCGTAAGGGTGCGTCTGGCTATACTTGTGACAAGCTGCCGGGAGAAGTAAGAAAGAATCTTGAACTGCGGCAGGATAAATCTCTTTCTTATGAAGATAAGGATGGGGTGCGTCACGTTAAGTATCAAGATGGCAGCAGCGATACGGTCAAGGATGGTAGCACTCAGCATTTTGATGCTCTCGGTCAGTTGGCAAAAATAACAGGGGCTAACGGAGATTCGAGAAGCTTCTCGCGCAGTGGTGCTGAAGTGACTGGTTACACTGATACCAAAGCTGGTCAAGTAACGACCTGGCAACGCTCTGCAAGCGACAAAGATAGCTGGTCTTCGGCAGGTAAGAGCGAGACGAGAGTCGGACTTAAGACCACAGCTGATGGAGCTATTGAGTATAAAAATGCCGATGGTAACCGCGTTCGGGAGAATGCTCAGTTTTCTAAAATCGAGTTCAATAGCGACAATAAACCCGTTAAGGTTACACAAGATAGAAGTGAGAGAACTTTCGAGTGGTCCGGTGAACAGCTCAAGTCGATTGTTGATAAAGTCAAAAGCAAAAACGGAGACAGCATTAAGGCCTGGAGTTCTGCCGATGGTAAGACTCTCACTCGCGAAGTAAATGGTCGCACACGCACATGCGAACTGGCACAAGCTCCTAGTGAAGACGGCGATTATGGCTATAAGAATAGCGATGGTAAGTCGCGGCTAGCTAAAGTAACAAACCTAGAAAAACAGGCAGATGGAGCGCTTGGTGGATCTGAGAACGTCGTAGAGGCTCGTGAAGACTTTATGGATGCGGTTAAGGCAAGTGGTCTTAGCGAACAACGAGCAGAGAAGTATCTCAAAGCAATTGACGGCAATGTCAAACGCTATGACCTTAAACCTGAGCAAATAGCTACGGCTTTAGATAATCTCAGGGAGCTTTTAGCTTCTCCGGAAAAGAGTCCATACTTTAGTGCCGCTGAGCGTAAGACCCTAGCTGAGACAGCTTTGCACAATATTGCCAATAACATGGAGATTGACCAGGGCAGCCATCCGACCTGCAATGTCACCACAGTGGAAGTGTATACAGCTGCTCGTCATCCAGATCAGTACGCCAGATTGGTGAAGGAGGTAGGGCTTACAGGTAAGTGGACAACCAGTGAGGGGCGCGTCGCGAATATTCCAATTGTGGCTGTTCGGCCGGGAGAAGATGAGTCCAAATACAATCTCGATAAACCTAATTCAAAGCTTCGAAATATGGCGAGTCAGGTTGTAGAGATGACTTTGATTAACGCTATGTATGAGCATGGCTATAAGAACGAGATGGAGTTTGTGAAAAAGCCCGATGGCAGCCTGGTAACTGTCAACGGTAAAGCTGTTGAGAAATTGAAGGAAGACAAAACTGGTATGCGCTATGTGCTCGATAAGCCAGAGCAAAAGAGCGAGACAAAAATTGGTGCTAATGGCCAGCGAGAGTCTATAACCTGGCAGACCAGTGAAGACAAGTTTAGAGATGCCAGTGGCAAGCTCCATTCGGCTGAGTCTGGCGGTCCAGGTTTCACCACCTTTGATAATGTGCAAGCGGGCAAATTGGTATTTGGCTACAACATGCCATACTTCGAGGGCCCATCAACACCCGAAGGTGGAAGGCCAGAGTATGATATGGCTACCGAAGAGCGACTACTCAAGATTAAGGCTGAGAATAAATTCCCTCACGGGATAGCCACCATGGGTGGTATTCATGTTCAGACTATTCATGATGTCACTCGTGGTAAAGACGGCAAGCTTTACATATTGCTCGATAATCAGCACGGTGAGAGCACTGATGGCTGGACAACCATTGATGAAATTGCCAAAACACAGGTAAAGTCAGGCTATGAAATTGAGCCCAAGATTAGACGGTGGGATAGGCCGGACAAATAAATTTAGACTGGTATCTTAGTTTCAAGGCAAAGGAGCCTCGAGTATGACATCCAAGTTATGTAGCCTTATGCTCTGGGACGGCCGCGCTAAATTTCCCAGTCAAAAAGAAATGGAAGCTGGAGCTGGTCTGCCTCCCGATAGTGTTGTCGAGCTTCCTCTCAAACGAGAATTTATGAGAAAGTTTGCTTTGCAAAAGGGCGAGACCTTAGCTGGCGAGGTAGTACTCTCGCTTAATCAGGATGTGCCTCTTGCTGATTCAGTTGCCGAGGCAGTGTCGGCATTGCTATTTTACAATTGCCAAATAGTTTACTGTGCCGACTTCGATCGCATTGATGCCATAGGCCTGGTGGACCCGCTCAAGGCTGCTCTTGCCTCGAAGAACGTAAAGCTGATGCGGATTTCACACTAGGCTGTTGTTCTATTGATCTGATCGCGAGAAACTTATCCGCTAGATAAGCTTCTCGATTAGCTTTTAGAATATCTGTTAGAGAAGCTTCTCGATTAGTGGCTAAATTGGTGCTATTGAATCTTTGTGCCATTTGATTGAGTTGATGCAATCTACTGCTTCTTTCAGGTTGGTTTTGTAGGCCTGTTCCGGAGCCGTGAAGTAGACCTGTTCAACGTAGCGACCGCTGCCGTCTGAATTGATAAATACTCCGTATGAGCGGCGGCCGAGAGGTTGTGATTGATTGTCTTGGTAGGCCGATTCTACAGCCAGAACTGTGCGCCCGTGAATTTTTCTAGTTTCGGCGTGCAAGACTTCAAAGGCATCGGTGTTCGCATACACTCCATTGCCGATCAAGTGCTGAAGACTTTTGAGCTCTTCTCTATTTAGTTGATGGGGCTCTCGACTAAGAACGCGTTTGAAGGCGGTTGCTGTTTCGGAATCTTCTTTGGCGCCGCCAAAGGCCCGGTTCCAGTAACACATTTTTGTTGTCGGATCACCAATGGGATTGTACTCAGTCATCATTGGTGCTCCGATCATGGCTTTATTGTTGCTCATGTCAGGCATGGCTTGTTGCCAGTGTTTTGGCATTTCTAAACGCTTTATGGAGCCTTCTTCAGTAACTTTATGCTTGTCTCTCATTGCTGCTCCGCGATCTTTTTCGAATATTCGATTGAATAAACTACGATGCTCTTCGGTTTGAGATGATGGTTGCGACTCATGCCGCTCGTGATGACCGAACACGATGGTAGCAGGTTTGTCGCTTTTGATTGTTGCTTGGTGTGGGGTATCCATCGGCATCATCTCTCTCCTTGAAACTCTATAAAATGGAAGTTAGCGTCTTTGTACTATTCTTGGGCCTCTAGGTGCCTCTGCCGGTCCCTGTAGGCCTTGGCGGCTATAGAGTTGCGGTAGGGTTTGCCAGCCGACATCTCCGCCGTTTTGATCATCTAGATATACTTGAGTCTGACCATTGACTTCTCGCACATCGTGAATTGTTTGCACATGCTGCTCGGACAGCTGGCGGTTGCGGTCATAGGCATAGAGAGTTGGTATTCCTATGGGGAAATTTCCCTCTCGTTTGTAGGCCCAGAGTTGTTCTGCGCTTGGTGCCACATTGTGATCAATGTAAGGCATGTCACCGCCCCATAACTCTTTTACTGCTTTTTGAATTTCAGGGCCGCCCATAATAGGGTTTACGCCATTGCCGTTTCTATCTCTGCCGATATAGCGGTAACCCCAGGTTGCTGGGCCGCGTGGTGCAAACTGAGTGAAGGCATTGATTCCAGCGTTCTCTAATATGTGGCTGGCCCAGTTGCGGCGGTTGCCTTTATAGCTTCCTTCAGGATCAAAGACTTTTTCATCTGGAGCTGCAGTGTAGGCCTCACGATCCAATACTACTTCTTTGCCCGTGGTAGTAATTAGCTTGCCGTCAACAGCCACTTGCTTCAGTGTGTCTGCATATTTCTCCGGGTGTCTGCAGGCCGCAAAGATCTCGCCTGTGGTGATATTGCAGGTTGGATTCTGGCCCTGATTAATACGTTTAGGTGCACTGATATTGTGCAGAGCTTCTTCGCACAATTGGGCTCTTTCTTTGGCGTTGAAATATTCTTTGCCGCTGTCCTGGCCCAATTTCCCTTTGAGTAAGTCAGAAAGATTGTCGTAGGTTTTAGCAATCTGTTCATCACTTGGACCTTTAATTCCTTCTGCTGCTGCCTCTTTTGCGCGTTTTTCAAATTTATCCATGTTGGCAGTCAGTCGATCAATATTGATACCACTGGCTCTTGCTAGGTCTTGTAGCTGTTCTCGTGCCTCTTCGATACTATCTGAACGATCGCTTGGCTTAAGTAATTCTGCTGCACGAGCAATTCTTTCTTTGTTGCTATCTGGTTTGGTCTCGCTATTGTTTTCAGTTGATGCGGGTGCTTTTGATTTGAAGTGAACATTGCCCGAGCCGTCATTGGCGACGTCGTAGCGGGCAGTGATTTTGCCTCCGTCAGTTTGGCTTTCAAACTTATTTGTGCCATCTATTCCTTCAGATACTTTGCGCCATACTTGAGTTTCCTCTCCGCTTGGGGTTGGTTTGTTGTCGGTGATTTTCTCAAGTTTATTTTTGCTGTCGTACTCGAAGGTGCGAGTGGCACCATTGGGCATTGTTAGCTTGGCCGGCTGCAGGTCTTGGCGCAGCTCGATTTGCGCTAGGTTGGTATCTTCGACGAATGTCTTGCCTTGTTTTTGATAGGTGAGAAATCCTTCGGCTGAAACAGCTGAGAATTGACGCCCATCCGGATTGTTTGACTGCCAGGTTTTCTCTCCACCAGCTTTGGTTTTTTCTGTGACCTGACTGATAATGGCGTTGCCTTTTTCTTGCTGGTATGAGTAAGAGCGATAGTTGTCTTCATCTAGACCGACGCGATTTACCCGGCCAAATTGATCAGTCTCGACAAAGGAGCCGTCTTTCTTGTCAAAGCGCATGCTGCCATCTAACTTCAGGAGCGCTTTGTCGCCATTGTCGCGAGTGAAGGAAATCTTTCCTTCGCTTATGGCAAGTTTGTTTACGGGATTAAGTTCAGATAGTAAGTTGGTGGAGAAGGTGCCGTCTGTGTTTCGACCAAACATTGTGGTTTTGTTCTGGTCGTTAATTTCTAATCGAACCAGTCCTTGCTGATCGTATTCTGCCTTTAGCTCGGCTCCGCTTTTATTTTTAGACGATAGTAGTTCTCCTTGGTCAGAGAATATTGATAGTGTTCCGTCGCTGCTGCGCGATTCTTTTTGCTTTCTTCCATCGGGGTAATATGAGTCCCAGATATTTTTGTTTTCTGTACTATCCGTGGCTCTAATGCTATAAGTTCCGTCGTCCTGGATCTTTATTTTCCCTTGCCAAACAGAGCTTTGCCCGGCCGCATTGCTGAGCGAATAACCCGACTTGTCTTGGGTTAACTGGAAGGTATTTGTTTCGTTTTTCTCTTTGTCTATAATCTTGACGCTGCTTGGCTCTAAG
>CAJXZK010000192.1 GCA_913063055.1 uncultured bacterium
AATGATACGGCGACCACCGAGATCTACACCTCTCTATTCGTCGGCAGCGTCAGATGTGTATAAGAGACAGCTTCTAAATTAAACTGTCTTCGCAATAGGTCTGCCATGTCTCTATAATTTAGGAATCAGTCAGTCAGGTCTATTATATGTCTGCTTCACTCACTATGTCTTTTCTGCCGGGTGTCTTGCCAATTAAAATCGAAGGCGAGCGACTGCTATTAGTCGACCAGCGCAAACTGCCAGCAGAGCTTTGCTATTTTGATGCTACTAGTCGCGATCAGATGGTTTTTGCTATTAAAGATATGGTGGTTCGCGGTGCCCCTTCTATTGGTGTAGCAGCTGCTTTCGGTCTGGCTTTTGAGGCTCGTCGACTGGCTTCTGCAGCAAAACACGAAGAGCAAGGTCAGCTGCCGCATGCACAAGCGTTTTTAAATGAATTCTCTCTGGCCGCAGAGGAACTCAATCAAACCAGGCCAACTGCTGTCAACTTGGTTTGGGCAACAAGGCGTATGGCAAAGGTTGTTGAGGCTGCTTTTGCTAGTGGTCTTTCTTGTGCTGAGACGGCCAGTCAGGCTTATCTTGAAGCAGAAGCTATACTCAGTGAGCATCTTAGTGCCAATCTGGCAATTAGTCAGTATGGTTCTGAACTGGTGCCAAGCGGAGCACGCTTAATAACCCACTGCAATGCCGGTGGGCTTGCTGCCTGCGGCTATGGAACTGCACTTGGTGTCATAAGAGCAGCACATTTTGACCGCAAGAATATTTCAGTGTACGTTGACGAGACCAGGCCTCGTAATCAGGGAGCCAAGTTGACCATGTGGGAACTTGCTCAAGACCAGGTGCCATCTACTCTAATTTGCGATTCAATGTCGGGGCATTTGATGAGTAAGGGCCAAATTGATATGGTCATTACTGGCGCCGATAGAATTGCCTTAAATGGAGACAGTGCCAATAAAATTGGTACTTACAATTTAGCGGTTCTTGCCCACTATCACAAAGTTCCTTTTTATATCGCTGCTCCGCTTTCTACTTTTGATAGCAATTTGGTTGATGGAAAAACTATTCCTATAGAGGAGCGCGATCAAGGTGAAGTTCTCACCATCTATGGTGCGCCAACTACTGTGCCAGGGGCCCAAGCCTTTAATCCAGGTTTTGATGTTACGCCGGCTCAGCTAATTAGCGGCATAATTACTGAAGTCGGTGTCTTGCGTCCAGATTATGTTGATAGCATTGCCGAAGCTCTACTCCAGTCAGCGAAAAAGTAGATATTCGATAGCATAACTGATCGCGAATATTGCGCTGAGAGTGGCTGATCCCGCAAACCGATACTTTACAGGGAGCTTGGTTTGAATGATCAAGTTACCAAAAATCGAAATTGGTAAGTTTGCCAAGAATGATTTGAAGCCTACGAGAAGGCAGTCTGAAATTACCGATAATATACTGTGCATATCATTGCCCACTTGAAACTGATGAGTGGCAAGATAAATGAAAAATACATGGCGGCCGATCCAGAGTGGATTGAAGTAAAGCATGGCGCCGATGGTGCGACCAATCCAGTTGAGCTTCTTGCCGCGGATGCTAATACTGTCAAGCATTTTGAACCAGGCTGGTATTTCAAAGCGGTAGAGCAGCCCACCAACTAGGGTCATAGTCAATATTCTGCTAGGCTCAAATTTGCCAAGCAATAATTGTCCGATAAGATCGCCGAAAGGATAGAGCAACCAGCCTATGAGTGAATTGATAGTTTTTTCTGAGGGCAAAAGAAACCTATTGTGACCTGATGGCATGCTGCGGTGATCTGATATAAAGTGTAGTATCTCGCATTTTGACTTAGTCTGAAATTTTTATTTGGGAGGGAGTGACAATGACAATCTTGCGCAAATTTTTCGTCTCGGCACTTCTTGCTTCAGCTTTTTTAAATTTGTCGCTGGGCACTAGATTAGAGGCCGCACCGGCTTTAGCACCTCGCAATCAAGACAAGGCAACAATCAAGGTTACTAAGTCGGCGATCAAACCGCAGGTTCATCGCTTCGACTTTCGTTTAGAAGGAGTCAGTTGCGGTCGTTGTATTGTCAACATTCGCAAGGCCTTACGTCTGACCAAAGGCGTTAGTCGTTGTGAGGTGGCGCTACGCAAGCCCTATGGGGGCGTTGTAATTTACGATCCAACTCAGACTGATATAAAAAAGCTTACTCAAATTACTATTACTGCTGATCCCAAAACGACAGTGACTGTCAAGGATCCCGTCGATGAATCTATCGAAAATGTGCCAGTAGTTTTAATTCCTAAGTATACGTCTTTGCAAAAAACGCCTGGTTAAATTGGTGGAATCACATCAGCTACCACCGGTTCTGTAGCTTCTGATCTCATTGTGATATAGGAAGTGCCGACTAGTGGAATGGGAACTGGGAAGTTGCATTCTACAGTGGTGACAACAAGTACCTGGGCTGCTTGATAGTTTAAGGTGTTGCCGAGATACACACAAATCTTGGATCCACCGTTGCTGGCTTTAAATTGAGCCACAACATCGTTTATTGCCTGCTGTGCTTTACCTGCGGTATCAAAGTTGGAAGCCGCTCTGGCGCAGTGTTTTGCTAGCGCATCGTTTTGTGTTTGACAAATTACGATTGCAGCAACGTCAACAAGAAACAGCGCAATTATCACGATGAAAATACTACCAACAACTGTTTCAACCAGGCTGCTGCCGTATTTTCTTCTTCTAGTTTTACTGGTTGCTTTCAAAAGCCTTTTCTCCGATTGCAGGCTAGATGGCACCTTAATTTTCATTGGTTTCTTCTAGTGGTCGTTTATCTACATATCTAAAGATTATTGGCCTGGTTAGACCATCAATGTTCATAGCAGCCATGAATGGTACACCACCAAGTGACAAGAAAGGAGTGATAGCCACTTGAGTATCGACTTGAACCATTTGCATCGGTTTGCCTGTTTCGCGGTCTACTGAAGTGCCATAGTTAACAGTGCTTGCTTTGTTTTGCACCACTCCGGCACGAGTGAACAGAGCCAATCCACTGCTTTCCCATGCGGTTTTCATGTTCGCCTCAGCGGCAGGGTACTCAGATGTTTTCACCGTAGAACATGCTCTAACTGTCATCTGATTGAGATACCAACCGGCACAATATCCAATTCCGAGATACATGATGTCTACCATCGGAAACAGGATAACAATGAAAAGAATTAGCAGCGCTGGGGCTAATTCAGCGATCTGGCCGCCAGTGCTCTTTCTTTTTGCCTTCATAACCGCGATTCCCCCCCGGGAAGATGCAAATAACGCTGGATTCCTCGATTTTGTCGAATTTGGATAATCTTGCTTGCTAATAGCCGGCTGCTGATTACAGCTGAGTGCCACACATTTTCTATTAGCCTTATTCCCCTTCTGCTGTCTCTTTAAATCCCTTTACTTGGATGTGTTATTTCCCCTTAGCGAGAATTAATCTGCTCGGAGCGTAAGGTAGAATATGACTGAAAGTTTGCAGCCTGAAATCTGAAGTGAAAACTTGAAAATATCAGCTAAAGATTGAGAGCTTAAACATTAAATTGAAAGGACTACCTTGTGATAAGACATAATCGTTTTGCCGTCGCCAGTGACATCACTGTTCCAGCGCTGTCAGTAGCTATGGTCCTGATTTTGCTATTTTCTGGGGTGGCTCAAACTCAAGCCGCAACTGAAAACACCGTTTTGTCTGAGACTGAAGTTGACAGTACTCCAGTGCGAAAAGATGAACTGCCAGACGAGCAATTGCCTGGCGGGGCGGTCGTCGGTAAATCCCTCCGGCGTATTCAAGCTGAATTGGATAGTCGCAAGCTCACTGAAGCATCGCAAACTGAATTAGAAGCCTTAGCAACTAAGTATCCCAACAATTACAAGGTACACCTTTACTATGGTCTGGTTCTTGATGAGGTTGGTTTGCCTGAGCAGGCCATGGCCGAATTTGAACTAGCCGATAAATTGGGACCTAAAGATCCCCGTGCCACCGCCGGGATCATGAATCATATTCTTGCCAGAGGGGATTCCGCTGCCGCTGCAGAGCTGCTTGAGAAGGCACTCAAGCGCTTTCCTGATTCGCCAGAAATATTGTTCTATATGGGCAAAAACTTCAAAGAACACAGACATTGGTCTGAGGCTCAGGCTGTGCTTAATCGCGCCTACAAGGCTGGATACAAAGTAAAGCACCTGCCCGTTGAATTGGCCGAGCTGTATGTAGTAACCGCTCCTGATCTTGCTCTGCGCTTGGCTAATGAAGACCTTGCTCGCTATCCAGACTACTACCTCTCCCTCCAGGTGAAAGGTCTGGCACTGATGAATATGGGGAAATTTACTGAAGCTATTGAACCTCTAGGAAAACTGTTTAAACTGTCGCCAGCCTCAGACCGCTCGGCTGAATATTACTTGCGCTGTCTGTTTTGGGATGGTCGCTATCATGAAGCTCTTCAACCAGGTTTATATTTTCTTGGTAAAGAAGCCCATGTTATTGGCGGTTCGCTTGTTGCCTCTGAGGTGCTCAGCGAAATCGTAGGTCACCTAACAAGTAATGATATTGAACAGCAGCTTGCTCAATTCTATGAACAGCTGAAAAAGGAAAAAGTCATGGTCCGGCCTGCTTTTCACTACTACCTTGCCACCATGTTCTACAAACAAGGCAAAGCCAAGCTTGCTAAGGCAGAGGTGGATAAGCTTTTAGATAGCGAACCCAAGTCGATCGACGGACTATATCTATACGGTCAGTTGCAAGAGAACTATGGGCGAAACTACAAAGAAGCTCTAAAGGCATATGAAATGGCTCATGCATTGGCTCCATACAACATGGTGATCGAGAAAGCCTATATCCGCATGGAGGAGCGTCAAGCTTTTCGCTCTTCTGACTGGGCAAGGTCTTTTCGTGATTGGCTTGAAAATCTGTTTGGGCGAACCAGGCTTAGTTGATTTTTCAAAGATCAATTTTGTTGTGTTTATCCGTTTCTAAAACTTATCTGCCTGGGTTGACTATCAGCACCCGGTGTCTGCTCTTTTTGCTAAGCTGGTAAAGGGCTGACGGAATTTTGGAATCATGGTGTCTTAGCACGTGCGATATGTTCCCTATCACAGATTGGCGAACCTACCCAATGTCATCGTTGATGGTAAGGCAACTGATTCAACAGTGCTGACCCTTTCGCATTGGCCCTGTAGTGACACTCCGGTAGAGTTTAAGGCAGATCTCTCAGCGGAGATTGTTTATCGCTACCTAAGTAACCCTGGTTCGGCTTTGCCAGCCAATTGCGATGTGGTATCAAATAACCATTTTGATGAAGATGGTTTGGTCTCGCTTTACTGTATGCTAAATCCGCAGAGAGCCATGGAAGAACAATCTACCTTGGTGGATATTGCTAGAGCCGGTGATTTCGGCACATTCACTGACCGCGAATCAGCGAAAGTTTGCTTCGTTTTGTCTGCCTGGTCTAATCCTGAGCTGTCACCGCTAAATCAGAGTGTTTTTGCTCGACCCTATCCTGAAGTTACAGCCATTTTGTATGAGGAATTGTTGGTTCGTTTACCCAATATCATTCAAAAAATCGACAATCTCAAGCGTTATTGGCAGGAAGAAGATCAATTTCTCGATACCACCGAGAATGCTATTGCTTCCGGACTGCTAACCCTAGAAGAATTCCCCGAGCTTGATTTATTGGTCGTGAGAGTTCATGACGATAGATTTCCCTATATAACCAGAGAGCACTGTCCTAGTTGGATTTCATCGGTGCTTCATCCTATGGCTTTGCATAATCGAAGCCAACGCATGCGCGTGCTTGTTATGCGCGGCGGACACTATGAACTCTATTACCGCTATGAGACCTGGGTTGATTTCGTTTCGAGACCACTAGCTAAACGGTTAGACTTGGCCGGTTTAGCTAAGAGCCTGACTACCATGGAAAATGGTCGAGGGCGCTGGCAATTCACAGGCAACGATGAGATAATTGCCCGGCTTAAGTTGGTAGATGGGAAGGAAAGCAGAATCGATGCCGAGGACTTCCTCTTTGAGGTCAAACAGGCATTGGCTCAAGGCGAGAACTTAAATGGAAGCGTTTTCTAAGAAGCCGGTATGGAAGCGTGTAATACTGCCTGGCCTGACACGTTTCTTTTCTCCTAGAATCGATTTTTATGCTCTATTGGTGGCTCAAGCAGACACTACTCTCAGAGGAGTGGAAGGGCTTGAAGCTTGGCTCAGCACCGGTGCTGCCGAACGCTGTCAGGTCGTGCGCGATTTAGAGCATCAAGGTGATGAGATTAAGGCCTCGTTGCAGCGAAAGTTGGCAGAATCCTTTGTCACTCCTTTTGATCGCGAAGATATCTACGATCTCTCAGTTCGGCTTGATGAAGTGCTCAACAGCGCCAGGAATAGCGCCCGCGAAGTGGAGGCTCTCAATTACTGTCCGCGTGATGCCAGTTTGTCGGAGATGGCCCGCAATTTAGTTGAGGGAAGTCGCTGTCTCTATAACTCTTTCCGAAATCTCAACACAAATTTGACTGAGGCCTCAGCCCAAGCCAACCTCGCCCGTAAGTCAGAGAATCGCTTCGAAAAAGTCTATCGTCAGGCTATGCGAGAACTGTTCGAATTGAACGATTTCAAAACAATTTTGAGGACTCTTGAAGTTTATAGAACAATGGTGCAAACAGCTTCGCGGATAGATATGGTGGCAGAAAAATTGCATCACGTCATAGTCAAAATCAGCTAATTAAAGCCAAGATACCGAGTCAATGACAATTAATATCTACTTTGCTATGGTGCTACTTCTGGGTTGTTTGTTTGCTTTTACAAACGGCTTTCAGGATGGTAGCTCGGTGGCCGCCAGTCCAATTGCCTCACGCTCTATTGGCCTGTGGCAGGGAGTTTTTTTAACAGCAATTTTTGAGTTTCTGGGAGCTCTATTTGGCGGTTCGCAAGTCGCTTCTGCTATTTCTGGGATTACTAACTATCCGCGCAGTGAGCCTTTTCTCTGTGTCCTCGCTTGTGCATTGTTGGCAGCAGTCTTGTGGAATTTTCTCAGTCGGTTGCTCAAGGTGCCATCCAGCTCTACCCATGCTCTTGTTGGTGGCTTGATTGGTGCTATTTTCGCTTCGACTGGGAGCTTTGAATACATCGTCTGGGGAAGCTTTAATGCTCTTATTCATCCAACTGGAGTTTGCAAGGTTATTGCTACACTTTTTCTATCGCCATTGATTGGTTTTGCCGCGGGCTACTTTACGTTGCATTTGCTTCAGTTTTTGCTAGCAAGGGCAACTACCAAAGTGAACAATACTCTCAAGGCTTGTCAGTGGTTTGTTTTGCCCGTGCTCGCTTTTGGTCATGGGGCGAATGATACTCAAAAGGTTATGGGCGTAGTTGTGATGGCCATGAGTGCGGCGGGCCTATTTGGGCGGCAAAATCCTTTGACTTCAAGCGATTCTATTCCCTTTTGGGTGAGAGTAACGGTGGGGCTATTCATGACATTGGGAGTTATATGTATGGCTCCTGGAATTCTCAAGCGTGTTGGGTTTGGTATATTCAAACAACGACCGGTACACGGCTTTGTTACAGAGTTCGCCTCTGCTGTAGTAGTTTTTGTTGGCTCAGTTACCGGTGGACCCGTCTCGGCCTCGCAGGTGATAGCTTCGACCGTCATGGGGGTCGGCTATGCTAATAGGCGTAAAGGTGTTCATTGGCTAGTTGCACGCGAAATGGCTTGGGCTTGGCTGCTTACAATTCCTTGTTCAGCAACTTTTGCTTATCTACTGTTTCGCTCTATCTTTAGTTTGATAAAGATCTGATCGGTTTGTAGAGTCTTAAATAGAATGGGTTTGCGCTCCGGGCTCATGGCCAGGATAGACCCAAGGCGCGCTGTAGGTAGACTGCTTGAGTTGTGGATGAAAGAGCCAGGTATTGGATGTGGCAATCAGGAGACCCGCCACAACAGCAAGCCATACTTTGTTAATTGCTTCGTTGCTTGCTGAATCTTCAGCATTTGTTTGAATATCAGCGCTTGTTTGAATATCAGCGCCAAATAGCTCTGGACCAGGACTGCTCTGTAACATAAGACTCACCTCTGCTGCCAGACATGCCCTAATCTGTTGCTTATTAAACAGTTTTGGCAGACTGCCGCCGTGGAATTTAAGTCTTGTTGGAGTTTAAGACTTGCTGGAGTTTAAGACTCGTTGGAGTTTAAGACTTGTTGGAGTTTAAGTCTTGCTGGAATTTAAGTCTTGCTGGAGTTTAAGTCTTGTTGGAAGCCTAGTTGGGTTAGATTCGGTTTTATAGTACGCAAGAGGCTAATGTGGGAGATTTATGGTTAACGAAACGAGCAATGAGCACGACCGTAGCTGGATGGAGCAGGACAATGACAGTGCGGAAATGCACGACATTGTGGCCATCCGAGACTATGCCTACGAAGCGTTTGATCGGTTAGATAAAGATGGCAATGGCTTCATTGAATCAACCGAGCTTCTTGCCGCAAAGCTTGATCCTTCGACAAGCGCGAAAGAGAAATCATTTATTGCTTTCCTTCTCAATAACCAGGAGGCAATTGCCGACATGGTACAGGAAGAAAAAGCAGGGCCGCGTTTGGGTCTATCGAGAGACGATTTAGAGTCATACTTTGGCTTGATATCTAGACTTCTTGGATAAAGACACTTTCTTTTTGTCTAATTGCATGCAATTGCCAAGTTAAGCTTCTGCCAAGCTAGGCATCTGTCAAGCTAAGCGTCTGGCATGCTAAGCATCTGCAATCCCAAGCATCTGCCATGCTAAGCGTCTGCCATGTCAGTAGAAAGGCTTTATGGAACTTTTTGCGCTATAACAAGGTCTTCACGCTAAAGCGGTGTCGGCATTTTGTAATTGCAAAGGGGATTTAATGCGTTCTATCGGGTCTTTGGCTAGTTCTTTAGCTCTTTTAACTGTGCTCAGTTCACTAACCGGCGGTGTTGTCAATCTGCCGGCAGCCCAAGCTCAGTTTGGTGGCGGTGGTAGTCAAATTCCATCCCCATTGGATGTTGAGAAAAGACGCACTGATCTGGATAAAAAGCTTGCAGATGCGCTTGCTTCTGGGCGTCTAACTGCTAGCGAGGCTGAACCTTTTAAGCAGGAACTCATTCGTCTTAAGAGCGCAGAAGATAGTTACAAGAACAGTGGGAAATTTACTTTCTTCCAAAAAGCTCGATTAACTCTTGAACTGGATGTTCTCTCTGGCAACATTGAAAAAAGCTTGCACGAACGGTCCAGTGTTGGCCTCACTGACATAAGTGGCAAGAAACTCGATGTTACCATTCGCCTCAACGATGCCTTGCAAGGCGGTCGTCTAACCCCGCAAGAAACGCAAAGTTTTAGGAGTCAGCTAGCTAATATTGCAGCCAAAGAAAGTTCGTACCAGTCGGTTAATCCCCCCGGCCAGCCTTTGAGCAGTACGCAAACTCTTGAACTAGCCCTTGATTTAGATCGCTTATCAAGTGCAATTGAATCGCAACTTAAGGCCAGAACAGGCGAAGATTTTAAGTTTGCCGATCGAAATCGTGAGCTTTCTACGCGCATCAGTGACCTGGTATCTGCTGGTCGAATTTCGTCTGCTGATGCCGATGCTTATCGCCAAGAATTGGCTCGCATTGGTAGTCGCCAGGCGCTGATGACAGCCTCAGGACGCCTTCTCACTACTGAAGATCAACTTTCCCTGGCTCTTGATTTAGAGCGTCTCAATAGTAAGTTGGAACGATTCACTGCCACCAGTGGTAATACTGCTATGCCTGGTATCGATGAGATGCAAAGATCTCTATCCGATAAAATTGCAGCCGGTCAGCGCTCTGGTCAGCTTGATGCTCAGGAGTTATCTGTTCTTAAGCAAGAATTTGACCGTATTGCTTCAGTAGAAGCAAACTTCAGAACCGATGGTGCTCTGAGTGATGACGAGACCCTCACCTTAGCTGCTGATCTCGAAAAGTTGAACAAGCGTATCGACCGCAGTATGGCTCAGGCTCCGACAAATACACTAGCCACTCGTCAGGCTCGTGTTCAGGCCAAGCTTGATCAAGCTCGAGCAAGTCAGCGAATCAGTGAGAGCGTCTATCAAGAGTTGCGCACTGAGCTAGAGCGAGTTGCAGCAAGAGAGAGGCTCTATCGAGCCGATGGCCAAATGACTGACAGTGAGACACTCTCCATTGCCAATGATTTGGAGCAGATCAGTGGTCGTCTTCAGCATTCTTTAGCAGCGCTGCCAGATTTGAGTGTTAAGAAGGAAAAGTTGGCTAAACAAATTGACGACGGTTTAGCCTCTGGGCGTTTGAATGCTGATCAAGCGGACGACTTCAGACGGGATCTCGCTCGTGCCAGTCGTTTAGAGTCGGCAATGGGCGGTGGCAGTAATCAATACACAGATCAACAAGTTATGGCAATTGTCAGAGAGTATGATGATGTCTCGGCAAGGCTTGAAAAGACTCTCGCCCCTTTGCCAAATATTGAACGCAAACAGCTCGTTATTACCGATAAACTCAACCAGGCAGAGTCATCAGGAACCCTCACTTCTAGTCAGCTAATTGATATGCGAAAAGAATTCGCACGCATAAATGCTGTCGCTAGTTCTTTCCGCAATTCAGACGGCGGACTAAATGACTGGGAATCGATGAAAGTTAATCGTGATCTTGATGCACTCGAATCTGATATCACGAGATTGATTGCGACTGCACCTGCCGCTCCACCGTTATCGTCTTCAAGCGTACCATTCGACACCAAGGGCCATTGGGCCGAGTCATATGTCGGACAATTAACTCAACGTGGGATCATCGGCGGTTTCCCCGACGGTTCGTTTAAGCCCGATGACGGCATTACTCGTGCTCAATTTGCAGCAATTGCCGTTAAGGCCTTAAATCTACCTAGTGCCTCTGGTCCTGCTAGTTTTGCCGATGTTTCTTCATCCTATTGGGCGAACCGAGCTATAGCAGCAGTTAGCCAAGCCGGTTTGGTAACTGGATTTCCAGATGGAACCTTTAAGCCGGAGGACAAAATTACAAGAGCTCAAGCTCTTGTAATTTTGGCTAAGGCGCTCCCCGCTCAAGGCGCAGTCGATACTACAATTCTCAATTCTTACGGCGATGGCTCTAGCGTTCCTGCATGGGCCGCCCCATCTGTGGCGAAGGCTGCGAAAGCTCACATTTTGGTAAGCTATCCGGACCCAAGCCAAATTAAGCCAAATGTCAATGCGACACGCGCTGATGTTGCTGCCTTGACCTATCAAACACTCAATAATC
>CAJXZK010000193.1 GCA_913063055.1 uncultured bacterium
TCGCTGAGCCAACGCCGGAACATGGTGAAGCTCAAGCCCAATCCCAAGCCCAATCCCAAGCAGCAGAGCCAGAAACGGCGAGCCCAGATGGCAATGGGAAAGTGGAATAGAATCAGGTAGCTTTTATCTGGCACAGCTATTACCTAAAGACAAACCACCACAGGTGTGTCATTGTGGTAATGGGTTCCCGAGCAAGCAGGAGGGAATATGACCAGCCATGAGTCAGATGAAGCAGCGCTAGAAGGCGATCGGCTAGTAACGCGCCGAACAGCTCTTAAGTTCGTTGCAGGTGCACCGCTTGTTTTTACATTTAGTCTGGCGGCTTCTCCGCTTGCGCGTTTTTTGAAACCTACCATGAAGCCCGGTGGATTCTTCCAGGCCGCTGATATGCCGGCGGCCGAACACCGTATAGAGTTTAACCTGTCTGATTTTCCCACTGATTGGACGTGCCGACCGTTTGAATTTCGCATGAAGTATGTTGTGTTCAATCCAGAGCAAGAAGAGATTCGCAAGATACCTGGATTTGCTATACGCACTGCGCCAGATAAGATCGTTGCATTTAGCCGTATTTGTCCGGGACGGAGCGGTATTCTAAACTACAAAACTGAGATGTGCTGTGGCTGTTCGGAAAGTAGTGTCGAGACATGTAACTGCGCTATGAAAGTAAGTAAACCAGTTCTGGTTTGCCCTAAGTGTCGCAGTGTATTCGATGTGACCCAAGATGGACGCATCCTCTTAGGTTCAGCCCCTAGGCCACCGCGGCGCTTTACTGTGTTGCGAGAAGGTGAGCTCATTACCATAAACGAACTTGAAACCTGGTCGGTCGCTTAGCACTGCTTAGCTCAAAGCAGTATGATCGAATAACCGCTACGAGGTTCACGATTGCGCAAACTTCAGAAGATGGTCGTGGCTGTCTTAGCAAACTCACTATTGGCGGCTAACAGTCCTTGGGCTACGGCCGAAATAGAACGAACAGAGCAAAATGCCAACAGTGAAGGCATTAGACCAAATGTAGCCACTCATAACTATGGCATTAACCTCTGGGGCTATATCGACAGAACCGGAAAATTTGTCATTCCGCCCCGCTTTGATGAAGCTATCGAATTCGCTTCAGGTTTAGCGTGGGCAAAGCTGAAGGGTAAGGTAGTAGTAATAGACAGAAGTGGAACGGTTACCACCAAGATCCTTCCTGCCAACTATTGCTGCGACGACGCTATCATTCCATTCCACAAAGACATATATGATGAGAGCGGCAAGAAGTTAATAGCAAGGGGAGCCAAAGGCGTGGAAGTGCATCGCTTCTACCAAGGGTTGGCGGCATTTCATTTGCCAGTCGAATTAGGTGTACATTTTTATGAGCAGTTCTTTCATGACGCAGCGTGGAGTAAGAAAGACGGTACGTATGGATATATCAACGAGCAAGGCCGCATAGTGGTCTCGCCCAGATTTACGAAAGTGTCCAATTTTAAAGACGGGATTGCAATTGTGGAGGAGCCCCTAACTCAGGGCTTTCTCGATCTATCGGGAAAGTTGATTGATGGTCAGATGCATCATGGAATTTTACACCCCTTCAACGATGGGGTTGGTGTCATTCAAGAAGGTGAGACTTACGAATTTATTGATAAGAACGGAGTGATTCTAGCTAGTGGATTTACCAACGTTGGCAATTTTACTGATGGTTTTGCACCGGTGCAAAAAGGTCTACAGTGGAGTTTGATTGATAAGAGCGGAAAGATAATTCGAAAGCTTGATTTCGAACGAGTTGAGTCTAGCGCTGAAGGTTTAGCCGCAGTAACAAAAAATGGAAAGCAAGGTTTCATGAACGCCACTGGCGATTTAGTGATACCACTTCAATTCGATGACACACGGCGCTTTCATGGTGGTTTAGCCGCTGTTACGAAAGGGCCAAGTCGAGCAGAGAGATTGAAAACTGCTCTTGATGCACAAAACTGGAATTGCGCCTTCATAGATCGCAATGGTTGCGTCGCCTTTAAAAACAGATTTGAAGGAGCCAAGATATTCAAAGAAGGATTGGCACCAGTTCTTTATGGTGCGAAGTGGGGATACATAGACCACACAGGAAATTTTAAAATTAAGCCACAATTTGATGATGCAGACCTGTTTTCTGAAGGATTTGCCGCCGTCCAAGTCAATTCAAAATGGGGCTACATAAACAAAGATGGAAAATTTGTGATTGAGCCCAAGTTTGCAACTGATCCTCATATTGGATACAGTCAAGTAGCGGCTGGGAGATTCGCCGGTGGCTTGGCTCTTGTTGAATACCCACAACGGCATCGTGGAATTATTAACAAGGTCGGTCAAAGCGTTTTTGACAATCGTCAGTTTGACGAGGAAGGGAACTCAGTTGTGCATGATGGTTTGATGCTTGTGACCAGTGGAGCTTCCACCCCCTTTGGAAATGGCTACTTCAATACTGCAGGAAAGCTTGTTGCAAAATGCCCTAGTGGCTATCCTCAACCGTTTGCTGGAGGATATGCTCGGTTCTATATCTATCCAAAAACTGGTGGGCTCAAAATTGGATTTATAAACAAGGTCGGAAAGGTCGTCGTCCAGCCTACCTGGGATAATGCGGGCGACTTTGCCGAGAATCTTGTCGCCGTTTCTCATGGGAATCATGTCGGGAAAGGAGGCTACGAGGGCAAATGGGGTTTTATTGATGTTGACGGCAAATATGCGTGTGGCTTGAAATTCGACGCAGCGGATTATTTCAGTGAGGGTTTGGCAGCAGTCAAACTTGGTGATCACTGGGGATATATAGACCGCCATGGTGCTATCGTATCTGGCCCTGCCTATGACGGTGCAGAGGCGTTTTCAAATGGTCGAGGGTTGGTGCGATATAAGTATAAGTACGGCTATGTGGATAAGAGTGGCAAGCTGATCATTCCTGCGAAATTTGAGTACGCGTCCAAATTTTCTGAAGGCCTTGCAGTGGTCACTTTGCCAAAAGAGGCATTGCCACTGAACAGCAAACAATGACTTTCATACCGCACCTAATACCCAGGCTCTTTCTTTGTGAAAGCACCCATGCGTTCGTTTAAGTAGAGGAAGGCGGCATAGACTTCGTCATACTCCGGCCCAGTGAGATTGTTCAGAGCCTGCATGTATAAGTCGTAAGCAGGCTCGAATTTTCTCTGTACTTCATAGGCTTTGCCGAGCTGAGTTATAAGAGAGCCTTCTTCGGCTTTGCTGCCACCACCGGCGCGCCATTCTTTGAGAGCACGTTCAAAGAACTGCTCAGCATAAGCATAGTTGCCACTAGCCATTTGCTGATCGCCCTGGGCAGTCAGTGTGGCAATGGTTTTGCGCAGAGGGGCGAGTCTTGGATTTTGCAGATCGATAACCTTGGTTCTGGGAATTCAGAATTTGCCGTCAATATCGATTTTATACCCGCAAAAGATTATTGCAGCATTGCCCGTAATTTATTGCGGGGCTTGACCCTGCTGTGGCATTCCTTCAGGAGGCATCCCCTGTTGTGGCATGCCTTGTGGAGGCATACCTTGTGCGGGGCCTTGGCCGTTCATATTACCCTGACCATTCATGCCACCCTGGCCGTTCATGCCGCGCCGACCAAAGCCGCGACCACCGCCCCTGAATCCCTGGCCTTGTCCCTGACCACCCATGAAGCCTTGACCGCCAGTCCCTTGTCCACCTTGGCCTGGGCCTCCGCTTCCTGGCCCGCCTTGTCCACCTTGGCCTTCTCTGGCTTCTCTTGCTTCGCGGCGCTGTTCCATAAATTGACGCATTTGCGCTTTTTCGGAGTCGCTCAGCTGGCCATCATGGTCTGCGTCGAAGCGCTCTCTCATTTTTTGCATGAATTGCTCACGCCCCTGGCCCTGTCCGCCGCCCATGCCTTGACCGCCGGCAGCTCCCTGGCCCTGTCCCTGACCACCCATAAAGCCTTGACCTTGTCCCTGACCACCTTGTCCTGGCCCGCCTTGGCCCTGGCCGCCCATTCGCTGGCCCATGCGTTCACGGAAGCGACCGCCAAATTGACCCTGTCCCTGGCCCTGTCCACCCATGAATTGACCTTGCCCCTGGCCTTGAGGTACCTGTCCTGGGCCATCCTGACCGTAGCCGCCTGGAGGTTGGAATTGACCGACATTCGGGGCCTGATTCTGTGCCTGCGCCGAATGGTTAATGCACAAGGAGGCCAAACTGAGCACGATACCAAAACTCAAAACCTTGGTGGGCCGTTTCATAAATGCACCTCTGCAGCAGTACTTATATTACTCATACCAACTAGTACGTTGGCCGGTCGGAAAAAGTTCAATCGTTGCCGCTCAAATTACTATTCTTAATGTCGCTAAAACAGTTGAACAATTTTTGCTGCCTTGCAACAAGTTTGAAACAAATTTTTCATACCATGGCGTAATCGCTATGACATTACTACTTTTCTTCGCACCAGTGAGGCTTTATGGCTGATCAAATTGTGGCGCCTAAACGTGAGTCCCAAGCTGAGCGTTCGGAACCAGTCTCCGATAACGTTAAGCCATCAGGCATTGAGGCTGCTGCTTTGTGGAGTGAGGCCTCACGGGTTTTGGCGGGCAAGAGCAATAATAAGCTACCGAGTGAGTTTGCTGATGCTAGCAGCTTTACGCTAACCGACTCCAAGTCGACGGCTTCTGATTCCAAATCTACAGCTTCTGACTCCAAGCCTACAGCTTCTGATTCACTTCTTAAGGTGCGCGCCTTCCCTGCAGTCAGAGAGATTGTAGATGCTCCTAATCCGATTAAGGAAATAAGTAAGGGCATAGACAAGCTCAGTAATTTAGAATCGGTGGAAATTAGTCGGCGAGCCAATGGATGGCAGCATGTCAATGCTAAGTTAGAGAATGCCACCACTGGTGACGCGCCTAATATTAGTGTCGGTCGCCATCGGCCTGTGGCCAGTCATATGGATAGAAATATTAGTTTCGATTTGGCTAAAACCAATGACGGCATTCGTTTGGCAAATATGAGTGGTTTTACTACTGATGTTCAAGGGCCAAGGGGCAGAATAAGAACTAGTACGACTAATGAAATGACCTTGGGTCATGATGCTTCAGGTCCTTATTTACGCTCAACCGCCAGCACCCAGGGCCTTCTTCGAATGAGAACTAATACAGTTTCATTGCGAGAAAATGATTTCAACAAAGACAGCCCCATGCGCTCGATTATGAATCAGCCCGAGGCACTGAAGCAAGTAGGCGAAGCAATGCGATTGTTCCAAAATACTGATGATGTGCAGCGCATGTCTATGAAGAAAAATGGTCCCGGCCAGTTTGACGTTGCCTCTGAGGCACTTCGAGAGAAGCATATCGAGATTAATAAGCGCCTTGAAAACAGCAAGGCTACAGTCTCTTCTATTGATTTGGAGCGCACCGTATCGGCCACCATTCATAGCGGCAATGATGCTGTTGGTTTAGCCAATATCAAGGGCATTAAAGTCAACGTGCAGAGCGAGCTCTTAGGCCTGAAGACCAATATGACAATTGTGCCGTCGGCCATCAAGTTAGAAAAAGGAGTAGATGGAAAACCAGCAGTGCGGCTAGAGCTGGCGATGCCTGGTGGCGCCACTACTCAATTTTCACTGCCACTCTCTAAGTTGAGGGAAGCCCAGAAGAAAGCAAGTTGAATTTTAAGAGCTAGTTGATTTAGCCAGTATTCTGCAAGCCTTCAGCGACGCCATTGACTGTCATCAATACAGTTTCAAGCAGTTTGTCTTCTCTGACATTGGCTTTTGACTCGGCTTCTTTGCTAATGCGCTCGCGCAGTTGGGCAATCAGGCGTACTTGCAAATAGCTTAAGGGGTCAACATAAGGGTTGCGAATAGCAATTGAGTGCTTTAAATAAGGCACTTCTTCAAGTAGCGATTCGTGCTGCGATACTGCCAGAACAAATTTCTTGGTGCATTCATACTCAGCGAGTATGCGCTTGAAGAATTTTTCTTGCAGGTTTTTGTCGACCAGATTTTCGCTGTAATAGGCAGCGATATCCATGTCGGCGACAGCTAGAGCGTTTTCGAGTTTATTGATTAAACCCCTGAAGAATGGCCATTTAATGTACATTTCCTGGGCCATCGCCAAAGTCTCAGGGCTTGCTTCCGTTTGTTCGGCGCAAGTCTGGAAGGCACTACCAAAGCCATACCAGGCAGGCAACATGTAGCGGCTTTGGGTCCAGGCAAAGACCCAGGGAATAGCTCTCAAGTCGTCAATTGAGCCGGAACCAGCAGTACGCCTGGTTGGGCGTGAACC
This sequence comes from uncultured bacterium, assembly GCA_913063055.1. Taxonomy (GTDB): domain Bacteria; phylum Cyanobacteriota; class Vampirovibrionia; order Obscuribacterales; family Obscuribacteraceae. Next base: position 6,255 of record CAJXZK010000193.1, read on the forward strand.
CATCTGTAATTTTGATAGCTCGCCAATTGGGGTCGATTGACTGAAGAATTCCACAAATTGAGGGTCTTCGTATACAAGCGAGCGATAGGCATTAAACGACGATTGCGACAGTTGCTCCATGAAGTTCCACCACTGAGCCGGTTCGCTGTCAGTTTCGCCACTGGGCTGTGCTGCGGTTGCTTGCAGTACAGCAGCGGCTAGCTGGTCGAAGTTGCGCACGGCAATGTCATGGAGAGCATATTTCGATGATATTACTTCACCTTGCTCGGTCAGCTTAATTCTGCCGGCTACCGTTCCTGGTGGCTGGGCGAGAATGGCCTGGTGAGTTGGTCCGCCGCCTCTACCAATAGTGCCACCCCGGCCGTGGAAGAGCCTTAGCTCAATGTCGTTTGCTTGGGCAATTGCCACCAGCTTTTTTTGAACTTTATATAGTTCCCAATTAGCTGTGACTATGCCACCATTTTTGCCGCTGTCTGAGTAGCCAATCATTATTTCTTGCAGATTACCTAGCTCTTCCAAGTAGGTCTTGTAAATAGGATTGTCTAACAGTTCCTGGAACATTTGTGGTGCTCGCCGCAAATCTTCGATGGTTTCAAAAAGAGGGACGATGCTAATTTTTCTATGGGGATGATGCTCTGATGCCCAAATTCCAGCCTCTTTAGCTAGGAGCAAAATTGATAGCAAGTCGGATGAATATTCGGTCATGCTAACGATATAGGTATCTAGTGCGCAGGAGCCATAAAGGTCTTGGCCTTGAGCCAGGGTACGAAATACTTCGATGGTTTCGTTAGTGGCTTGCGAAAAATGCAGGTCGCCCGGAATTAGGGGTCTTTTGCTGGCTAGTTCGCTTGTCAGCCAAGCCATTTTTTCTGTTTCATTCAGGCCTTTATAGCCGTTTTCTAGAAGAGCCTGAGATTTTGTAATTTCATCAAGGGCATCGCGGTGGCGGCTACTGTGCTGCCGAATGTCGAGTTTCGCCAGGTGAAAGCCAAATATATCTACAGTGGCAATTAGTCGATTTAGATTGAGCAAACTATCGCGACAACCGGCTTTGACCAGGCTTTCTTTAATTGTGCGCAGCTCGGCTTTGAACTGAGCGGCACTCGAATAAAATTCGCCGCTTGTGCCTTCGGATCTGTGATCGCGAGTGTTGCGCAATTTGGCCTGTATGTACAAAAGCTTGAGGCGATAAGGTTCCAAAGCATAGCGGTGACCGTATTTTTGTGTCACTGCTGGCAGTGCCAGGCTGTCTTGTTCTAACGACTGGCTAAATGCCTCGGTCTGGTCAATCCAATTGGCCGATTGACTAAGCTCGTTGAAGAGCCGCTCTAAATCTTTGAGATAGCGATTGAGTATGACACTGCGTTGATAGTCGAGAGTCTGTAGCGTGACGTCTTTGGTGACGAAGGGATTGCCGTCTCGGTCTCCACCTATCCAGGAGCCAAAGGTGATGAAGTTGCGATTGCTGTTGCTGCTAGTGTTGGCGTCAGGGGCTGCACTTGTCTCCGGACTAGTTTTGGGATTAGTCTTTGGATAAGTTTGTGGATTAGTTCGTGGATTAATTTTGCCATTAGTCTTCGAATTCGGCTCTAGAAGGGCCTCTACTTTCTTACATTCTTCTTCTAGCGACTGGTGTACATCGATTACTGCGTCTATGACAACATGGTCAAAATGATAAATGCCGTAGCGCACTTCGTCATTGACTGATGGCTTGAAGTAGATAACGTGGTCGGTGAGCCAGAGTGATTCGACTACCGATCTAAGGCCTGCTTCGATAGCCGCTGATTCGTGCTTTGATAATGGCGGATGATCGCGCTTGTATAGCAGTTGAGCCAACTCAAGCTGCTTGAGCATAACGGTGCGTCTTGTCAGCTCAGTGGGGTGAGCCGTGAAGACAATTTCAATATCAAGATTGTTCAAGACATTTAGAAGTTGTTGGGGCTCTAGATTGCTGCCGCCAAAAAATTCAGAGAGAGAGTCTTTCTCGTATTTGCGCTCGCCGCTGCTGTCATGTTGAGCGCGGCGACGCAGTCGGTGATTTTGTTCAGCTATATTGATGATGTCAAAATAGGTGAGAAATGCCTTTATCACTTTAATAGACGTATCGAGATCAAGAGCGCTGAGCAATTCTTGTAGCTTTTGATGATGGGGCTGATTCAGCTCTTCATCGATGCCCTTGTTGCGGTGCATCTCTTTGAAAAGGCTGCGAAATTGTTCGACATAGCCAAATACTTCTTCGCCTTCAAAGCGTTTAATCGTATCGCCCAGAATGAAACCGAGCATGCGCACGTCATCGCGCAATGGTTTGATGCGTTCTAGCAATTGGTCGCGCTTTTCGGTCATCTATTTCTTCTCTATATCGGTATGGCGGAATGACTTGGCACCGGCTCCGTAATAGTCGCTGGCTTTATGTCCAGCGCCTTCAATTTTGTATTTGTAGGTTACTAGGCCCTCTAGGCCCACCGGTCCGCGAGGTGGTAGCTTGCTTGTGCTGATGCCAACTTCTGCACCAAAACCATAGCGAAAACCATCGGCAAATCTGGTGGAAGCGTTGTGATAAACGCCAGCAGATTTGACACCATTGAAGAACTTCAGCCAGGCCTGGTTGTCCTGGCAGATTATGGCATCGGTGTGGCCCGAGCCATATTGATTGATATGAACTATGGCTTCATCCACTCCATCAACTATTTTGGCTGAAAGGCAAAGGCTGCCGTATTCTTTCGACCAGTCAGCTTCCTCTGCGGCAGAGATTGCCGCTGGGGTCTGTGAATGTGTTTGTGAATTAGTCTGTGAATGTGTCTGTGAATTAGCTTGTAAACCAGGGGCTGGCTTCGAGTTCAAACCTGAATTGCATAAGGTCATTAAGGCGCTATCGAGTTTAAGTTCCACCCCAGCTTTGTGCAGGGCTGTCAAAACTGCCAGCTGTTTTTCTTCTGTGAGAGCTTTGTCTAGCAGCAAAGTTTCCATGGTGTTGCAGGCTTCGGGATAGTCACACTTAGCGTCTACAGCCACAGCAATTGCTTGCTCGATATCAGCACTGTGGTGCACAAAAACATGGCAGATGCCTTCGGCGTGGCCGAGTACGGGAATTTTAGTGTTTGACTGAATGTACGATACCAGGCTGTTTGAGCCGCGGGGAATGATCAAGTCGACATACTGATCGGCTTTCAGCAGAGCAGCCACATCGGAGCGCGACGCTAGTAAGGCAGCACTACTTTCAGGTAAACCTTCTGCCTTGAGAGCCTCTTGCAGGCAAGCGAACAAAACTTTGTTAGTGTGTTCTACTTCTTGTCCGCCCTTCAGCAAAATGGCATTGCCAGATTTAAGCGCTAGAGCGGCGATTTGTGGCAGCACATCAGGTCGCGCTTCAAAGATGATGCCAATGACACCAATGGGGCAAGTGACGCGGTAAAGGCGCAAATCGCTATCTAACTCTTTGGCATAATCGATTGCCCCAAGGGGGTCTTTCATGGCTACGAGAGCTTTGCAGCCTGCAATAACAGTATCGATTTTGCTAGTGTCTATGGCCATGCGGCCGCTCTTGAACTCAACAGCATCTTTGTTCAGTGCGTCTTTACTATTAGCTTCTAAAATTTCCGCCCGACGACGGTCGAGAATTTCAGCGAACTGCAATATTGTCTGGTTGCGTTTTTCCAAACTTGTCGAAGCCAATGCCGGAGCAGCCAGAGCCGCTTGTCTGGCTAGTTGCATGACGTTGTTTTCTACATTGTTCTCTTGGCTGGTTTCGCTAGGAAGTTCTGTGGCTGTCATTTTCGTATCCAGTTGTCACTGCTTAAGTATCAAGGAAAGCAATGTTGTCTCTTGTAATCAAGGCGTCATAGTTGCGGCTTTCTTTCAATTCGTCCAGAGCTTCTGAGTGTTGGCCTGATACAAGGCGGGCTTCATCACTTGAATAATTGACAATACCGCGAGCAAATTCATGACCATCACTACCGGCTACACTTACGACGTCGCCGCGTTCAAAAGTTCCCTTAACTTCGGTTACTCCGGCAGGAAGTAGGCTGGCTTTGCCTTTTTTTAGGGCTTCTTTTGCCCCTGAGTTTACGACCAGAGTGGCTTTTACTGTGGTGGCAAAAGCAATCCACTTTTGTTTGCCACTGAGGCCACCATGGGGCAGGAATAGTGTGCCTAGATCTTCACCATTGAATATTCGGCCTATGGCATTTTCGGTTTTGCCACCGGCGATGATGGTGGCGCAGCCGCTTTGCGAGGCAATGCGAGCAGCGGCTAGCTTCGTCTTAATACCACCGCGTCCGGGCTTGTCGCTCACTACTTTTGATTCGGCCAATTGTTCGATTTCTGGGGTGAAGATATCCACCACTGATATTAGCTTGGCTTCTGGGCCTGAGCGCGGGTCGGCAGTATAGAGCCCTTCCACATCAGTCAATATGAGCAGCAGGTCGGCATCGATTTTGCTTGCCACTAAAGCTGAGAGCTTGTCGTTGTCTCCGAAATTGACTTTTATATCGATTTCTTTGTGGTCGCCTTTGAGCAACTCTAGCTCGGCGGTTGATACTGTGTCATTTTCGTTGATCACAGGTAGCACGTGAAGCTCTAAAAGTTGGGCAATTGTGCTGCGTAAATTGAGGTAGCGTCTACGGTTGGAAAAGTCTTCTTCTGTCAGCAAGACCTGGGCGGCAATGACGTCCATTTTTTCAAAGGCGTCCGAATAGAGCGCCATGAGGCGACCCTGGCCAACGGCAGCGCAAGCTTGCTTTAGCGGCAATAGCTTTGGTTTTGAGGTGAGGCCGAGGGTGCGGGAGCCCAGGCCAATGGCGCCGGAAGTCACCAGGAGCACTTCTTTGCCTGACTTTACCAGGCCGGCAATGCCCTCAACAAACGAATAGAAGCGACTGAGTGCGATACCGCCCTCGTCTTTCATCAAGACAGCGGTGCCGAGCTTGATTACGATTCTCTT
>CAJXZK010000194.1 GCA_913063055.1 uncultured bacterium
GTCGACACGGTCGGCCAGGGCCAAGAGGTGCGGTACAGGGCCGAATGGCTTGCCGCGGAAGTCTAGATCGAGGCCAGAGGCAATAATTTTCTTTTTCTGTCTGAGCAAGCTGATGATTACATCAATAATTTCATCTTCAAAGAATTGGCTCTCATCAACGCCAATGACTACGGCGTGAGATGAATATTTGAGAATGTCTTTGGCTGAATCAACCACAATTGCTTGCGAGGCCATGCCGTTGCGAGACTCTACATGGTTTGGTCTTGATCTTGTGTCTGTAGTGGGTCGCACGATAATCGTCGGCAAGTAGGCCAGACGGGCTCTTTCTATGCGTCTAATTAGCTCGCTGGACTTGCCGGCGCTCATGCAGCCAACAATCATTTCAAATCGATATCCGCTAAACATGAAATGGTCTCCGCAAAAAATCTGTACTTAATGGTAACCAAATTTGAACGATTTGTTTGTACAAATCAGTTTCATATTTCTTCACCTGATAAGCTCCTCACTCATTTTTCGCACTCTACCGCTCTCTATCGATCTGATATGTCCTGAGATCGGAAATATTAAAGCACCAAATATGGTGGCGGCCTGGTGCATCGCGCCAGGCCGCCATAATCTGCTTATAAGGCAAAAGGTCTGAGATTTTTAGGGCTGATTCTTGCCGCTCTAGCCGCTCTATCAGATTAATGTCTGAAGCGACCGCCGCCAGCACCCCTTAAACCACCAGCAGCTCCTCGCAGGCCGCCAGCAGCCTCCCTGAAGCCACCGCCTTCGCCGCGCATGCCTCCACCAGCACGTTCCTCAGCTCCAGCTCCTCTCATGGCTGAGCCTTCTCCGCCTTCGCCCCGGCTTTGGGCGAAATTGCTAGCACCTTGTCTAGCTTCACCGCTCTGGGCAACGAAGGGATTGTTGGCAGCTTGTTGGAATCTTTGTGGATTTTGCTTCTGCTGCTCTTGATACCACTGTTGCTGTTTCTGATAGTTCTCTTGTCCGCCATAGGCCGTTTGCCTGTTGGCCTGATTTTCGCTCATAGAACTTTGACGGTTTTGTTGATTAGTGGCAGTCTGTTGTATGGCCTGCTGCTGGTTCTGTTGTTTGATTTGATTCTGGTTGTAGAGGGCCATCTTTTGATTTTCGTTCAGGTCTTGAAACTGCTGGCCGCTGCCGTAACCGTAAGCCTGGCCATTGGCGCCGTAATACATAGGAGTTCCGTAAGGGGCATTGTAGTAGCTGTTAGACATGGCTGCTCCGGCCATAGCTCCCAGACCTGCAGCCGCGGCTGTTCCCACTGCTCCCATGGCGCCACTACCCGAATTACCTGAACTGTTGTAGTTGTTGGTGACTGAGGTAGGGGCTTGCTGCTGCTGTGGCGCTTGATAATATGGTTGCGGGGCATACTGCGGCACTTGAGCCTTTTGCAGGTTGCCAGCACGCCTTGCTTGCAGTGCTTTAACAGCTTCATCAAGGTCGACAGATTGACCGTTGCGGTCGGTGTACCAGAAACCGCCTTGGGCACCCATGAAAATCTGGGCAGTATTGCCGTAAACGCCGGCTCCGGGAAGGGGTGCAAGGTCACCTTTAGGCGTAATCACGCTCTGGCTGCCGTCGGGATTCTGCACTACCTGTAGTGTCACTACTGAAACTTGTGGCTGCGCGCCTTGGGCCCAGGCGGGCGCTGATAGCAATAAAGCTGCTGAAAGGCATAGGGTGGTCAAAAGTGCTTTGGGCATGTTTCTCCTCCGCCAACTACTAGATTTGACTCCAGATAGGGCATCAATAACGCCGAACCCTAACAAATTTAGCAGATGCTATGAGGGAAATGACAGTGAATCATTCTTAGGTATGAGTAAGTGGCAACAATCGACCCGACAATTAAATAAAAATGCTTCGACTACTGGCCTTTTGGGCTGATGACTAATTACCCAGCCAGTGAGTACACTCTTTATTTGGCTCGCATTTTAAGGAGGGGAACATGATCTCTGACTACGATACCTTTGTAGTTTTCACAAGCACCTATTCGAATGTCGACGAGGCTTTGCACGATTTTGAGACGGTGAAAGCTCTCTATGGTGATCTCAAGCTGATTGATACTTTTGATGCTGCGGTTTTGGAAAAGCAATCCAACGGAAAAGTTAAGATCGTCAAGAAGCACGAACAACCTACTGAAGATGGCTTGAAGCTTGGAGCCGGTTTGGGTCTTGCCACTGGTGTTGCCCTTGCCCTCTTCCCGGGAGCTGCCATTGGCGCAGGACTGGCTGCTGCTATAGCCGGAGCTGGGGTGGCTGTGGCTGGCGCCGGAACTGGCGCTGCCTTCGGGGCTTTGGCGGGGCATGTGGCTGGCGGTATGAGTCGCAAGGATCTTCAAGAATTAGGCGAAGCTCTTGATTCCGGCAGTGCTGGGTTGGTGGTGATTGCCGCGAGCAATGTAGAAGAAAAGGTGCGGATGGCTTTGAAGAAAGGCATTAAGACTATTAGCAAACAAGTTCGAGCTAATCTAAATGAGCTTGAAAAAGAAATTGAACAAGCAGCCAGAGAAGAAGGTGTGAGACTGAAGCGCTAAACTCGCCCAAGTGAGTTAATCGAAGCAGCTCGTATAAAGTTAAAGCTGATTTAGCAAGGAACGACAATCTGTCTGGATCTACGAATCGTGAACATGGCCATAAAGGCACGGGCCGCCGGCGCTGCCAGGTTGTAATTGTCTCGATTTTGTTTCTGGCCTGTGCGCTTTTTCATGCTCTTTGTCCGCCCAGCTCTTTTGCCCAAGACTCTCAATTGGCTAGCGCAGCGACGGCTGATTCCTTTGCGAAAGTTAGCTCTATAGACAGAAGCTTGCTGCTTCAGTTAATTAAGCTGGCGCGTTTCAATATTCGCTTCCATCAAGAGGCCAATCGACACCAGCGCTGGCGCACGCTTACCTATGCTGGCGGGCGCGAGGCAGGCACTGCTGTCTCCTTTAGCAGCAGTCTCATCGATCTTAAGCAGCGTGTCCGTGGTCTTGATGATCCCGCTCTGATTTCGCGCAATGCCCTAAAGAATGCAGTGACTGCAAGTCTTGTGGGTAGTGCCATTAGTGGCTCTGCCTCTAGTTTGGAATTGGCGCAGAATATCTGGGTGATGTTGCAGGCAGGTAAGAATGGCTATTCGCCCAAGGCATCATGCGCCACTGTAAAAAGTATAATTGCTGATACAGATGTGCTGTTTGCCGAGAGGGAGCGAGTCGTTTCTACTCTCCCGCAAGCTTTGAATCAGCGGCGCATCTATGAACTAGAGGCTGAGCTACTTCATCACATTCGCCAACAATTGCTGCTTGAGTTTCGCGCTTGGAGTTGCCATTCCCGCGGTCAAGCTTGGCGCGAAAATACTTTTTATAGTGTAGATGCTCTGCAAAATTTCACGCGAATGAGTGCGGCAATAATAGGCCTCAAGGGTTTTAGTCAACCAAGTCTAGGTGGTGCTGCCGCGGTTACGACCGTTGTGGCAAACTCTGCCGCTACGCTCAATCCGTTGCTCTGTGGCATTGTCGGAATGTCGATGCGGCGCTATCAGATGGGGCGGTTGGCTCGTGAACTTCCCCTCGAGCCGCCCCTTCGTGAGGCTCAACCTTTGCTCGATTTGAAGCTCAAAATGAAGCTTGAATTAGAAGATAAAGACAGTGAAAGCACGGCTAAATTATTAGAAGAAGCCGTCTCTCTGGGCGATAAGTCGCAAAGCCTAGATTTAGCTATAGACCGCGAAAACCAGGATATTGAGCGTTTGCGGCGAGTGGCTCAGCAACAGACTATCGCTGGACCATTGATCGGTCTGACTAGCATGCCTGGCGCGGTGCTTGGCACTCTTGCCTTTTATAACTATCGCTACGATCGTGTCACCACTAACAAAATGTTGTTTGCCGGCCGCATATCGGCTCTGTCAGGGCAGACCTTTGCTCTGGTGCAAACACCAGTTACAGTTTTTTCTGGCTTGCGAAAAAGCGATCGCCTGAGAAAGCAGGGCAAGCTACCATCACAATTGTTAGAGGAACGGATGAAGAATCTTGATCGTCTGGAAGAGCAGATTCTCGCCAAGCGACCTTAGATCAGGCTTTTAGTGTTACTGCGGCAATACAGGAGTGATTGAATGCCCTGATGGCGCTGCGAATTTGGTCTATAGATTGTAAGAGTGAGTTGGCTGCCAAAGTAAGCGCTGGTGCGCCTTGATCATTTGTGCAGGTCTGCATGGCTAGGCTGACGCAGAGGTCGCCGCTAATTACTTTGAGGCAGCTGGCTTGAAGCGCCGCCGGGGCCGGTGACTCGTTTTTCAAATCTTTCAGGCGATAGAGATTTTGGCAGACCTTGCTCAACTCCACTGCTAATTCTTTGAGGATGGAAGAGACTGTGAGTAAATCGGCCAGCGATGAATTGAGCATGCCATTGCCGATGATTTCTTCACCGCCTCTAATCTTGAAGCCGCTGCTAAGTGAAAGTTCTCTCACTAGTTTTTCGCGATAGTTACGATCACCTTTGAAAGAGACTTCCTGCAGGCGCTCTCTACCTTCAGTCAGGCGGCGAATTACTCGTTCGGCGGTATTGCCGAAGTTATTGAAGTCACGGGCAGAACGCAGTTCGATTTCTTCCTCTTTGCCGCTGGCTCTGAGGCTCTTTTCAATTTCAAGCGATTTGCGCCTTAACAGCCGCTCTAAGTCTAGTAGGGCTGATGAAAGCTCGCGAGTGGCTACCAGCAAGGCCAGTTTGGTTGCGGCAACATAGGCATCTTGACCAATGAGATCAAGGCTGCCAGGCACAAAACCAAGCAATTCAGCCTGGGCTGACAGATTGCCAGGGTTTACCCCGAGTATTTCAGCGGCTCGACCGCTTACAACTTCATTTAAATTGTCTAGCAAAGCTTCGCCCGATGGCGATAGTAGCGGATCTACGATTAATTCGTCACGCCATTGACCATTGAGAATTTCATCGCATACTTGAGCTTTGACTCTAGCGATTGGGCTTGAGGCCTCTATCATTTCGCGAGTGACTGCTAATTTCGCCTTGAAAACTTGCAGCAGGCCATCTATTAAAAGAGGATGGGCCGTTTCGTGCAGTCGTCCTTCAACCTGCTTGAAGTGTTCTAGCCAGCGGGCCGTGCGGGCCCCCCAATGGGCCTGTGCCGGCACTTCAATAGCGCCGATGGCATCGGTTTCTAATCGTAGTTCTAACTTCTTAGTCATCATCGGCTTAGTCTAGCGCGCAATTTTAGATTGCGGTCTTATGGGCAGATGAGCTTTATTGCATGATCTCAATTTCGCTTAGAATTTTTACAGCTAATTGTGTCAGGGCCGGATTGCTAGGTTGAGTACCCGCCTGACTACTATTGATAAAGAGCTGTAATTGCGCTCGGGCTTCACCTAATTTGGCTTGACCGGCTAAGGCCAGGCCGCGAATGAGCGAGACATTTAGGTCTGCTCTTGGTTGAGAAAGGCTGACATAGCGATCTATTGCCTTCAGGGCGCCATCGAAGTCACCAGTATCAAGCAAGCATTTACTCAAACCCAGGTAGGCTAAGGGGTTTTGTGAGTCGATGACAATGGCTCTCTGATAGTTGAAGAGAGCTTCTTTGCTAAGGCCCAGCTTGCTTTGAGCATTGGCCATATTGATGCGCAGTTCAGCGCTGTCTGTGCCAATTGAACTGGCTTGGGCTAAGCATTGATTGTATTCACCTAAGGCCGCTTTTGAATCACCGGTTTGGTCAAGGATCAAACCAATATAAAAGTGAACAGCGATATTGTTTGGTTGAAGCGCCTCGTATTGGCGAAAGCAACCAAGAGCTCGGTTTAGATCACCGGCTGAAAAATAGTCTTTGCCCTGGGCAAAAAGTGGGTCTTTGTTTTTGGTTTGAGCCAATGCCGAGCAGGAGAAAGTAAGTGTCCATGCGATCAGGACAAGGACAATTATCTTTTGGCTTATGAATTTAAACGGGGTAGCGCTCATTGCCCTGGTTCAGTCTTTCTTGGTCGATTGTGGCATAGAGACGATTGTATCTGATTAGAGGCTCTTGGCTTGCGCTTTTGCTGAGGCCTTCGGTTGTTGCTGTTTCTTCAAGTTTTGCCAAGACAACAATGTATTGCTCAAGTTCAGTTTGTTCGAAGATTCTTAGCCCAAGAGCAAGCAAGCTGTCTTTTATGTAGAGCAGGCCTGAATTGAGCCGGCCATTGATAAAGCCAAACTTGTTCAGATTCTCGACGGCACAGAGTGGGTCTTTTTCTCCCGTTTGGTTTTCTAGTTTCTTGACCGCCTCTAAGTGTTTAAAGCTCAGGATTGAGACTGCCATTCGTTTGTTTGAGAGGGCGGCAGCGGCAGTTTGGCTCGTTTTGAGAAAGGCCGTGCTCAAAATCAGGGGCTCAAGATTGACATAACTGATCGAGCTGACCATATAAAAATCTTGTTGAAGTGCACCTTTTTGGTTTGGTTCTGCTTCAAGAGAACTGCTAATCAATACCACGGGGCAGGCAAGTTGCCTGGCCGGCGAGAGGTGACTGGCCAATTAGTGACCCTCTTGTTCTGCTTTGCTCTTCTCTAAGCGATCTTTGCCCGAGAGTATTGGTGCCACTACTAGTGATTTGCCGGGACGCAACATATCGCTGCCATAGCTAGGTGTAAGATCGGTAATGCGACCTTCAATGGCTGAAACTTTGGCAGGGTCTAGAGTTTTGCCGCGGATAAAGTCGCCAATTAAATCGACTTGCGAAATCTTCAAGGGTTGGACATTTAGTTCGCGGTGCACCTGCTCGATTGGCTTGTCGCCAAAGATTCCATACTTCCACCATTTCTCTAAGGGGTGGAAGCGAGCGGCGACGCTATAGGTTTTATTGGGATCGATAGCCTCGTATACTCCTTGCTCATTGAGAATCTGCATTCCTGAAATACGCTGACCATCGAGACCGCCTTGCTTCAGGCCTGGCTTGGTGGCGTCGTAGGAATACTTCATGCCGCTAACTTGAACGAAATTGCCCGGCTCATCTACATGTTCTTCGACTTGCTCGGCAAAGAGATTTTTCACTCGACTTAGGGTGCTTGGTTTAGTTGCCGCTACTCTTTCGCGCACACCATATTCGATGGCATCTTTTAGTTGAGCACCCGTCAAATTCATGAGGGCAAGCTCTTTTTGTTCACCCTCTCTTTTGCCCGCATTCATGACAATGTTGGCAATATCTAGACGGGTGAGTGGAACATTTTCTGGAATGCCAGTGCGTATACCACCAGAGTGCACCAGGGCAATTTGTGGTGCTTGATCGCCCAGTCTTTCTTTGAGGCCAAAGCGGACAGCATCGGCAAAGAGGTTACCCATTTCTGTTTCTCTGCTGCGTGATCCCGCAGCACTGTAGCGCTTCACGGCCTGGCTGTCATACGCCTCGCTCTTCAAGGCGTTAATTTCGCCCGCTGTCTCGTCTAAGAATTTGCGAATACTGGGGTCTTCAGCAATATTGTCAGTAACCTGGTGCAATTTGCTGGTGGTCAAAAAGCGATGGGCTGTGCCATCTGGTTTGATCGCTTGATTAAACTCCCCAAGCCAATTGCCGCTGTGGCCAGCTTGCACAATTGGTATTTCGAAATTACCCGCACCGCTGCCGTTGCCAGTTGCGGCCAACTTGCGTCTAAATGGATTGAGTCTTTCAAAGCCAGAGGCTTCACTCTGCGCGCCGACCCAGATTGGCCGAGGTAAGGCGTCGTGAGAGTGCGCTCCGACAATGCCAGCTACTTTTATATCTTTGGCAATTAAATGTTGGGCCAGTTTTATGTCTTCGCCCAAGCCGAGGTGAGAGTGAATCTGGAAGATTGACACACCTTCTTTCTTTAATTGATTTACGGCCGCTTCCACGGTCACTTTCGGGTCGATATATTTAAGGCCGCCAACGGCACCTTCTTCGGTGGTTACCCCAATTGTGCCGATTTTAGTTTTACCCCAGGGTGTTTCTACTTCACGCACAACATAAGGCTTCAAGATGCGCTCATATTGAGGATGGGCTGAGACATCTAAGTTAGAGGCAATCAGCGATACATCTGGGTGCTGTTGCAGGAGAGGTTCCATGACTGCTGGGTAGCGAGGCACATCAGAGCGGCCACCGGGAGCATCGTATGCGTGGTTGCCAGGTACGATTTCTTTGGCGCCCATTTTCATTAGGGCTTCATTTTCAATTTTGCCACCATTGGTGAAAGCGAAATTGACTCGACCTGATTCAATGTCGCCAGGCACAATGAATCTCGCCTCTACTGCATGGGCTTGAGAAGCGGCCATGCGCTGATCTAGCAAGGTTTTGATGCGCGGCAATTGCTCAGTGTTGCTGTGAAAATCATTGATGTGATAAGTGTCTAGTCGCAATACGTTTTTGTCTGGGGTTACCGCATTCTTGAGTTGGCCAAAGACTTCACTGCGTCTGCCAATGAGAGTGGCGCCTCCAGCAAGGGTTCCACCAAAGGCGGCACCAAGGGCGGTGTCGTGGCCAACTTGCATGAGGCTCTTCGCTAGTCCGGCGCCTGGGTCGTTTTTAATTTCATTCCAGTTCTCGCTCACCCGGTGCGGTGCGCTCCAAATCGCAGCACCACTAGAACCACCAACTACGCCGCGAAGAAGATTGGTCTTCAGGCCATAAGCCACTGATTCTTTAGAGAGCAATTTACCAGCATCTTCAGCCAGTGACTCAGAAACCGTTTTGCCCAGAGCTTCTCGGCCAATTGATGTGAGATATTTTTTCGCTACGACTTTTTCTACAGCGCTGGCGCCGATGCCTGCAACGGCATCAACTCCGCCCCAGGCAAAGTCGCTGACAAACGAACTGGTGCGATCTTTGCTATCGAGCATGACCGCTTCCATTGAAGCTTTTGTGCCATATTTGATAGTGCCGCCAGCCAGCATGGCTACGGGAATGGTGAGCGCCTTGCCCCAATTGTGCGTCACTGCTGCAGCGGCTAGTGAAAATACAACTGTGCCGCCCACACCTGCTGCCAGGCTGCTGGTCATTTCTGCGGCTGCTTGTTTTAAACTGGGATCGTGTTCTTTGACTGGTTTGATGATTGGTGGTGGCTGGTACGCCAATGCTGGATTATCGCGCCCCATCAATCCGACGAGGTTAATCTCAGAAGCTTTGTTAGCCTCGACAGCTGCCGGGGGCTTAGGTGATTCAATGTTTGTTTCAGGACCGGGCAAATCGGTAACCCCTTTTCAACCTGTCTGAAGATTAGGTTACTAATGGAATAATTGATAAGGTGTTAGTCCCATGAAGCTTCGTATTTCCACCACTTTAGCCATGAATTAATCTGTTTATCGGGCCCTGCAAGCTAAAAGAACCCTCAATTGCCTAACAACTCTAAATTGCCTAGTAACTGTCCCCTATTAGATGACGTGCCGTCGACCTGCTTTAAATGCCAGGCTCAGCTCTGCTTGCGCCAGCAGGTACTAAATTTGGCCCTGGGTGAAGACGAAGAACTGATGTGTCTCAATTGTTTGGCGGCCGACAATAACAAGAGCAATGCCGAGCTTTTGGAAAGTTTGGCTAGTTATATTGCCGGCAGAGAGTGTTTCTCCAAGCCATGGCAGCGTTACGCTTCAGTTGATTTTTGTCCTGATCCACTAGGATGTATACCAGAAGTTTGTTTCAAGGCTGGTCCGTAAGTTTGTGTTTGAGCTTTATGCGAGGAATCTATGGAAGAGAGCGGGGGAAAATTGGGGGACGAAAATGCTGCAGCAATTGGTGAAGAACCCATGCTGAAGCTCGATTTGCGTGGAGTGGCCTGCCCCATGAACTTCGTTAAAACCCGCTTGAAGCTAGATAAAATGGCAACGGGAGAGCTTCTTGAAGTTTTGCTCGATAGCGGAGAACCAATCGAGAGTGTCAGTAGTAGTGTCATAAGTGAAGGCCATCTCATTGAGTCGTCAACGCTGATTTCGCCTCAAGGTGAAGGGCAAATGTTGAGTGCTGAACAGTCGGATTATCACCGGTTAATAATCCGAAAAACCAGTGCAGCATAGGGATGCGCTGATAGTTCGCGGCTAATGTTGGGTCCTGTTTATGCCATACATATATTGCTAGTTACAAAAATCGGGCGATTTTGGCTAAAAAGGGATATCATGAACCGTTGTCCCGAGGAGGGGCCTTAACAGGCTTTCAATTCAGTGGTATCCGGAAACAATAAAACCTTATTTTTGCAATCCATCGGTCTGTCAGTTGCCCTGGCTGCCACCTGCTATTGTGCCGCTAGTGCTCAATCGCACGGAGCACCGGCATCAACTGCAACCCACGCCAGCGCCCCTGATATTGCCGCTCTTAAGGCTAAGGTTGAGGCTGAACCATCTGATCCGAAGGTGCGTTACGCCTACGCAGAAGGCCTGCGTAAGCTCGGCCGCAGCAAAGAAGCTAGTCACGAGTATCTAACTGTGACAGAGCTAGAGCCGTCGTTCTATCACGCTTATCACCAACTTTCTGTTGTTAATCAAGACAAGCATGTGCTTGATGAAGCAATCTCCCGTCTCAACTTTCTCAAAGAAGAGAAGCCTAAAGACATGTTCTTGCGCGTTGCCCTCTCTGAACTATATGAGAAAAAAGGCGACAACTACACTGCTGGCAAGACTCTGGTAGAGCTGGTTTACGCTAATGCCGTGCCAGAAAAGTATGCCGCTAAAATCAATCAACGCATTCGCTTTTTGCAGTCTAAGACTAAAGATGCCCAGGCCCACGATAAGGCCTATGGCGGCGATGAACAAATGGATTCAAATCCACCACCTTTGCCTGAGTCAACTCTAAATCGCGATCTTTCAATTTCTAAGGTAAAAGAGCCCAAAGTTATGCAAGGATTTGGGCATGCAACCTTACTTCCATAACCACAGAAGTTTTCTACTGGCTTCCTCTGCCCTGCTGCTGCTTTCTTTGAGTGCCTGTTCCAGCAAAGTAGAGCCACCCACTGACCGCTTTGGCAAGCTTGAGCAGAAGAGCCATGTCTCTTCTCAGTCAGAGGTGCTGGCACCGGGCACTTCGGCTGAGAGTGCCGCAGGGTCGCAGCAGTTTGATATGGCTGCTGAAACAGAGATTTCCAATGGTTGTCTGCATGCTTGGCGTAAGGCCTGTGCTGGCGACGAGAAGACCGCCATGAGCGAACTCGAAGCTTTAGATAAGCGCTATCCTCAGATTCTCACTATCCAAT
>CAJXZK010000195.1 GCA_913063055.1 uncultured bacterium
TATGCCGATGCCGCTGCCGCTCCCAACCCGGCCTTACTCTTCGACCGGGCCCCATTGGGTGAGCAGGTGAGGAGAATCGGCCCAACCTTTACCATCGAAGGCCCTTGGAAACTAGTATTTAGACTGCTGGCCACAAAACGGTTAGTAGAGCAGACAAAAACCGATTTAATGACCTCAATTTGGGCCTTACGGGCCGATGTACGGCGGGCCTACACCGAAGTAGTGGTAGCCCAAGAAACAGTTGAGACTTTGAATTCACTTTACGACCTGGCCAGTCGCTTGCTGGAAGTTTCAGACAAACGCTTTCAGGCAGGAGACGTACCAGAGCTCGATGTACTGAAAGCGCGACTGGCGACCTCACAGTCTGACGTCGAGCGCCAGGTGGGGATGCGCCGGGTTATCCGCGCCAAGCAGCAGCTCAATGTCATTATGGGCAGAAAGCCTGAGGACATAGTTAACATTCCTAGACTGCCTGCCTTTCTCGGCAGCGGCAGCGTCAACAAGTTAGACAAGTCACAAAAAGCACAACTGTTGCCTGACTTTGCCGCAGAGCCGGCCCCCCTGGCATCATATTTACAGAAGGCAATGGAGCAAAGACTGGAGCTGAAAAGCGTCGAGCAGCGCATAAAGCTGAATAAAGCGCAAATGCGCACGGCCGTATCAAATGTCGTGCCAAACCCAATGGTCACCTTTGGCAACTCGGTATCCGGCAACGCCCCCACCGGCCCTAAAGTCAGTTCGGTATTTTTCACAGTCATTGCCGAGTCGCCAATTACAAATTGGAATCAGGGCGAGCTCTATCGCTTAAAAGCCACAGCCACGCAGCTAAAATATGAGCTAGGTGCTCAAAAGAACATAATCACGGCCCAAGTCTCATCGGCATACAACAACGTACTGGCAGCCAGACAGAAGCTAAAAGTCTATCAAGAGCACATTTTGGCTGATTCGTACGAAGTAGCAAGACTGGCTAGACGCAGTTATGAAGTAGGTCAATCAGACATTACTGCCACATTACAGGTGCAACAAGCGAACGTTGCTGTGCGCAGTCAGTATTTAGATGCCGTTCGGGCATACCAAGAAGCTTATACTGACTTAGAGCAATCCTGCGGTCGCCCACTGGAAATTTAGCCTTTCGCTTGCCAGCGAAATAGCACACAGCTTCAACCTGTAAGCTTCAAATATTGGAGTATAGCTAGAACTTAGCAGTCGGTGAAGTTACTAGCGGAATATGCAAGAAGAAGTCGTTGATGCGATTAGCTGTGGTGTAGCCGTTCAATGTGTTTTCGGCTCTTCCTTGACCGAGGGCCATGGTTAGTGGCAAAGCAATCATCGGCGCCAAGGTATTAGCAGCATCGACTGTAATCATGGCCGTAATTGCTTTCTTGCTGATACCACCCTCGGTGCCAGCTAAAGTTGATTTAGGTAGAGTGAAAACAGGCTTGCTGGCAACGCCAAACATGCGGGGACGAGGCTGGGTCGCAACTGCCGATTGTGACTGACCAAGCGGCCTGGCCAGAGCGAAAGTAGCAGTAGTAGCATCACAGGTAGTCATGCCATTTTCTGGTGAAAGCTTAACGTCACTAGCTTGGGCGCTAAAGCGATAGCTGAAAGGCGAAACAATATTTTTCACATTGGCTAAAGCCAATGTTCTAGTCTGACCGGGCAGTGTGTCGATAGAGAGATTATCGGCTGTGACTGTGGAGATGCGGCCAACATAAGTGTTGCCATCGGCAGCTTCTACCGTTTCGCTAATGCGACTAGTGCGTAAATTCTTCAGCCAATCTCCGCCATTAAAGTAGACCAGACCGTCTAATCTACTGGAGGCAACCGCTTGAGCACTTCCTTGAGTAGCGGAAGGGTTTGTGGCATTAGTCGGAGCTGCCGCTTGTGTTGAAGCCGGAGTAGCACCGAGATCTAAACGAATAAGGGTGCCGGTCAAGATAGTGTGTCTGTCGAAGAGCCATTCAGGCACTGCACCGACCTCGACCAACTGACCATTGACTGAAATTTGCCCATCGGGCAAAAGATAATTGCCAATGTTTGCCACAGGCAGAGCCAAAGACGCCTGAACAGGTTTGCCTTCGGCCTGTTTCATTTCAACTAGTGAGGCCAGAGCAGGCAGACTAGCGAACTGTAGAGTAAGAGCCAGACTTAGGGCTAGGCTGCGGACAATACTATGCGAAAATTTCTGCATATGTGACGATTTTCTAGCAGCAACCATTTATTTCTAAGCCTCAATAGAATCGGCCTTTCAGCCTTAAACCACCTCAGTATTTTAGAGCAAAAGCCTCTGAATTGTGCGTTTTGAGGGAATTCTTAAATGAACCACTCTGGGGAACTCGGCTCTCCTAATTTCGTCTCATATTTTAGTCAGTAACAACAAGGCAAGCGTACAGATAGTGTAAGGCCTGGTTGACTTCAGCTAACGGGTTTATGGGTTCTATCTGGGGGCCAGTATTGTTATGAACTTGCAATGTTTTTCTAAACTATTTTCAAGATCCAATTTTTTCAAATTGAATTGTGCCAAGCAACAAAACTCTAAACAAATTGATATTAGAAGCGAGGCCGACGAACAAAAAGAAATCGCTGACGCTGGCGAGTGCCAAGATGGAGTCTGCAGCCTCAGCAGCTGGCGGCCAAGCAAATCAGCTTAACCAGCACCACCATCGATACCAATAGCGCGCCAACTAAAGCAGAATCTATTTTGAAAGAGACGCAATGTTCATAAGGGTTTCAAACGACTTACCCATGGCGGAATAACATTCGCAAGAAGCACTCTCTAAACTGGCACGGTCTAGAATAGTCACTTTTCCCCGCACATAACTAATCAATTTAGACTTAAGCAGGGCCCCGGCAGCAATGTTCACAGCCGTGCGAGAGACACCAAGCATACTGGCGAGAAAGCCCTGGGTAGCAGTGAAATTATCGCTATCACAGCGGTCATGAGTCAACAAAAGCCAGCGGACATAGCGCTTATCTATTGAATGACTGCGGTTGCAACCAATAGTAATGGCCACTTGTTCAAACATAGCCACGGCATAACGCTGACAAATTTCGCCCAGCTCCGGATGACGCTTTACCAGGTCTAAAAAGTCTTGCCCTTTGACGCGCAAAACAGTGGCGTCGACCTGGCAGGCAAGCTTTTGGCCAACAGACTCAACGCCAAGAAGCAGCGGCAGGCCGGCCATGCCCTCACGTCCAATCAAAGCCAGCTCAATTTGCGAGCCATCGGCCATCACTGAAATCAGCGAGAGCACACCAGATTCAATAAAATCGACAAAACCAATTGGCACGTTAGGCGCAATTACGTCTTCGCGCATATCAAAATGCACTAGTTCAGCGACTGCTAAAACATCTTCAATAATAAGCTGCGACAAACTGCTCAACAGCAGATTGCGCGGTTGATTGGTGTCCATATTTTTCCGATGTAGTCTAAGGAGGCGGCCGTGGCGAAATCACAGGAGCAAGATTTCGTCAGCAAATGTTGCATCACTATGGCAGGTTTACTAAGCAGTTAGCACTGGGTCAAAGATTGATTTAACAAGACAAATTTGCTAGCGGCGGAAACCCGCCATTTCTGAGTTGCCATTAAGCAATTTGTGTTCAATAGCAAACACATGAAATTCACATTTATACAGAACAAGCTGGGGGAAACCATAGCCTGAGAATCGCTAATGGAGGTTTTTGTCATCGTAGGCATTGCGATTGATCAAGGTGTAAATAGTCGGCAAGACGATCAGAGTTAAAATTGTCGATGTCACTAGACCACCCAATACAACTGTCGCCAGAGGACGCTGTACTTCAGCACCGGTGCCGTGAGAAAAGATTAGAGGCAAAAAGCCGACCATGGCCACCAAAGCAGTCATCATCACCGGCCTGAGCCGCACTTTTACCCCTTCCACCACAGCATCTTCCACACTCATACCTTGCTTTTGCATCTGGCTCATATAGCTCACCATGATCACGCCATTCTGCACAGCTACGCCAAACAGGGCAATGAATCCGATGATAGCCGGAACAGAAATAGGCTGGTTAGAAATAAGCAGGGAGAAGATACCGCCAATGATGGCGAATGGTACGTTGAGCATAATCAAAGCGGCATTGCGCAGCGAATTGAACGAGGCAAAGAGCAGAATAAAAATGAGGAGCAAGACAACTGGCACAACAATAGCCAGACGAGCCATGGCTCTCTGCTGATTTTCAAATTGGCCACCCCAAACAATATGGTAGCCTTTCGGTAGCTCAATTTGGGCGTTAACTTGCTTTTGCGCTTCTTCAACAAAGCTGCCGAGATCTCGTCCGCGCACATTAGCAAGAACAGCAGTACGCCTTTGACCATCCTCACGATTGATCATAACGGTACCGCGAGTGTTCTGAATGTCAGCCAATTGCTTAAGCGGCACCTTGCCACCACCCGGAGTATCAAGCAAGATCGACTCTATGTCTTCTTGGGTGTCGCGGAACTGCAAGGGGAAGCGCACTAATAGGCCGAAGCGCTTGGTGCCCTCAAGCACTTCTGTTACTTCCTTGCCAGCCAGCGCCGTTTCGATAACTTCCTGAACGTCATCAACGTTCAAGCCATAGCGAGCAATAACATCGCGCTTCAACTTGATATTTAGTTGCGGCAAGCCCAAAATGTGTTCACGCTGCAGGTCAGCCGCTCCGCGCACCTTGCTAACAATGCCCTCAATTTGCCCAGCAATTGAATCAATGGTGACCAAATCATCGCCAAATACTTTAATACCGAGATCGGCTTTAATACCGGCAATTAAGTCATCGATCATGTCGGCAATTGGCTGGGAGAAGCTATAGACAAGGCCAGGAATACCATCAAGACGAGCAGCCATAGCATTTACTAGCGCTTCTTTGTCATGGGTTGTCTTCCACTCACTTTTAGGCTTAAGGCCCACATAGACGTCAGCATTGTCGATGCCTTCAAGGTCTCCACCCATACCGGAGCGACCAATTCGCGATACTACAACACTCACCTCAGGAAACTCTTTAATAGTCTTCTCTACAGTGGTAGCAATGCGCCGCGACTCAGTATGAGAGACACTAGGAGAAAGCTTGGTGCGCAATAAAATTGAGCCTTCATCAAGGCTCGGTATAAACTCAGAACCGAGGAAAGGGAAGATAGAGAAGCCGGCACAAAGAACCGCAAGAGAAATTACAATAGTCATTTTCGGTTTAACAATTGAACGCTTAAGAGCTGGTTCAACCAGGCCTTTGGCCCACTCAATGAAGGGGTTATGACGCTCTTTTATGTTGCCACGCAGGAACCAGTAGCACAATACCGGTATCACTGTCAGCGAAACCATTAGCGCACCAGTCAGAGCATAAATATAATTGAGGGCCAACGGTGTAAACATGCGGCCCTCAACCCCTTCAAGAGTAAAGAGGGGAAGATAAACGGCAATAATAATGACAATGGCAAAGAAGATAGGATTGCCCACTTCTTTAGCAGCGTTATAGACAATTTTTAAGCGATTCTTCTCTAACTCTTCTTTCGTTGACTCGCCTTTTTCTACTTTCTCTTGCTCTTCGGCCAGGTGGCGGAAAATGTTTTCGACCATGACCACGCCAGCGTCGACAATGACACCAAAGTCAACCGCTCCCAGAGTCATCAAGTTAGCTGTTAGACCAGTAAACTTCATCATGATGAAGCTGAATAAAAGGGCCAGCGGAATGACCACAGCGACGATAATGGCGCAAGGAATATGCAAGAGGATGCAGCCCAAAACCAGTATGACCAGCGAGCCACCCAGCATCAAGACTTCTTTTACCGTTTCAATTGTCTTATCGACTAAGGCACTTTGATCATAGTAAGTAACTAGAGTGACACCGGTGGGCAGCTCACTTTTGATCTCTTCTAAGCGAACACGAACACGATCAACAACGGCTTTAGTATTCACTCCTTTGCGAGTCATCACCATACCGGTAACAGTCTCACCTTTGCCATCCATGGAGGAAGAACCACGCCTAAATGCTGGCCCAATCTCGACCTCAGCGATTTGACCAACTTTTACTGGAGTACCGCCGACCGACTTCAATACGATATTTTTGATATCGGCAATAGTATCGATCCTTCCCAGGCCGCGAATAATAATCTCTTCGCCACCGCGCTCAATGAAGTTACCACCAGCGTTAACATTGTTATTGGCCAGGGCCGTAATGACATCGTGCAATGTCAATTTAAAGCTCTTTAGCACATGAGGTGATACCAGTACTTGATATTGCTTGACGTAACCACCATAACTGACGACATTGCCCACACCGGGCACAGCTCGCAATTTGCGGGCCACTTGCCAGTCTTGAATAGTACGCAATTCTGTCAAATCATGGCGATCGCTCAGCAAATAATAGTTGAGCACATTGGAGAAAGTTGATACCACTGGGCCTAACAGTGGAGTGGGAGAACCAGACGGCAATTCAATTTGACTCAATCTTTGCTGAACGATATTGCGAGCCCAATAGACATCAACATCATCTTCAAAAATTGCGGTAACTACAGAAAGACCAAAGCTAGAGTTACTGCGAATCTTAGTTACTTTAGGTAAACCATTCAGACCATTCTCGATAGGAAATGTAATCAGTGATTCCACTTCTTCAGTAGCCATGCTTTCAGGCTCGGTAATGATTTGCACCTGGACGTTAGAAACATCAGGAAAAGAGTCAATAGAAATATTGGCAGCACTCCAGATGCCAAACATGGCAATCCCTATAGCGCATGCTACTGTCATCAGCCGTTGTTTGAGAGCAAAGCGAATCAGCTGCGATATCATTTCAAAATTACTTCTCTAACGCTCATACGTTTAGGTCTCTAGTGCTGATAGTTTAGTTCGGTCTTCAGCATCAAACTGCCTTGGGTAGCAACAGTCTCTCCATCAGAGAGACCAGACAGAACCTCGCAATAGAGTTCGCCTTCTTTGCCCAACTTAACGGGTCGTTCTTCGAAGCCTTCGGTTCTTTGAACAAATACAATTTTGCTGCCATCATGCTCTTGAATGGCAGACTTTGGACAGGCTAAGAATTTCCGTGAAGCCCCTTCTAAATCTATTTCGGCGTACATATTGGTTTTCAATTTGCCATCAGCATTAGCCAGACGGGCACGAATTGGGACAGTGCGCGTGTCTTCATGGACGTTGACACTGATATAGCTAATCACACCGGTAAAACTAGAATCAGGATAACTGGCAATTTTAATAACGACTTTGTCGCCAAGCTTAACTCGGGGCAAATCGACTTCTGGTAGATCGGCCGATACCTGAACGAATTTCAGATCTGTCAGCTTAAACATCGACTTTTCCGGTTGCACCACTTCACCCACAGCACAGTCGTAGCGACTGAGAGCAGCTGTAATTGGCGCTGTAATCTGCACAAGACCGTTAATGTTCCCGGTAGAGAGCACTTTCTGAGTCATTTTTTTATCAGCACCAAGAAAATCAAGACGCTTACAAATAGTGGCTAAATGCTGTTTGTCACGAGCCACTTCAGCCAGCGTCAATTGATAATCGCGTTTCATCAGTCCACGATTTTTGTAGAGCTGCTCTTCTCGAGCCAATGCGGTCTTGGCCTGATCAAAAGCGACCTTGGCTTTGGCATAGTTTGCTTTAGCAGTAAGGTAGTCTTTGGTTGCAGCAATTTTCTCGCGATAGAGATCTTCTTGCCTCTTCAACTCTTGTTCAGACAATTCAGCGTGTACCTGGGAGTTCTGCAGCGTGGCCTGGGCTTCCAAGAGAGCCTTCGGCCGCTGTAGTTGTTCCTCGTAGATTTGCCGCTCACGCTCGGCGTGAGCCTCAGCAATGGCTAGCTTTGACTTAGCTTCCACCGCTTCACCCTGCAAATCGCTAATCTGCGGGCTGTCAATTAAGGCTAGAATCTGGCCCTGTTTAACCATCTCACCAGGACGAACCAGAATGTTTGATACGCGCCCAGAAATGCGAGCGCTAACATCGACCTCGCGACCATAATCGGGCTCAATTCGACCGGTAAGGTGCAAAGGCACAACCACGTCACGAACAGTTACCATTTCGGTTTTGAGGTCAATGCGTTTAGAGACCTCGGCTGTCACGGCAATTATTCTTGGGCCAGAGTGTCCAGAACCAGAACCAGATCCAGTTCCGCTTCCAGAGGCGTGCGAGCTACTCTGACCGTTTTTCTGTCCCTGCTGTGCGCTGTGCCCGTCGCCACCGGCCTGACCGCTTGGCGCAGACTCGTGACCGCCACAGGCGCTCAGTGCAAAACTGAGAGGTATTGATAGGGCAAGAAGATACAGGGATTCTTTGTTTAACATTTCAACAAGAGCATACAGCAACTAGATCATTTCCCAAAATAAATCGGTCGGTCTGCCGAAAACTGTGCAATGCTCGGTAACACAAGCGAAAGCTTGATGAAAGATTGACTTGAAATTGCCACAGTAGCGCCGAAAAACTACCCCTGGCGGCCTCAATCTTGGGGAGCTTCTCCCATTGTTGGAGTCCAGCGAATGTGGCCCCCGGCATTCATAGGCACGGGGCCAGTAGGGACAGGGGTATGGCCATCAGCCATGAATCCACCATACAAATAGAGTTTATTGCCCGGCACAACACCTTGAAAGGTATTGGTGACGTCATAGTAACCACCGGCCAAACTCATGTTCCAAATATAGACATGTTTTTTCTTAGGCTTAACGGCATCACTGTTAGCAAAGCCGTTTAAGGCTGGTGGGGGGTTGAATGTATCTTTAGAGGGAAATAGGGCCTGCAAACCCGAGTCAGCCAGGCCACCACTCTGAGAGCCAGATACTGGCCCCCCAAAGCTCTTACCAATCTCTCCCTTTTGCTCGGCGGCACGGTCAGTAGCACCCAGCCCAGCATTCGAGCTCGGATCGCCCTGGTCAGAGCTTGGCTTGGCTGAAAAGGGAGCGCTTTCGACCCGCCGCAGACGAGTGACAGGCTTGGAAAGTTGATCTATCACGCGGACGCTACCAGACAATGGGCTTTTGAGCGGAGCCACCACAGCAGATTCTGCCGAGACTGAGGAGCTAGCCTGGCCAATGGAGCCAGCGGCGTCAGCAGTGCTGGAGGCACCGGGAAAGGCCGTCTCTATCGATTGAGCCGAGACTGACTCTGGAGAAGCCGCGGTAAGGACCAGAGTAAGAAATAGGGAAACTGCCGCGGCCGCAAGAGATAGGCGGAAAGCGCCAGTAGAACGTAAGACAAAACATCTGCTATTGATCTTGATCATGGACCTGCCGCTCGTCAGACTAACTAATTGAATGTTCCCCGCCACAGGCAACTAGTCTAATAGAACCGGCGGATCTAACTAAAGTTCCTCGAATGCCAGCAATGACATAAGTGTTTGAGGTAAATTATGATTTCGGCACAAAATAAGTGCGCCCGAAAGAAAAGCTTTGAAGAGGTTTGATGAGGTCTGGATGCGTTTAGACAAATGGTTAAAAGTATCAAGGCTGATTAAACGCCGTACCATCGCCCAGATGGCCTGTGAACAAGGTCGGGTCTATGTTAACGACCGCCCCGCCAAATCATCAACCGAGCTAAAACAAACCGACAAAGTACACCTTGAATTGGGCTCCAAGGCTCTGACCGTGACTGTGCTGCTGCTACCACTGAAAAACGTTGCGGCCCAAGACGCCTCAAGCTTGTACGAAATCGTAGAAGAGATAAGAAGGCCACCCGAAGTACTCGAGTGGCTTTCTGAAGAGGATCATTATTAGTCTCTGTATTCCCGCTATTAGCTTATATATTTTCGCTATTAGCCTATATATTCCCGCTATTAGTCTATATATTCCCGCAAGCGGCGGCTGCGATTAGGGTGGCGCAGCTTGCGCAGAGCCTTAGCTTCAATTTGACGAATACGCTCACGAGTAACGCCAAACAGTTGCCCGACTTCTTCTAGGGTACGCTGGCGGCCATCATCTAGACCAAAACGCAGTCTCAAAACATCCCGCTCGCGCGGAGAAAGACCGGCCATTACTTCAATAATGTCTTCACGCAACAATTCTTGGGTAACTGACGAAGCTGGTGTTTCAGCTTCTCTGTCTTCAATGAAGTCGCCGAGCTTGCTGTCTTCTTCTTTACCAATCGGAGTTTCCAGCGAGACCGGCTCTTGAGCTACTTTGACTATCTCGCGTAGCTTAGTGATGCTGATTTCCATGGTAGTAGCAATCTCTTCTTCAGTTGGCTTGCGACCTTTGTCTTGGGCCAGCTGACGAGTAATTTTCTTGAGCTTGTTGATAGTCTCAACCATGTGCACAGGTATACGAATGGTTCTAGCCTGGTCAGCAATAGCTCTGGTAATGGCTTGGCGGATCCACCAGGTAGCATAGGTCGAAAACTTGTAGCCGCGCTCGTGGTCGAACTTTTCAGCAGCACGAATAAGACCCATATTGCCTTCTTGAATAAGATCAAGAAAGAGCATGCCACGGCCCACATATTTTTTGGCAATTGAAACAACCAGCCTAAGGTTGGCTTGCACTAGCTTGCGCTTAGCAATAGCACCTTCAGAGCCACCCATTTCAATTTTACGAGCCAGTTCAATTTCTTCGCTAGCCGTAAGCAAGGGAATACGCCCAATCTCACGCAAATACATGCGCACAGGGTCATCGGAAGAAAGGCCTTTTGAAACTTCTTCTACAAACTCTTCGGGATCGCCTTCGACTTTATCGTCGAAGCCTTCCAGCATGAAATCACCGCGGTTCTGAGCCCCAGCCGGAAGAGGTAATTCTTCATCGGCGTCACTGCCGTCGGGCACAAGCAAGTCTTCCAAGCCAGCGCGATCGCGTTCTTTTCCAACTTCTTCCATTTTGTCTAGTTTCGAAATGAAACTGTCTTCTTTTTCCTTGCCCTTACTCACGCGGGTCTCCATCACTGGTACTACTTATGTTTTTCTGCTTCGAATAGCTAACTTCGACTGGAGATTCTGTTGTCAGGAGAGAAAGCATCAATCTTGCTCTTGAATTCCTCGATTTGCTCGAGAGACTCTAATTTTGGCAGTTCATGCTCCAGTCGGGTCAACTCCATCATTCTACTCTGCAATGCACTCTGGTCGCTGCCATTTTCATCAGCACTTGTCATTTCCCTTCGAACCTGTCTCTTATACACATCTGACGCTGCCGACGAATAGAGAGGTGTAGATCTCGGTGGTCGCCGTATCATT
>CAJXZK010000196.1 GCA_913063055.1 uncultured bacterium
AAGAGACAGGCCTGGAGTGGTAGCAACACCGGCAGCGTTAGATAAGAAGTACTTGCTTGAATTAATGCAAAGCCAAGACCCCGCTGCTACAGCGGCCTTGATGCAACAGGGGCAAATGGTGCTGTTGCAGCCCGGCAGCCTGGTGCTAAGTGGGCCAGCTATTGAGCTACCGGTAGGCAATAACAATGGCGTGCAAGTTTTTCTTGGTCACCTTTTGGAAGGTCGGGCTACCACGGGGCCACAAGGTCTTCCCGGGCGCAATTTTTGGATGTTGCTCTCTAACTTCCCGGAAAAGCCACCAGAGCAGTAGAGTTAGTGCTCAATGCTCTTGCTAATTGCTTGTGGCAATCTCGATTGGTTTCTCAATTGGTTTCTCAATTGCTAGCTCGCCGTGTAGAGCATAGGCGCTAGCGATTGGGGCTTGCTCTTTGTTCGCTATGCGTCTAACAAAGCAGATAACCTGGCCAATGCCGCTGATATTTAGTTTTTCGGCTGCAGCTTTGGACAGGTCAATTACTCGTTTGCCTATGTATGGTCCTCTATCTGTGACCACTACTTCTACTTTTCTGCCATTGTGCGGATTAAAGATTAGAAGCTTAGTGCCAAATGGTAGTGTCTTGTGGGCGCAGGTGAGTTTGTGCATGTCGTATATGCCACCAGAGGCGGTTCGTCGGCCATGGAAGCTGCCTCCGTACCAAGAGGCAATGCCACCAAATAGTTTGTGCAGATCTTCGCCGCTTGAGGCGAAGGCAGGGGCTTCCAAGAATAGTGCGGTCAGAGCAAGGCCAGCAATTAAAATTTGGCGCGTCAAAAAGAACCCTTTAGGGCTTTGAAAATTAGTCATAAACGTTATCCAGTAAACAAATCATTCGAGAGCAAACAAAAAACTGTTTGTTTCTCGCTTGCATTCGACAGCCCGCAGTGGGCTTTGGTTCCGCTTGCTAGATTAATCCTGGCTAATGGCAGCTCTAACTGAGGCTGTATCTGTGTTTAGGTCCAGACCCATGCTTAGGCATCTGATTCTGAATGAGTTTATGTTTCTAGTGCGTCCCGTACTTGGTCGATAATTTCAAGCACTTCATCGTTACTTAGATGCGGATAAATCGGCAGTGACACTGTCGATTGGCTTAGTTTAGTAGCGTTCGGTAAGTTGTTGGCCTGGTCGGCTTCAACTTTATCTACGGGCACAATGGTCTCGATACAGGCCTGTTTTAGATAATCAATAACGGCAGCTGCTCTTTCAGTTTGAAGAATTGCTCCTTGTCTAACTGGGTTAGCGTTGGTGTTTTGATTGTCTAAAATGTCGAAGCCTGCTTCTTTGTAGGCGTCATAAATATCTTCACGTCGCGCCATTAGTTTAGCTAGCTTTTCTAGCTGCACGCGCCCCATAGCAGCTTGCATGTCAGTGATATTGAAATTAAAGGAGGGGCTATCAGAGTTATGATCTCTGTAGTTTCTAATTTTTTCAATCAGGTCAGTATGCCTTGAAACAAGCATGCCACCTTGGCCGCCGGTGCTAATTACTTTGTCGGTGCTAAATGAATAGACCGATATCTCGCCGACTAGGCCGACATTATTGAGATTTTTATCGGCACCAATTTTGGCACCAAGTGCATGGGAGCAGTCTTCTATTATTTTCAGTTCGCGCCCGGCCCGAAGCTCAAGTAATTTAGTCAGGTCGACTGGTAGACCGAACATATGAGGAATAAGAGCGATGGTGGCATTGCTCTTAGCGGCAGCAGCCAGGTCGATGTTGGGCCCGTCGCTGTCAATCAAGACTGCTTTAGCTTGGGCTAAGGCAAGAGCGTTACGTAAACCTGATGAGTAGGCCGGGATGATTACTTCTTTGTTCTCAGCTCCAAGAGCCCAGAGAGCCAGATAGCGGGCAGCTGTACCACTCGATAGTGCTACGGCGTGGCCTTCTTCGAGGCCTAGAAACTTGCAAAACTCATACTCAAACTTGGCAATTTCAGAGCCGCTACCAACATAGCCTGAGTGAATCACTTTCGAAGCGGCTTGCTCTTCTTGTCGGCCCATGGTGGCCTTGCAATGCGAGATTATGTGAGCCGGAAGTTCGACTGGTTTGACGACCTTCTTTTTCGGTGGATTGGCGACCTTGATTTTTTTCTTTTTCTTGAGAGGTTTCATTTTGATGCTTTAGTTTGGTTGTATAGGGTAGCGCATGTACGATGATTTAAAATGTGTAGATTGTCAGGAGCCGTCGATTTGCTTGTATATTTCGCTCTGGGCGTTAACAAATTTTTCGCGCATTGCTCTTGTATAGGGGTTGTAGCGCTGCATGTCTAGAAAAAGCTGAAACTCGTCATTGCTGACCTGTTCTGTAACTTCTTTTAGTTTTTGACTGCCAGTTGTGTCAACCTGGCTTTCCGCTAGATGCATTTTACTCAGTATGCGTCCAACCAGGTGGGTTAGAGCCTGACTGCCTGCCATTTCTTCGTCGTGCTCTTCGGCTGTCATATCAATTACTTTTAGTTGTTTTTCTGCGAAATAGTTCTTCCAGAATTTATAAGTTTCATCACTGGCCCGAAATTGTTCGATGACAATGCGCTGACCGGCTAGGCCAAATTGATTGACGCTATCGGGGCCAAATAGCGGATGACAGAGCATGGCCTCGAATTCTTCAGGCAATTCTCTCGTCAATATTTCTTTGGCGTGCACTTTGACTGAAAGTAGATCAATTATGACTTTGCTCTTGCCCATAGTCTTTAGAATACGAGCATGCTCATTGATAGTAGTGGCAAATTCTGAAATCGGCACACTATAAAAAATCACATCCGCTGCCAGTGCATCTTCTAAGGCAGCCACTGGCACGCCTGCTTTACTGGCTTGTTCTAAGGCTGCCTCTGATTGGTCAAAAACTTTTACTGGAAAGTCTGACTTAAGCATTGAGGCCCACAGTTGACCAAAGCGACCGAAGCCAATGATGCTGACTTGAATCTGATCTCGAATCTGGTCTTGAATTTGATTCTGGCTCTGGTCTCTACCCTGTGGCTGGGTGCTTGTGCGTTTTTCCATTGACCTAAATCAAATTGATAGCAGCATGAGCCATGGTGACAATTTCATCTAGCCTCTTTGAGTGCCAGGGCTCAGTCAGTCTTGAATTGGTCAAATAAGTGAAGGAAACTCCACTAGTTGGATCAGCAAAGCTATAAGAAGTACCAACACCACCATGACCAAAAGTTTCAGCTGGGGCTGTACTGCCGAGGCCGCGAATAGTTGGTGTATTTCCTCGCACATGTACGCCCATAGCGCGATGCATCGGTGCTCCGAAGAAATGGTCGATGCGGTCTTCGGTGTGATTGCGAGTGGCGTATTGCACCATATGCGGTGATAACAATCTGGTGCCATTAAGAGAGCCCAAGCCCAAAAGCATTTGATAGAAAAGAGCAACATCCGAGGCGCTGGCATAACCTCCAGCACCGGGCATGCCCGATTGATAGAAAGACTTTTTATCAAAGTTGATGTCGGTTAAATGATTGGTGGGCTCATTAGCGTCGGGGCAATAGTAAGCACCAGCAAGGCGATGCTGTTGGCTTTCTGGTACGCCAACGAAAAAGTCGTGCAGTGCCAGGGGCTTCAGTATTTCGTCGCTAATAAATTGACGAAAATCTTTTTTTGTAATTGCTTCTATCAATGCTGCTAGTACCCAGTGGGCAGCATAAGAGTGGTAGAAGACTTTGCTGCCTGGTTCAAAATCAAGTTTGAAGTCGCAAACTGATTGGCTCAACAGTTCGTGATCAGCCCAGGCTTCTTCAGGCACCATAGCGTTGGGAAAGCCTGCTTGGTGGGTGAGCAGGTGATAGGCGGTGAGGTTTTCTTTGCCGTGTTTGGCAAATTCGGGAATATAGAATGCCACGGGTGTGTGCAAACTCAATTCGCCGCGTTCTGCCAGTATCCAGACGGCGCACGATGTAATTGGCTTGGTTTGAGAGTAGAGCAGCCAAAGTGTGTTGCTATCGGCTCTTTGGGCTGGCATTTCATTTGTGGCTAAGCGGGCTTGGCCAAAGTTGCCACTAACTACTATCTGGCCATGACGGGCGAGGGCTACCGAGGCGCCGGGATATTTGTGGGCTGCGACATCGTCTTCTAGGCGGGCAAATAGTCGGTTTATGCAGTCAACGTCGAGGCCTGCTTGCAGCAGGTGGCCTCTATCAACGGTATTAGACTCAATAGTTTTCATAATCACTAATTGTAGCTGTCTTCCTCTTTTACTTTTTGCACTTTTGCTGAGAGCCATCCCTGAACTGTCAAGAAGCCTGCTATCTCTTGCTCTGCCTATTTCACGAGTTTTTCACCCCGGCCCTGTTAGTTTCTTAGACACTTATCATCTGCCTTTTCCTCAGAACTTCGCTCACAGCCCTTCTATTTACCAGGTTCCAAAGTGTCAAGAGAAGCCTTCGATTCAGTCGAAAATCGCCGCCAGCGTGTTGATACACCTAGCAACGACGCTCTGCAGCCCTATCGCCTTGACCAGCCCAATAGACTGTTGGGCAATGGTTTTAATCTGCCAGACAAAGGGGCCCTGGATATTCCCAACATATGGAAGGTCAACGGCAACGATCGTATTGCCCAAGACTTCAGGCCAGAGAAGACCGCCAAGGGCGGTCACGACCATGTGGTCTCCAACAGCGACACCCTCTGGCGTATTGCCAAAGATTCGCTCACTGCCAAAGGCGACCATGCTTCTAATACTCAGATCTCAAAGCGCATTCAATCAATTATCAAAGCGAACCACGAGGAGCATCCCCGCTTGGGTCGCAATCCTCATTCTCTTGCACCTGGAATGAAGCTTCATATACCCGATCATGATGGCCCTCAGCAGCCCGGTAGAGCTTCTCACCGTAATGAGCGCAATGAGCGCAGTGACCACTCGGATAGAGGAGAAAGACACGGAGGGCACAGACAGTACCGTACTCAACGAAGAGATCAGAGTAATACAGAACACGGTGATGGTGAGAAACCTGCCGAGCGGCAGCCTCGAGCGAGGGATCGTCAGCGACCAGAGGGCGACAGACTTCCCGATGACCGCACTGATAAAGGAGCCAACGAAGGGGATGGCGGCTCACTGGCCAAGGCCATGAAGCAATTTGGTCACGATTTGGCCGATGCTGCCAAGCGCATAGCTCATAGTTTAGGAACGATTGGTGACTGCGCCAAGGGGCCGCGGCTGACTTTTAAAGAGCTAGGGTTCCATTTGCCACCAGCTGTTGCCACTGAACAAGGGCGCATGTTGAAAGAGAGTGGCTTGTTTCATGAGGTGCCTCGTGACCAAGTGCGGCCTGGAGATTATGGAGTGCGTGATTGGAATCGCCATGTGACTAAGCGCCATGGTGGCGTTAACAAGGGTGATTCGTTTATTGTCACCGCCGTCAGTGCTGATGGTTCCCTGAAGGGAGCCAACGATCATAATTTCAATGTTCCAGAGGACGGCGGTCGCTACCGCAACTTGCGTTTCATGAGACCGACTCCTGAGTTCTATAGACGCTATGGTGGCAATATCTAGAGTAAGATAGCCTTGCTGATTGAGGTTGTCTTGATGTCTAATTTCGCTAGTGTTGCTGGAGTTTTATTTGCAATTGTTTGTGCGGGCTCCCTGGCGCTATTGCCTGTCTGGGCAAAACAATATGTGGTTGAAAACTTCAATCAAGCTGGGCCTATGTTGGCGACCATGAAAGATGGACAGGCGCTTGTCTCTGCCATGTGCGCTGATGCTCAGAAGCTCAATGATTATTCCCTAGTATTTGAAACCATTACTTTCAAGAAAGGTGAAACCATTTCTGAAAAAGGAAATTTGTATTTCAAAAAGCCAAAGCTTATGCGCTTAGAAGAAATTGGTGATTACAAAAAAGGTTCAGTGGCTGTTCTTGGCAAAGATGGCAAAGTGCGTGCCCATGCTGGTGGACTGATCAAGTTTGTCACTTTGACCATGGATCCTTCCGACAAGCAGCTCAATGCGGCCAATGGTGATCGCATGGAAGATTCTGATTTTATTTCGCTCAGCAATGTCTTGCGTGATCGCCTTAAGCAAGGCCAGCTGGCCCGTGTCAGTGACAAGCCTGTGGCTGCACCGGGGGTGGGGCAGCCGACCTTGGTGCTTGAGATTTTCAAAGCGAGTGAGCCGAAGGTTGTATTGAAGCGCGTTTTTGTTGATCCCAAAACTAATTTGCCTGTTCGCTGGGACGATTATGATTACAAAGACCCCTGCTCAAGCACCTGGAAGAATGTCAAAACCAATATTGGTATCAGCGATGATTTGTTCAAGATGTAGCTGAGGCTGTATCAGTAACTAAGCAAGTAGCTTCGCTGTAACTTGGGCCAGCTTTTCACCAATTTTGAGTACAGTTTCGTTTTTCTTTTCGTCCACAAGCTTGGTTTCGTCTACAGAGAAAGCGCTGTAAGCCATAGGCAGCGCAAATTGGTCTGGAAGTACCATCACTTGAATGTTTTCCAAAATTGAGCGCACATGAATGAGGCCGCGCAACCCACCTAGTTGTCCTGGCGATGCACTCATGATCGCCGCTACTTTGCCGGTGTAGCAGTGCAGCATTGGCTCACCGTTGGCTGAGCGGGAAACCCAATCGATAGTGTTTTTCCAGACGGCCGACACTGAGCTGTTGTATTCGGGTGTGGCCATAAGTAGGCCGTTGTGAGCGAGAAACAGTTCTTTTAGCTTAATTGCGTTTTCTGGTAGGCCCGATGTTGTCTCTATGTCTTCGTCGTAGATTGGCATGGGGTAGTCTTTTAAGTCGATATAGGTAACCTCAGCACCGGCTGCCTTGGCTCCTTGCATTGCTATTTTGACTAGCTTCTTGTTAACGGAATCAGCTCTCAGCGATCCTGCAAAACAAAGAATTTTCGCTTGATTTGCCATTTTTGCTCCATTTCATAGTTTTGATTCTTGATCTTAGTTCCTTTTGCCAGACGTCCTTGGCCAATAAATGTTTCAAAATTCGCAGATCTTGACTAGTAGGTGGTCTCGCGGGTAAATGGTCTTATGACTACGAGCAAACAGCGATTTACATGGCCATATCAGCTGGCTCTAGTCGTCATCGTCTGGTTGGCGCTCTCGCCGCTTGTGGCTTTACCGCTCTACCAAAGACTGCTGTTTTTTCCGGAAGTCTGCCAGGCTGAGAGTTTAGTGTCGCATTTCGAACCTCTTTCGAAGTTGTGCTCTTCAATTAAAACAGTCAATTTCAAAAGTACGAATAACAGTCAACTTACTGGTTGCTTCCTCGTGCTAAATCCATCGGCGCCAGTTGTTCTTCTTAGTCATGGCAATGCTGGCAACTTAAGTCATCGCACTATCTTGGCCGAAGCACTTCTCCGGGCTGGCTTCTCAGTGTTCTTGTACGACTATCAGGGGTATGGCTGTTCGCAGGGCAGACCATCTATTAGAGGTGTCGTGGATGATGCTTTAAGTGCTTATGATTATTTGTTGACTACTGAGCAAGTTCCTTCATCTAAAGTTGTTGTCTATGGAGAGTCACTTGGCTGTGGAGTGGCTGCCGAATTGAGCAAACTTCGCCCGGTTAGGGCAATTGTTTTGCAGTCTGGCTTTCCTTCACTGATGTGGGCCGCTCATGATCGCTTGTGGTTTACCTGGCTCTATCCGCAGTCGTGGTTTCCAGATCTTGACTGCGTTTCCGCTGTTAGAAATAAAGTCCATGCACCGCTTCTGATAATTCATGGAACGGAAGATGCGGCCTTCTCTGTGTCTTATGCCAGACTAATTTTCGAGAAAGCGAGTGAACAGAAAAGACTAGTGATTATTAAAGGCTTGAAGCACAATGTAGATTGGAATGACCTGGCTAAGCTACAAACAGCGTTGACTGATTTTAGGTTGTCTCTATGAGCGAAGAGCCTCTGAGAGTTGAAATAAAAGAGGAGAGTATTCAGGTAATGCTTGCCTCAATGTCTGCTGGACGCCTGGGCACACTAGCTTTCAATTTAGGAGCAATCGCCTGGATTGGTCTCAATCTCAATTTTCAAAACTTCTCAGTTGTCTATCAGCCTGGTTGCTATATTTCACCCAATGTTCTCAATGTGCTTTCTGCTTTTGTACTGCTATATAGTGGATATCTGGCTGCCTGGGCAATTTATCGGGGCAGTTTGTTTCCTGCCATAATCACTCTCACCTTTATCTACAGCATGGTGGCAACGCTGATTCGGATTTTCTTATGAAGTTGCCTCAAGCCAGATAACCAGTGCGTCTTTGGCTGAATTCATAAACCAAGCTGTATCATCGTCGACATTTTCCTGCTCGGTGGCTAGAAGTAGTTTTTTCTCCCAGGTATGCATGACCTTTTCTTTTGTCACGTCTTCGGCGCGCAGCCCTAGCATTAAGCAAGCTTTGCGAATTTCAGGGGGAATTGGATGGCGACTTTTGACGTTACTCATCGAGGGTCTCCTTTGCTCAATTCTTACTGAGCAACTAGATCTAAAAGGGCTTGTTTCCCGACGCTGCCAATCAGACGGCTCTTTTCTTGGCCGTTTTCAAACAGAATAATGGTCGGTATCGACTGAATCTTGTAGGTCTTAGATAAATTTGGATTTTGATCAACGTCGACTTTGAAGACAGCAATATCTGGCTGGTCTTCGGCGAATGCCTCTATCACCGGTGCCATCTGATTACAAGGGCCGCACCATGGTGCCCAAAAGTCTACGACTGCTAGTCTGCTTGTTTGTAAGACATCGGCCGTAAAGGTATTTTCTGTTTGGTTTTTCACAAGCTTCAACATTTTCTTCTCTCCATTTGCAGTATCGCTTAGGCAGCCCAAGAGATACTGGCTAGTCGGTTATAAGTTCGTCTCGCCCGCTGGGCGACGTATGGGTTTTCATCCTCGATCAATTCTTGAATTAGATCTAAGGGGAGGGTTGGGTTTTCGGCCAGGCCATAGCGCACATCCACACTGCTGTCGTGCACGAGTTCATCTAAAAATGGTCTCTGCACTACTGGATTGAACGATACGCCTAGACGCACTTCACTGTGTTCGTCGTTTAGTAGCTCAAGCAGAATAGGCAGAGGGGTGGAAGGGTTCTCGGCAATTCTGCGGCGAATAAGTGGATCTTGCGAATGCGAAAGCTTTTCGACGCATCCTTCAGAAATGCGAGGGTCGCCAGCGGCGATGTATTGATTGACTAAACTTTTGTTGTCTTCTGACATTTTTGATTCCTCACTGCATAGTGTCCGCCCATAAGGCGGCAAGCTCTTTAGTTGGTGACTGGTCGATCTATAAATGCTCTTTTTTGAAAGTATTACCATAATAGACCGGTCGTCTAGTTTTGTCAAGATGGTGAATTTTGGCCTAGGTACTCGTTGCTACTTGGCCGCGGCTGCTGTTAAGGCGTGGCAGGTGCGTTGTGCATCTTCTAAGACGTTATTTCTTGAAGGCTGCCAACCAAGGGCACGGCTTTGCACTCCTCTGATTCGAGAATTCGAACCAAGGCCAAAGACAGCAGTACCAAAACCAAGACTGTCTATTGCATCTTGCACTGGCCATTCCAGTACCGCTGTTTTTAGACTGAGACTTTTCTGGATGGTCTGAGCGATTTGTTTGAAAGTGATTTCGCCATTCTCAGCAAATAGAAACAGCCCGCCTTGACCTTTTTCGATGGCCTTTAGATAAAGTTCTGTGAGGTCGTCTATGTGAACTGTAGACCAAATGTTTTCACCGCGACCAATACACTTAGCTACTCCGCTCTGGCGTGCTTCATTTGCTAGATTGGGAATTTGTTGGCTCTCTGGCTTAATTCCGGAGCCTTTGCCATAAATCAGGCAGGGGCAAATGACCATGCTTTTGATACCGTCTTTGGCGGCGTTAAGCACAAGCTTATCTATGTCAACTCGTGCTTGTTTTAGAGCATCAGGTTTGAACGGGCTTCCCTGGTCGTAGATTTGTTCGTCAAAAATATTCTCAGAGGGCTCACCATTGGCTTGATCTGAAACGATACTTGAGCCGCTGGTATGAATGAAAGTTTTACCGCTGCCCTTGAGCGCCCCAAGAAAAGTTTTTACTGCTTCTTCATTGTCTGAATCAGCAGCATCAATGACAATATCTGCCTCTTGAGCAAGCTTTGTCACTAGCTCCAGATCGCTCAGGTCGCCGATCACCGCTTCTATGCCGATGGCCTTGAGCTTGTCTCTATTTGCTTCCAGGCGAGTCAGGCCCTTGACTTTATAGCCTGCTTTGACCAGCCCAGCGGCCACTGATCCACCGATGTATCCGGCTACACCAGTGACAAATACTTGCTTAGCCATTTCTTCTCCCAGTAATTACCAATCTATCCACTATTTGCTTGTTGCTACTTTAGTGCCATCACGAAGGGTGTCACTGGGGTTGATAACCAGTTTTTCTTGACCAGTTAAGCCGCTGACAATCTCAACTTCTTTGCCCAGATCGTCGCCCAATTGTACTTTCTTGTAAGCAATCTTTTGGGAGTCGTCCAAAACAATTACCTGTGGGCCTTCACTGCGCAAAACTAGTGCGCTGGAAGGTATCAAGAAAATATTCTTAGAGCGAGGCACTGCAAATTTTACTTCACCAAACATGCCTGGTGCCAGAGCCATGCCCGGGTTGGCAATGTGAATTTCAGTTTTCATTGTGCGTGCTGTGGCATCAAGTGAGACTGATGTTCTAGCGACTTTGCCAGTGAACTGACGGCCGGGAAATTCGCGAATTGATATTGAAACTGTTTGACCGACTTTTACGGCTGATGATGAATATTGAGGAACGTCAACATAAACTTTCAGTGTGTCAATGCGCTCAAGTTTGAAGAGTGGCACTTTAGAGTCTGTGCCAGAGGCAACTAAGCTGCCTTGGTCGATACTGCGTTCAGTAATGACACCGCTGAATGGTGCCACCACATGTTGAAATGATTGTTCTGATGAGGAGCGGCTGCTGCGAGCTTGGGCTGCTTGAATGTTTGCTGAGGCGGCGGTGAGGCGAGCGCGATCGGCACTGATGTGTGCTTTGGCAGCAGAGACATCGGCCTGGGCTGCTACGACTTTGTCGCGTGCTGCTTGAGTTGCTTCAACGCTAGTGTTATAGATAGTTTCTTTTTCTTCTGCATCTTGCAGTGA
>CAJXZK010000197.1 GCA_913063055.1 uncultured bacterium
GATATTGACTGGCTATATGAGTTAACTGGAGTCAGGAATAAAAAACAAGAAAGAAAAGCGTTAATAGAAGCGCATAGACGGCAACAAGAACAGCAAGTTACCGTAGGCCGCATTGGGGACAAATCTCGTGGTGATTTTGTAAACAGTTACAGCGCTGCGTTTCCAGACTCCCCTTTTGGTGTTTTACCCAATAACAAAGCTACTTTGGGTTCATATGCACAAGGAGGCTTAACAGAACAGGTAAGGAATGTAGCAGCACAGGGTCGTTATGGCGATTCAATGCTGATGCATGTTAATCCTGCCGAAGTGCGAGGGCTAGCACAAGTAGCACCAATAACAATTAATCCACAGACAGGACAGCCTGAAGCTTTCCTACCTTTCTTAGCGCCATTAATAGGTTCTTTTCTAGGCGGTTCTCTTTTAGGAGGAACTGCTTTAGGAACTCTGGGTGCTTCAGCTTTAGGTTCAGGACTTGCACAATGGGCAGCCACTGGAGATATAAAGAAAGGATTACTTGCTGGTCTAACTGGTTATGGTATTGGCTCTGCATTGCACGGCGCAGGCGCAGAAGCAGAAAGATTAGTTCGCAGCCTTATATGCAGCATCGGAGCCGTTGTCTTTTTTGCCGGACTATACTTTTCTATCAGCTTGATGAGCGGCGCCAAACACTTTGCCAGGATTCTCACCTCGGCAATAGCTGTGCCAGCAATTGCCCTATGCCTATTTACACAACGCGCTAATGGTCGCCCGGGAGAAGGAATCATCACCATAGAACGCCCAGGAGTAAAGCTCAGCGGGCAGATTTTCGCGCCGCGCCAATTGCTTGCGGATACGGACTTTCAGTGGTTTCTACTGATTGACAGCGATAAAGGTCAACTACTGAAACAACAGTTTGACCTTTCGCTGAATGGCAAAAAATTGACCGCGGCACCAATTTCTAGCATCGCCACCTTAGATGATTGGCATTACCTGAAACAACTTGCAGATAAAAGCTGGTACCTCGATTGTTCTTATATATTTGACTGTTTGGCTCAACCCAGCGGGCTAAGTAATACAGACTTACGTCAGTGGTTTGCTTTACCAGTAGCTGCTGAACAACTTGCTCAGATTAACAAAGTTGGTTATGTCGACGTCGATATAGTGCAAAAATCGACCTCGCCAAGTACATTCTTTTGCGCTGCAACGAAAGAAACTTCAAGCAAGCAGAAGGTCAATTTACTACCGTCCAGAACACTTTACTCATGGGAGAAAGCCTTCTATGGAGTAGAAAACGACGCTGGATTAACAGATCCACGCTACGACGAAAAGGTTCCGACAAGAGAGGGCAAATGGGCAATAACATTCGAAAAAGCCTCTGAAAATATCAACATGGACTTAAATATCAGATTAATCAAGGTTAGAATCGAACAACCAAAGACCACGTATCAAGCTAATACCGCATCGAAAGGACGTGGTGAAGCCACTCTAGACATTGCTGACCATCTAATTTCACAAGGCCGCCAATTGCTCACGGCAAACTTAAACTGGGTCAAAAATTCCTCCACCGAAGCCATCAAAGAACCACAGAAGATCAGCTTGACCGACCCGGTATTGAGCGTGCCAGAATTTTTCGTAACCTGGAATAATAATGGTCAGATAGAGAAAATGCCATTAAGGGCAATGCCGAAGATGAACGACAATGAAACACCATTGTCTATCTCAATAGTGACAGACCTAGCCCAAGCAAAAGGCTCAAACTTCAAGCTGCACTGCAGCTATCCTAATAGAGATGGCTATCCTGACAAACACATGCATATAAAACTATCAGCTTCTCATCTAGGCTGTCATCCGCTTTTCTCCCCTCAGGAGATCTTCTAAGTGGAAAGCGCAAAAAAACTGGCACTTAGTAAGACCGGCCACCTGCTTATACTAACTGCAATTGTATGGCTGGTTTTCGCCCGCACCCTTAGTAGCTATTTTCTGGCCGATGACTTTGGCGAAGTTGCCTACGCCAGCCGCATTTTCGCTGGCAGTTACAATCTGCTCTGGTCTGACTTCACCAGCAACTTTATGCAAGTACCGGGTATGGCTGTTTGGCGCCCATGGCTCATGGTGAGCTTATTCACAGATTTTTGTATCTGGCGTGCTAATCCACTTGGCTTTTACCTGACCAATCTTCTTTCGTACAACGTTGTGGTCATTCTGTTTTACTTACTAATTCGCAAGCTGACCCAGGGGTCACAAGCTATCAAAGGTGCACTCGCTGCTCTTTTGGCCAGCGCCCTTTTTGCGGTTTCCCCACTGCACTGCGAAAGCGTT
This sequence comes from uncultured bacterium, assembly GCA_913063055.1. Classification (GTDB taxonomy): domain Bacteria; phylum Cyanobacteriota; class Vampirovibrionia; order Obscuribacterales; family Obscuribacteraceae. Next base: position 2,299 of record CAJXZK010000197.1, read on the forward strand.
TCATGGGTAGTAGGCCGGGTAGATATCATCTGCGCCGTCTTCTATTTGGCATGCCTAAATTCATACCTAATCGCAGAGCGCGCCTTTGCTAGCGGTCAGAAGAAGCGAGGTAAACAACTAATAGCAATAGCTATCGTTGCCTTCTGGTTAGCCATGTGGTGCAAAGAAATGGCAATTGGAGCACCAGTTATGGTGACTGCAATGATTCTGCTCTTTGGACAAAGGCCTTTGGCCTGGAAGAATACCTGGCAGATCGTGGCTCCAATTTGGATTTCTACAATTGTCTATTTCGTGCTGCGATATATGGCACTGGGAACGCTTCTCGGTGGCTACGTTCAAGGAATTGGTGATTCTCAAGCTGCCAACGCCCTATCACGGTGGCTTGATCTCGACACCGTTAAACGTCTCTTTTTCCCTCTGGCCCATAACATATTTGGCGATCAGCCTTGGCAATATCTCGCCTTGCAGTTTCTCTATACGGTCTTGCTCAGCCTAATTCTTCTAAGGCTAGTAAGTATTAGTCTAAGCCTGCGCTGGTCGGTATTCATTGCCATTTGGGTAACAACTTGCCTCGCCCCCTTATACAAGCTCTGGGGCCTCGGCTACGACCTCGAAGGCGGCAGATTCTGCTTCTTCCTCACCATGCCACTTTCATTGCTACCAACTGTCCTATTGCTACTACAAGGCAAAAAGCGATTTCTTGCCCCCAAAATCGATAAAGCAATAAGCAGTATAGGAATCATTTCAACAATGCTGGTAACCCTGATTCTAGGAAAGGCCGCATACATTACTAACCTTGACTGGGTACACGCCGGGCAGGAAGTAAGAGACTGCACCAAACAAGCTAGCGCTTTATCAAGCAAGTGTGTCGATAACAAAAAAATCCTTATCTTAGGCATTCCCAAGCGGCACGGCGGCGCCCATATGATGCTAAATGGCAATACGTTCACCACAGCATTAAAGCCGCCATTCATGAATAGTGATTATTCTGGCCCTATAGTAACTTTTGACCCAATCCAGTTCTCCGAACAGCCGCAATTGAACAGCGATCGCTTCAAGCGACTGAGCCGAGCAGGAAACAAGTTGATGGTATGGAACTCTGACAGACGTGTTTTTGACAGCGTTAACTTTAAGAGCGCCGAAGAGACATTACCGGCACTGTCTCTCTCAAATTCCCAAGACGGTTACACTCACCGCCTTGGAGGAGTGATTACGAAATCAGAACCCGGTGCTCAAGCCGTAGTCTTCGAAAACATTGCAGAAGGAGACTCGCTAGCGTTCAGCAATCTAAATCTGAACCCATTAAGCGCCGATTTTTTAGAGGTAAAACTGAAAGTACTAGATAATCAGCCTCAAGCCTTATCTTTGAGCGTCAGCCTTGACGACAAAACCAATAGTTTAGCCAAATCGAACAATACCAATGCACTCAACCAATCTAGCACCCTCAGAATACCGCTCTCGCGTGATTGGCGCTGGTATAGCAAAGCCACTCATGACTCACTCTTTCTACTCCTTCCACCTGGTCGAAAAGTAGCAATTCATGATTGCAAACTACTGGCAACAGCAGAAGTAGCACCGGTCTTGAAGAGTTCGCTGCCGGAATCATACGAGGGCATTATACAGATAAATTCAAAAACTCTTCAGTCTGCCAACCAGACGATTGACTTGCAACTTGATTTACCGCCACTCAAAGACATTAAGACCTTACAGATCGAAATCAGCAAACCAAATACTTTCTACGATAATTTTCCAGCTAATAATGGCGATGCTGCAATAATGGAAAAGCAGTGCCTGCCTGTATCTTCGCCAGAAACAGTGCAACATATAAAAGTTAGCACGGCAAAGCTCTCACACGGCCTTTTCTATCAGTTGCGAGTACGACTATTAGATAAAAACAGCAACAAAGTTGGCGAAGTAAGCAATCCAACTACAATAAAGATCAGCGACTAAATCTCTCAATCTAAAATATAGTTTCTGTGCAGTCAGCTAAGTCTGGCAGCGATAGTTGCTTAAAGGTCACCTGCAAATTTCTAAGATAAAAGCTACCAACCGTGCGGTCAACACCGTACTGCATAATCTGCTCAGCGCGCCCGGGGAACAGCACAAGAGAAAGTTTATCGAGTCGACATTTGTAGGCATCTAAATTGAGTTGATCAACTATCTCGAACTTAGACCAGTCTTTCTTCGCAGTTATATAGGGTGGCGTGCTAGAAAGAAACATCGGCGGGCTATTTGCTTGGCTCGAATTGATAGCCAGCAAAATACCGGCTTTATTTTCTCTTCCGGTCGACAAAATTTCTCCACTTATACTTAGCTCAAGAATACCATTAGCGGCTATCTCTGGTGGGAAGTCAACCACAACTCCGGTCGATACAGCCTGCGCAAGAGTGTAGCGGTTATTGCGAATCAACGCAGGCGAATTGCCCTGATACATGACGGGGTCAAATTGTTCTGCTGCAATAGCCACCGTTTTTTCAACTAAACTTCCTACGCTAGACGAAGTACCTTGCGGCCTAGCTTTCGGCTCAACCTTGAGCACAAACAAACGAGGCTGAATATCAATCAGTTTTCTAACAGTGCTACCATCGGCAGCGGCCACAACGGCAGAAGAACCCGCAACAGGGGTAGCTATTTGATCAACTATGCGACTTTCTATAGCGCTACGAGCATCTAAATTATAAGCCTTGCTCAAACTCATCGACTTGCGGCAAGGCAGCCTGACAGTTGTCTCGCCGCTTAACAACCGGTCGCCTAAAAGAGAGAAACCAGATTGACCTGAACTAATTTCCAATACGTTGGTCTGTCCTACCCGCAGCAAACCCTGCGGTATGGGCACAATTCTCCATTGCCTCAGCTGATCTGATGATAGGTCCATAGCCTGTGCAAACATCCGTAAAACATTGAAAGAACCGTAAACACTAGAATCGAGTTTATTTGCCGAAATCAGATGGCCTGGCAGTGCTGCCCCATTCACTCGGCAATGGCCCTGTATAAACTTATCATTGCAATCAACTAGCAGAAAGTACTGAGCCAGCTCAGGCGTTTGAGACTGACCTGGCAGAAGAACTTTTCTAACAACGCTCTGGCCCGGCGACAAGGCAATCTCAACAGTTCTCCTATCAACAATGAAGGCAGTAGTAAGGGCCACCGGAAGCAAAACAAAAAAGATCGACAAAAGAGCGCAAGCAAACAAAACTGGAGGACTGAACCAACTGCTGTCTAGGCAAGCCTGACTCAGATCGCTTTTGACAGAGGTCAATAAAGCTGCAATTGCCGCCAGGAGAATGGCTAGTCGAAGTATTTCAGTCAGAACTAAAGCAGTGGCGAAAGAGCAATAAACAGAACATATTGCTACTAAATCAAGCTTGACTATAAGGACACTTACCAAAACCAGTAAAAGCAAAAGACCCCTGCGCCTACTCCCAAGAATCTTTCTAATAGCAAAAGCCGCCAGACAAAAGAGGAACGGCACGCAGGGATAGCCGTAGCGTGAGTTTGCCTCAAAAGGCAAATAAATAACGGCATGGGTAAAGACAATAACTAGACATGCGAGACTAGTGTAAATCGATGCGCCATCTAATGGCTTCGACGTGAAAGCCTTACCCAAAAAGCGTATGCTAAAAAGAGTTCCGGCCGATGCAAATGCAATTAAAAAGGCATGAAGCCAATTCTGACCATCAACATCAAGAAATAACAATGGTTGCTTAAAATCATTCCAAACAAAACCCATAGTGCGAGACACTTTGCGCAAATATAAATCAGTAATTTTCAAGGGCGAAAGTCGCCATGATTTAACTAAGACATCGGCTGAGGTCTTGCTAGTAGCTAGGTGGCCACCCATGAATTTACCGATTACAGATGCCCAGCCATCGGTCTCGAGGTCGTGCCCGACAGCAATGTTAAGTAGCGGTACTCTCTGCGGAATTAGGTATACCGTACCGGAAGCGGCCTTAGTGTATACAGCCCAACATCCGACCATTAAACAGCCACCCGTCATCATTACAAGAAAAGCACCAATAATTTTAGAGCGGCTTGAGCCGCGCATAAGAATTATCGGTGCAAGCGTCAATAGGCCCCAAGCAGGCAGCAAAGCTGTTTTAAGGAGTACGCCAAGGCCAGCGATAACACCAATAACCAGGGCGCTCACTAGCGACCTAAAGAGGCCACCGCAATTGACCAAATAGCAGCCAAGTAAAACCAGCACCATTAGCAGTGCCGCTGTTAATGGTTCTGTAAAAAAGCGCCCCGCTGCAATTATGGTGCCAGGATAAAGCCCGAATAGAATACCAGCGCATAAGGCAAACATAGACGAATCGGTTTGCCGCTTTGCAAGCAACGAAACACCAGCTGCGCAAATACCATTTAGCAGTGAGAGCCAGAGCACCATCGTTGCCCAGTTAGTAGCCACCGCTGCCTTGCCAGAAAGCATAAAAGCAAGCGCGCCAAAAAGAGGAATAGTCGGGCCATCAACTATCATTCGCTCGACAAACTCTTTACTGCTGGCCAAGCGCCAAGCCTGATCAAGTCTGCCGCTGAAAATATCAATGATTATCTGAGCACAATCGCCCGCATTAACCAAATAGCCAGCAGAGTCAAAAAGGAAAACTGTTTTATTCTCAAAGACTCGCAGTTGAAACCAAGCAGAAACAACAAAGGCAAATAACAGAGGCACTAGCCAAAATAAACTAGAGCGAAAATCAAATAGACGTCGAGAATTGGCTTTGCTCATAGTCAAATTGGTCTTATCAATCAAATAGCACCTGCTTTTCGCCTATTTCGTTGATTTTGCCGAGATACATTTGTTAGAACTATTATGGAAGCTGCCAATAAAGCGCACAAAAAAAGAAGTAAACCCGCAACCAGAGAAAACGGCCAATACTCAAATCGTACAGTGTGTGCACCGGGCGGCACATGAACAGCGCGAAACAGATAATTCGCTCTAAACATTTCAGTTGGCTGTCCATCGATTGTGGCGTGCCAACCAGGATAGAACGTATCTGTGAGCACCATAAAGGCTGGCACCGTCGACGAATAATCTATTGCAACCTGATTAGCATTTTCTCTCACCGCCTTAAGCGGTAGGAACAAAGAAGGCTCATTAGATGCATCGGCGTTGCTGACTGCGGCCATAGTGGGCTCTATAATGACTTCATTCCGACAGTCGAACGTCGGTGCAGAGATCGCCTGGCGCGCTTCCAGTTCTGACTGAACATGATGACATTTACCAACAAGATAGGCCTCAGGCAGTGCATGGGGGTTCTCATAAATCGCAATGCCCTGTTTAGATGTATAAAGCAGCTTGTATCGAGAGGGTAAGGGCTTAAATTGAGTCAAAATTAGCTTGATACTAGCTAAATCAACCTTATCGGTAAGCTTGCCCGAATAACTTTGATTGCGAAACTCATCAAGGCTCGCTCCGCACAGCTGCGAAAAAGCAGCGAAACGTGCGGGTAGAAGTGGGTTGTGAACTCGAAATGAGCTAATATCGTAGACAATATTGACATTAGGCTTAAGCACATGCTCAATAACAGATAACACTCTGCTATGTGAACGCTCTAACAGCTCTGTTACTGGTGTTTCTGGATAGGTAAACAAAGGCTGAACCGGCATAGAATTGCGTGAAGCAAGAGCAAGACTGAAAAAATTCAAACATAGAGCTGCAGTGCCAATTATGCTCACTGCCTTGACAGCACCAATACGTCGCACCAATTGAGCGAACGCACTGCAAATGGTGAAAAATGCACCGGCTACAAGCCCGTTAGATACCACGGCACGCAAACTAATGGCCGTTGCCGGAATCGTCTGATCAAAATCGCAAATTCTCAAATCAACAAGAAACAAATACAGCCATAACGGCAGAATAACCGATACTAATAATGGCAGCATCATAAGCTTGCACAATTTCGAAGCGAACGCCCTTTTAGACAAAAACATGTGAAACAGGCTGTCAAGCCCAACACCGGCGAGCAAGCAGAGAAAAAGTAAAAGGCACGGAATTAGATAGACAGTCACCAAATATGTAAATGGTTTGATTGATAAAAGCAGATCTATAGGAAACAGCCTGGCTAAAAAGAAGACAATCGCAACAGTTAGAGAGACAAGCAACGAGACATAATAACGACTAGATCTACCAACATGAAGACAGAGTGGCAATAGAAGCAGTGCCACGCCACCTAAATATGGACTAGCTCCGCCAGAAATTGGCTGCAGCAGGTTGAGCAACAAACCTTGCCAGGGTGCAAATGCTGAAATTCCTACACCATACTTGTATGAATCACCACACTTAAGAAACTCAATAAACGGCAAAAGTGCGGGGGCGGTAAAGCACAAAGAAAAAAGTGCAACGATTAACAATTCGAAGAAAGCTTTAGTTGCTGTTACATAACTATCTCTAATACGAATGAAGAAGAACAGACAGGATGCTATCGCCACAGAATAAACTGATGACTCTGGATGCCCCGAAAGAATAAAACCAGCAGTGAACAGTGCGGGCAAAAGTAAAGCTGATAGCCCACGGCCGAAGCGTGCAGTGTAGACAAATGAAGTACAAAGCAACGGTAACAAGGTTTGAGAAGTGCCCGAGAGAAGCTCTAAGTAATAAAGAAAATACGGACAAAAACAATATGCAATTGCAGCAAACATCGCCGAGACTCGCGAAACACGCAAAAGTCGTGCCAGTGCGAATACACCTATACCGGCGATAAATACTTCAGAAATGAGAATCAAATTGTAAGTGCGAACACTAGGAAATAAAGATAACAGCAGCCTTAGTGGCGAGTATATCGTGGCCTGAATATCTCCTACCAGCGGCATCCCACAAGCACTATAGGGGTTCCACAGAGGCATAACAAATTTATGCCATTGTTCAGCCACGAAAAAATAGTTAGGGACAAGAAGCTGAACCAAAGAAGGATCGCAACTCGCCCCCGCACCGCTGCTATAGTCTTGAAAAATGGAATCCCATTCAGCTATCCGCGACAACTTAGAAATTGATTTGCCACGCAACCAAACGTTTGAGAAGAAGCAAAGGTCTAGGAAAAACAAAACAACGACATACGGCAATTCAAACTTAAACAGGTCTATTAATCGCCTACTTGTCGCCAACCGGGTAAAGAACATGAACGTGATGCCTCTTCTCAGCACAGGCTACTTTAAGCAACCATGCCCCAAGCTAAATGATTATTTGTTAAGCTCGCAGCTAATTCTAGCTAGAATACCCAGCTAGTTAAACCATTCCAAGGATATAGGAAAAGCAGCATAGTACCCTTAATTACAGTAAAGCTGCATCTACCTCCCGAGGAATGAGCACAAGTGGGAGAAATTTCAGAGCTGCCTGCCGTTGTCGCTGAGCCAGAATCAAATAAACCAGCCAGCAACGTAGCGCCCAACAAAGCGAGAGCCTTAGTCACGGCCCTAATAGCTACGGCAATATTTTGCGCCGCTCTAGCGATCTGGCTATTCTTTGACAAGCATGTACCAGCCTGCGATGAAGCCAATCATGTGATGAATGGTCTTAGTTATACAAACTTACTGCAGCATGCTCGCCCCTTGCGCGCGGCTTGGTGGCACAATTTTTTTTCGGTTAACACCTACTATCCACCGGTAGGAACCTTGACTATGGGCGCCGCCTGCGCCATTATCAAAGACCCTATTCTTGCTCTTCAGCTAGTCAAGATTTTCTGGCTGGCGGTTCTCAGCTTAAGTGTTGGTGCAATTGCATTTATGGTTTCAGGCAGCAGCATTGCTGTAGCGGCTGCAATTTGCCTAGTCAACGTTTGCAGCCTCACATGCGACTTGAGTCATAGCGCGCTGCTCGATCTACCACTAATAGCAATGGTGGCAGCAGCTCTAGCGGCACTATATTGGAAATGTGGTAGTGCCTCTCTCAAGCGCTCAGCGACTGCTGGAATAATTCTGGGCATTGCCATTATGACGAAGCAAGTTGCCATTGCTTTTCTAGGTTTTCCTGTCTTGCTTGACTCAATACTGACGTTGAAGCGAAATTGGAATAAGAAAGGGCTATACAGCATCGCTCTAATGGCTCTGCCAGCTCTGCTTTTATGCTTACCCTGGACAATTCTAAATTACAGTTCAGTACAAAAGCTCAACGGCGAAATTGCAGCAGATCTATCTATGCGTGGTTCAACCAGTTCAAGAATACTGTTTAACCTGGAATATTACCTAGGCAGCTGGCTCTGCTGCGCTAGCCCACTCGTTCTGGTGACAGCACTTTTGGGCTTTAGCGCGCTGACGAAAGAACAACACAAGAAGCTGCTTCCACTCTGGATATCAATTCTACCTGCAGCACTAGCTCTCAGCTTGATCTCCTGTCAACCAGCTAGAGACAGATACGTGGCACCAATAGTGATACTAATTGCTATTACTGGCGGGTGCGGTTTAGCACACCTAGTAAAGCGAAATAAAACAGCCTTTGTAGTTATTACAGCAATATTCCTGCCACTAGCAGCCCTTCAGTATATTTCATTCAACTTGAGCCCGTATCCAATTGCACAAACAACCTGGGTCGCTGAGATAGCACGTTTTCTTCATTGTTCATTGAGAGAACACGTCTCACCATTCTTCGATAAAAGCAACAGTATCGTCAGGATGCAGCACATCTCACCAAGCCCGCGTGGCGGAGAAATAGCAAACCAAATACTGAATTGCATCGAAAAAGAAGATGGTAAGAATTCTTCGTGGTTAAA
>CAJXZK010000198.1 GCA_913063055.1 uncultured bacterium
CTATCAAGACATGAAACAATTTGACAAGGCCTTAGCTGACTTTGCAGAACTAGCCCAAAAGTATCCCGATGATTCAAACTATGCAGAGTTAAAAGCGAAAGCCGAGAAAGCAACAAAAAGCCACAAATAAAATGACAGAAAAAGTAAGCAAGAGCGAGCTAACCAAGCTAAGAGCATTCTTTACAGAGTATGCACCAACCTGTGTGCACAAAGCAGAAGGCATGCTCAAGTATCGCTACACTACACCGACTTATGCAGCAAAAGGCAATGCAGTAAAGGCCGGCGCTGACGATCAAGCAGCTGTGCCTGAGCGCTCACTAACTGGTCACTATCTACAAATGTATGACTGGGATGCCTGCTTTTTCGCCCAGGCAGCTCACCTGACCAAACTGCCCGAACTAAAGGGTCTAGGTCTTGATGTGGTAGCCAATTTTCTCAGCCTCAAGGGAGCCAGTGGTCAAATACCTCGCACCATTTCGCCCCAGCGTATTTGGGATCAAGGAGATCAGTGCAAGCCATTTCTGGTACAAACACTATGGCAAGAATTTAGCCAGGGTGATCAAGCAACAAATGAGAAGATCGGCCACTACATTGATGATCTTGACTGTTATTTGAAGTTCTTTCAAAGAGAGCGGCAGAAAGAATTTGGTCTTTACCACTGGCGCAACGTTTTAGAAAGTGGTGTTGATGACAATCTCGCCCTAATAGCCCCGAGAGAAGCGGCAAAAGACGAAGACGAATCGGTGGGAAAATTTCCCGATGGAGCAATACTAGCAAGCGATCTAAGTAGTTATCTTGCTCGAGAATTTCTCTGTTTTGCCGCTCTGTGTGCTCATTTCAAACGACCTCAGCTTGAAGCAGAATATCGAGCAGCAGCAAAAGCTTTGACTGAAGCAATCGAAAGCAAACTCTGGAACGAAAAACTTTCTCTTTATTGCAATTACAACCCCATAGATAAAAACTCAGTTGAACTACGCAGCTGGACAGGCTTGGCACCAGTGCTCATGGATCTGGCCTCAGAAGAACACAGGGAGCGAGTAATACACGACAACATCCTCAACACTGACCATTTTCTCAGAGCCCAGGGCCTAGCATCCCATGCCATATCCGAGCCCTTGGCCAACCAACAAAGGCGCGGACTCTACGGCCGGGCCATTGTCTCGAATTGGCAAGGGCCGGTTTGGGTTCTCCCCAATGCGCTGGTGGTGCGAATCTTAAACAAGTATGGCTACAAAGAAGAAGCCCGTGATATTTCCGCACGGGTTGTGAAGACTCTACTACATAGCCTGAGCAACTATAATACTTTGTTCGAAAACTATGATGCTGACACAGGCAAAGGTCTCTGGGCCCCGCAATTTATGAGCTGGAATATTCTTGCCCTGGAGCTAATTGAAACACTCGAATAATTTTGGAGTAATAGTGCGCTTCTCTTTCTTATCAATCTCTTTGCCAGGCCTATTGTTATTTGGGTTTTTAGCTGGCAATTTCATGCCACTTCAAGTCAATGCTACAGAAGAAAGAAAAGCGGAGCAGAAAACGCCAGAGCAAGCCGAGCTTGACAGACCAAGGTTAGTAATTAAGAACGGTAGCATCTTCATGGTGCTCGATCCAAACGGCACTATGAGTGCAGGTTTGTCGGCCCCCTACGGCCTTTATCTCAATGACACGCGTTACTTGAGTGGTCTAACAATTTCAGCCTGTGGCGAGCAGCTCAAGGCTCTCTCAAGCGAGACAAAAGATGGCTACAAAGCTACCTTCAACTATCAGACTAAAAGTAAGATAGCGATTGAACGCGAAATAGTAATCGCGCCGTCCAACAGCGATGGTGCTTCGTTGGTAGCAGAAAGACTAACACTGAAAAATCCAACAGCTCAAGCGGAAGACATCGATTTAAAAATCGACTTCAACTTTGATTTCAAAGACATGTTCGAAGTGCGTGGTCAGACAAGAAAAGCGCACGGTACAACAAGAGCCGAGTTAACCAGCAACCAGGTCAAATCAATATACACAGGGCTCGACAATAAAGTTCTCACCAGTGCCATTCAATTTAGCGATGCCATTGCACTAAGCAACAATCAAGCTCTCTATAAAATAAAGCTAGGGGCCGGCGCAAGTAAGACAATTGAATTTGCAGTTTTGCCAGAACCAAGCAGTCAATCAAAAATTGACTTTACCTTGCAGCAGAGGCTTGCCGACAAAGCCTTTGACAGCTGGACCAGGAGCAATGTTGCCATAACCTGCGACAAGCCCGAACTCAATCAAGTTTTTTCTCAGGCTGTTCGCGATCTCTATCTTTTAAAAATAGACACCCCCCATGGCCCCGCTTTTGCAGCCGGTCTACCCTGGTACAGTGTGGCTTTTGGCAGAGACCAAGTAATAACAGCTCTGCAAATTATAGACTTCGCCCCAGACAGTGCCAGACAAATAATTGAGCTACTGGCCAATTATCAAGGCAAAAAAGAAGACAAATTCACAGAAGAGACGCCCGGCAAAATCATGCATGAGCTGCGCACGGGAGAAATGGCGCGCACCAGAGAAATTCCCTTCATTCCATACTACGGCACAATCGACGCTACACCGCTCTGGCTAGTGCTCGTCAATCGGTATGTTGAAAGCAGCGGCGATCTAGAGCTTCCTCGCCGTCTCTGGCCCAATATCGAAGCAGCACTGTCATATTTAAAAGCCAATACAACTGACGACTTTCTCTTTTATGGCAAGGTTACTAGCAAGGTTGATGGCAAAGAACCAGCTTTGACCAATCAAGCCTGGAAAGACTCAGGTGATTCGGTAATGCATAAAGACGGCAAGTTGGCCACGTCACCCATTGCCATTTGTGAGGTGCAGGGCTATTTATATGATGCCTGGCAAAGTGGTGCCAACTTAGCAGAAAAGCTTGGCAAGGTCGAAGAAGCCAATAGTTTGCGGGAAAGAGCCAAAAGACTAAAGGAACACTTCAAAAAAACTTTCTGGCTAGCTGATCAAAACTATGTCGCCCTTGCTATCGACGGCACCACAGAACCTTGTTCAGTGATTGCCTCCAATCCGGGTCACTTACTTAGCTCTGGCATAATTGACAAAGAAGAGGCCAGGGCTATTGCTGAGCGTCTCCTCAAGAACGATATGTTTAGCGGCTGGGGTATCCGCACCCTATCTAGCAAAGAAAAAGCCTACGACCCAGCCAGCTATCATAACGGCTCAATCTGGCCTCACGACAATGCTCTCATCGCGGCTGGGCTGCGTCAGCATCAACTGCACAAAGAAGCAGCCACAGTAATTGCGCCGCTTTTAGAAGTAGCAATGCAGAGCAAAGACAAACGGCTGCCTGAGCTATTTTGTGGTTATCCAAGAGAGCAGGAAAAGACTCCGCGCCCTTACGCAGTATCCTGCGTGCCACAGCTGTGGTGCGTTGGTAGCGTTTTTAGTATGATCGAGAGCCTCACGGGCCTGACCAGCCAAGGTCAGGTAGAGAAGCCCCAGTTGCCCCAGGGGGTCAATTGGATCAAATTCGAAATTCCCGATGCCGCCAAAAATATTGTCAAAGCTATTGAAATCAAACGCCAGGGCAAAAGCGACCAATTTACAGCACAAGTAACTGTGCGGCAGCGTTAACAAGGCAATACATAAATAGTGATAGCTTTTCTATAAAGAAGGGCAAACTGGCGCTGCTTAGGCTATTATGCATGATGTTTCCAAATGCCTATTGACTACCGCCATTCACCTGAGAGAATCTTTGACCATGACAGACCTGCGCACCTTCGACCCCAACTCAGTTGGCCAAAAAACAGAAAACATTTTCGGCCTGCCTTTTACTGCAGACGAGGCCGCAATAGCTGTTATACCAGTGCCATGGGAAGTGACCGTCTCTTACCGCGAAGGCACGGCCAGTGGGCCAGAAGCTATTCTTGCTGCTTCATACCAGGTTGACTTGTATGACCCAGACTATGTTGATGCCTGGAGAATTGGTCTGGCCATGGAAGAAATTCCGACCGAATTACGCAACCTCAATGACCAAATGCGACCCACAGCAGAAGAATATATTGGCATGCTGGAAGAGGGTCACACCCCAGAAGACCACCCATTGATGAAGCAGATGCTTGAGAAAATCAATGCCTCCTGCGAAAAAATGAACGAATGGGTACAAGAGCGCGCCGCTGCACAACTAGACCGCGGTGCTATCGCTGCTGTGCTAGGTGGCGACCACAGCACACCTCTAGGACTAATTCGTGAATTAGCTAAGCGTCACGATTCATTCGGTATCCTGCACATCGATGCCCACGCGGATCTGCGTGATGCCTACGAAGGCTTCACCTACTCCCACGCCTCAATTATGTTCAACGCCATCAAAGAACCTAGTCTGACAAAGCTTGTGCAAGTTGGCATTCGTGATTATTGTGAGATGGAATCAGATTTGGTGGCATCATCAGACGGTAGAATCGTCAGCTTCTATGACCGCGACATCAAAACAAAAATGTTTGAAGGCATGAGCTGGATGCACATTTGCCAGGAGATAGTAAGCCAACTACCAGACGAAGTTTATGTCAGCTTCGACATTGATGGCCTCGACCCTAAGCTCTGCCCTAACACTGGCACACCAGTACCGGGTGGCTTAGAATACGAGCAAGCACTATATTTGGTGCGGATGGTAGCAGAAAGTGGCCGCGTAATTATCGGCTTTGATATCAATGAAGTAGCCCCTGGTGATGAAGATGAATGGGACGCCAATGTTGGTGCTCGCTTACTTTATCGCCTAGCCAATCTAACAGCGAAATCAAACGATCAATTTTGAGAATTTGAAAAGCAACTATATAAAGCCAATTTTAAAACTGATAGTACTGGCACTCTTTGTTTGCCTGGGCGAACGTGCCGCCTGGGGCCAGGGCTGAGCAGCCGCACGTGGTGTGGTCCCAGGTCTGGGAGCAGGGTCAGGTAAGTTTCAGTTATCAGTTGGCTGGCGTGCTGCGCGAGCTGACAAGTCATACAATGGCACAGACTATAATTCGACTTTTACGAACAACTGGAAGCCCTACATGCGCCAGAGTGTGCTGGATGTTTCAGCACGCTATTACATCAATCGACGGGTAGCAATAGTCGGTACCCTTCCTGTATCGATGAACAACTTCAGCATGCTCTATCCGCCTAAAGGTCCAGGTATTGGCCAGAGAGACGGTTGGAATATCAATGGTGTGGGCGACCTTGGCTTAGTTACCCAAGTGTCACTAGTCGATCCCAAAGACCATCCATTTGAAAATTGCATAGTCGGCCTCGGTATGAAAATCCCCACAGGCAACTGGGATGAGCGCCGAGTAATTCCTAATCTCAACGGCCAAAACTTTGCTAGTCGAGCAGTCTATCCAGCGGCGGTCATGCCAGGCGATGGTGGCACCGGCATTATCGCCACCCTTGATGCCTATAAGACTTTTCGCGTAAACCGCTTTCTTAGAGGCAAAACACTCTTTGTAGCAGGCTCCTATCTATCTAATCCACGCAACACCAACGGCACCTCCTCAATCATTGGCAGCGCTGGTGTGCCCCTCACTCCCAACTTCCTAGATGAGCTTACTAACTCAGTTGCTGACGCCTATAGTTTGCAAACAGGGCTTTCAATGAAAGTGCCTGGCACCTGGAACAAGCCCAAGCTAAAGGGCCTGAGAATGCGTGTTGTAGGCCGCTGGGAAGGGGTAAGAGCACACGATTTGTTTGGACCAGCAGGTGGCTATAGGCAGCCCGGCTGGGCCATGTCCGTTGGCCCAGGCCTAACCTATGCCAACGGCAAAGATGTTTTGATGATTGACGTGCCCATTGTCTTTTCTCGCTATATCAACGCCAGTCGCTCAGCAGTGCCAGGACCATCAAATGGCGCCACACCAGCACCTTTCAACCCCGAACGCAATCTTGGGCTGGTGGCACCCGTTAGTATCACAATGCGCTATGTGCGAAGTTTTTAGAGCCCCTATACGGTGAGCTAAACGGAAAAATCTGTTTGGGGTTCTCTTTGTTCCTCTGCGCCAATCAGAGCTTCTAACTCAACTCGCAATTGAGCGAAGCCCTCAAAGCCATTATCAATAGCAAGCTTTCTGCTTTCATCTAAGCGCAGATGCATGCATGAAAGAATTGCCGATTGCAATTTCTCACTAATTTCGCTACTGCTATCGCAGGGCAAAACAACGTTCATTAGCGGCGTGAGGTAGGGCTGCAACAATGAATTTCTGAAGTTGATCAAGTCAAGTAGATCTTGAGCCGCACTAACAGGCGCTCCAGGAGTACTGCTGGCCAGGGGATGAACACCGGTCAGGGCTTCCCACAGACAAATACCAACAGCCATCAAATCATCAGGCTCTAACAGTGGGTAATATGCTGGAGTAGAAATCATACAAGTATCAAACACGCCCTCTAAGCAATGCAGCGGACCAAAATAGCCAGGATCGATTAGCCTGATACCACTAACATCACCGCTTTCATCACACTCAATAAATATATTATCGGGAGTCAAGTCGCCATGATAGGCATTGGGCATGGCTTCCATAAAGCTAGCGAGCAAGTGAAACAATGCCAAAATTTGTTTCTGTGTCATTTCATTTTCGGCTAACTGCTTACGCAAAGTCAGTCCGCGCAAGAGAGGCATGGCATAATAAGAGCGCTCAAGACAAAGGCCACTACTTTCGACAGGCACGAGCAGAGGCCCGGCAAGCTCTTGAAGCCTAAGCAATTGCATTTGCACCATCATGTCAGGGCTAGGAGTAATAGGACCTGTTTGAAAGGGAATAACTTTGAGCGCTTGCGTAGAGTATTTTTCTGGCTCAGCGATATCGCCTGGATCTTTAGCCAGCTTATAGACTCTTTCTCTGCCAGCCTCATCTTCGGCATGAAAAAGAAAACAAAAGCGACCACTGGATATCTGGCCATTGAGCATATAGCCATCAATTTTGGTGCCAAGCCAGTCAGTCCACGACTTAGCTTTAGCCGGCACAGCGCTGAGATCGCGTTTAGCTAATTCAGATTGCACTTCAGCAAAGTCAGCAGCATCGGCCTCTGGCGGCTCAATGCCAGCCAGAGCACAATTAGTGAGGAAGGTATCGAGGGCTTCTTTTCTTTTAAGAAGAAATTCAGTGCTCTCTTCGTGCATACTTTTCAACTTATGCTGGCCTTTCAATTTAAAAAATCAAGTTATAGATCTAGTTACTTTTTCAAGTTCCAGGTGTGTGCTGATCGGCTAATTTCTGTGGAAGATCGTTAGAAGCAGTCTTTGCATTGGCGCTCGGTATTGGTTCAAGCGGCACAGGTCTACTCATATTACCTGAATTACCTAAGCCCAATGACGGTTCAGTGCTGCGCGATTTCAGAATTTCTCCTAAATTAGGACTATGTCCTTTCGCTACATTGCCGGGCATAAGTAGAGAGACATCAGGCCCCAGTTCAAGACCTTTACTCATGGCTGGTTCCGGGCGAAGCGGTACCCTGTCAATGCTCAAGTTCGGCAACGCACCAGTGCGGTGAGTGCTCGCAACATTTTCAAAAGACGGTTTAGTGACAGTACCAAAAACCCCACCCATAACGGCACTTGAAAATGTCTTTTCGGCAAGCTCTGAAGTGCCAGCCAGTTTGCCGTGCTTGAGTAGTGAGCTGGCTTCAGCACTGAATGCGCCACCAGCGGCTCCAGATAGAAATCCACCGGCTCCATTAATCAATTGTCTTCCAACACTACCCGACAGACCTTCTGGCAGCTGAGCCGCCAAACTCTTGACACCACTGAGCCCCTGGAAGCCCAGTTGAGTCTTGCCCATAAGATACATAGAAGAGCCGCCTATACCGGCGTTAGTCAATCTGTCTGTCCAAAAATTCTCGCCTGATTTAGTGACAAGACCTTCGTAAAGACCACCAGCAGTAGCTAAACTACCCACAGTGACGCGGCCCGTTGCCACTGATTCACCAAGAGCAACGGTTGTAGCTCTGGCACCAATAGCAGCACCAGCAAAGCTCATTCCTCGGTGCAAGAGTAAAACGCCTCCAAGCTTAGCCACGCCAGCTCCGGCTTGCTGGGCTATCCATTGAGATGAACCAACTTCGGCTACATCAGGTGCATCAACAAGATTGTGCTTGGCAATATTGCCACCAAAATGATTGACCGCTTGAGAAATACCATCTAAAGGCTGTTGAATGGCAGTGTATTTCAATGACTGCCAAAATTCTTGCAACAACGGAGAATTATTCTCAGCCGCAGCAGTTGTCGAATCTACTTCGACCTTACTATTTTTAGCATTATTTTGTTCTGGACTTACTGGCATTTTCCCAATTCCATTTTCGTTTAAAGCCAAACTATAGTCTTAATCGATTTCTCCACCTCTTCCACATAATGTTCATAGTCTTTTTGTGGTGCCTGATAGTGTACTTCTTGCACAGCAGAGCCAGTTTTATCACTATCAATAAAAAGCCCCATATCAACTAAGCCGCCGTTCCTCCAAATACCTTCGACAACCAAGACGCGCTTCCCATTGATGCTCTCGGTGCGACTGGAACTAAGTAAAAAGAAGTCAGGATCGGAGGCGTTGCGAATAACAAGATCTACCGAATCAAACTCTTCTTGCGAAAGCTCGTGGTCTGGCAGTGAGAGTACTTGCAAAAAATCCGCGGCACCGCCAGGAGCAATACGCTTACCTCGATAATAGAAAGACAGTTTTACTTCAGCACTCTCTGGAGAACGGAACTCCCTAAGAAAATCAGATGCTGTTCTTTTCTCCAATGGACACTCTACCCAGCCATCGGGCAGCTCCATAGACTTAATTTGTCCTTGTTTTTTCAATGTCGAAACAGTCTTGTTCATCTTTACTCTTGCTTCAATCAACGGTTATCTAACTTATCTTTGACTACCACACCAGAGTAGACTACGGCTCCAGCAGCCACAGTACCCTTAACCACTTTTCCTCCAGTTGAACGCATAAACTTGTGCATTGCTGGTTCCTTCATGGAGCGGAAGAGTTTATCAACAGAGTAGCCTTCCTCAAGGTAGTCACTTCTGCTGCCCCACTGATTTGTGAATTTAACTTTGCGTGTTACGGGATCGTAGCCGTGAATGTTTATAACGTGCCAGCCGCCACCCATACCCACAGCAGACTCAATGCCCAAAAGCGGTGAGAAGGGCGGTCTAGCAGTGTGCACCTGCATCACAGCAGGGAGCTTACCAGCTTTCTCAAGCTCTAGAATGGCATCAGCAAGTTCATCGGCAGAGCTTACATCGCGCTGACCAGTCCATTGCTTGGCTTTATCGCCGGCAGTTAGAACAAAGCTATTATCACTCACCCCAGTTGCTTCTCTATTCACGCCTTCTAACTGGCTTGTGAAGATACCGGGAGCGTCAATCTTTGAGCCATCTCTGTCGCGCAATTGCAGCCAATTCTCGCCGTCGAAATACTTGACCTTTTCTCCACCCATCAAACTATTAACACTCTTTTCGTACTTAATTTCGCCAGGCTTAGCTACACGTAGAACCAACTTGCCGTCTGCATCATAGGCAGTGGCACCAGGCTCTAAACTAGGCAATTTCTTGCCAGCGCTATCAAATACCTTTTCGATTTTCTTCTCAGGAAGAACACCGAAGAGAGCACCATTATCTGAGTAAATCAAATTATCAGCATCTACATTTTTGATCAGCTTATGATCTTTAGTGTAAGCCTGATCTCCGGGCTTAAACTGAGCCAAGCGGTCTCCTTCTTTGTCGTAGAGGAGCTGTACTTCAGCTGAGCTCTTAATTTTTCCAATCAAATTACGATCTTTGTCAAAAGCAAGACCACTTCTGTCAATGCGACGACCTTCACTAATGACGTGTGGACGCCCCTGCCAATAAGCATTAACCATGGCATTCTCAGTTAGTTGGCTGGACCAATCACGACTACCGTCAGCTTTTAACTTGTCACCGTCAGCATGCTGGTGCTTAAGGGCTCTACGGGCCTCAAAGTCAGGTTTTATGCCATTCTCTAAAGCTGTCATATCAACAGTATGGCCGCTCTCGGTGACAAACTTACCATTGATAGCAATGTCAGCCAAAAGCTGCGCATTTTTCTCTGGGTCCTTGGCATAGTTACGTACTTCCAAAGTCGTAACGTTACAGGTACTATTCATGCCCTGATCAACAGTATTTGGATGTACAGCATGGGACATCAATTGCTCAGCCAGGTCAGCGCGCTCTGTTTGCGACAAAACAGCAAGAGGATTAGCTTCGAGCAAACGATTGACTTGCAAATACAACAGTGCTTTTTTCTCGTCGGTGATACCGCGCTTTGCCGCTTCGACATCAAATTCTTTTAGCAACTTATCAAAGCGCTCCGCCCGTGCGACGTCAGGGAAAGCTTCTTTAGCAAGATGTTTTAGGCTGGCAGCTTCTACCGCTAGATTGGCGCTAGTGTATTCGAGCTTGTCACCTTTGAGCTTCATTTTCGATCCATTGATCGAATCAATTACAACATATCCATTTTCATCAGCGCCGTGAACATAACGAATGCTGCCGTCTCCATCGGCAACGATGCTGCCGCGGAACCAGACATCATCCTTGAAAGTTCCATCCGCTTGTTGGACCTGCCCCATCCACACGCCGTTTTCTTTGCGAATAACAGCACCACTTTCAAAAGTCAGGGTATTCAGCTTGCCATCAGCATCATAGCCAAAAGCACGATTGCCGTTTACACCATGGGCCCCAATAATCTGCCCCTCAGAGTTGTATGAATGTGAGGTGTCGCGAACACTGTTGATGACAATAGAACTACCATCGGTTCCTTTTATCAGCGTGCCGTCCTTGATTGGTGCGATTGTAGTGCCATCACCCAGATCTCTTGCTCTACCGGTTGGCTCAGGAATAGCAGCTGCTTTTGCTTCTAACCATTCAGGATGAGTCTTGCCCCTGTCTCTTATACACATCTG
>CAJXZK010000199.1 GCA_913063055.1 uncultured bacterium
TTCTTATTGAGTAATAACTGCCAAGTTTTTTTTTTTCAAGCAGAAGACGGCATACGAGCTCTAGTACGGGCTCGTGGGCTCGGAGATGTGTATAAGAGACAGCTTACTGATTAGCCTGGCTAATCAGCCTGCTCCAAGCAACTTCACTGCTAATCAAAACGTGCGAGCTTCCTAGTTAGATCGAGTGACGCTGAGTTAAATTAACGACGTAAGCGTCGTGGGCGCCAAGCTCTAGGCTCAATATTATTGACCGCACATCATTGACGTCAGAAAAAACTGATCTAGTATGCCAATCCTTTTCTCTCTAGCAAAAGAATCAATGGACTAAAGAGATTAGAGACTCCTTTTGCAATCCAAAATACGCTCTTTAACTACAGCTTGGCGCTCCTTTTCCAAGTTTCGCAGCAATGGCTTATTGAGCCGTTCATACGCTCTAAGCGCTTCAGACCAATTCCCTAGTTCAAAATTGATGTCGCCAATACCAACAATCGAATCTATTACACTAAGATCACTGCTGGACAGGTTAACTGCAGTATTAAACCAACTCAATGCGGTTCGCAGGTGCTCTTCGGTTCTATCGGGGTAGTAAAAGTTGATCAGGCCAAAGCAATGTGCAGTGTGGCTATCAGTTTGGTCAGCGGCCCAGTCTTCAGTTAACAAATCGGCTGCAAACTTTGCGGCTAATAAACGATCTGTCCTTGAATATGCTGTTGGGAGCTTCAGCCATTCTCCAATCGCAAAGTTCAACCACACTGCCCGAACACCGCTCGCATCGTGTATTTGTTGAAGAGCCACATCATAAATCAGTTCAAAAGTAGGCCAATCCAAATTAACCTCATAATCGTTAAGACTAGACGCTAATGCAATTAACTTCACATCTCTAGGCAATGCCACCACTTCCGAACTTTGCAAAAATTCGTGAATTTCGCACTCACTAATTCCAGAAGTCTTACCCTTGAAATGCACTTCAATAATTGGTACAAGCTTTCCAAGTTCCTGATGATCTAGACTCATAATGCACCCCTGAAGAGACACTCAAAAATAAGCGAAACGAAAGACCGAACTATTACCATTGTAGTTCGCTCTGAAGCCACAGCAGCATCAGTCACGCCTAGCTGAAGGACTTAGTTAAATGGCATAAGGATACGCTCTTCAAGTACCTGATTAAGCAGATTAACTTTGCAGCAGCTTGCTGTGTATTTTAGAGTATGATAAATCGAGAAGAACTTGCACTGAAGTTTTAGTTCGTGGACTTAAGAGCGTTGTATTGTGCTATCTCCCAATAAATCTGGGGCCATAGCACTATTCAGACCGGCTTAAAAAGAGATGCAGCGCCAATGAAGAAACGTTCAATATTCAAGAGACTTCTTCAAAACGTTGATGCATTTATTTTCGTAAATCGCGGGCTGATTCCAGACTTACAGCGATTAGACTTTGTCAGAGAGGAACGGAAGCTCTTTTCAGACGAAGGACTGATTCGGATAAGCATGTCCCTATTCCCCGGAACAGACCGTTCACTCAAGGCTGCAGTTAAGGCTCTCGGAGGCTGGGACTTGATTACGCATCCTTCTTTTTCAGTCACAGAGGATGTGTATTCTAAGCTTGAAGCAGCTGGCTTAAGTCGTAAAGTGCTTGATAAGAGTCGTGCCTATCTCGCCAATTCAAGTGGCTACGTTAATAAAGAATTTGATTGAGTCACCCTAGGACAATTCCGAACCTGTAAAGCAACCTAAGAAGGTGATCTATTAGCGTGACTGTTTGGAAAGATGTGGTCTTAAAGTATAAATCCTGTGGCGTATATTCAGACCAGGTTGAAATCTTTCGCGCCAGCTGCTCTGGCTCTTCAATACCTGTATTCGTAAGATCCAAAGAGTTTTCTCAGACTACTCTGCGGGCGGACAACACGTTAGTTCTAACTCTTGCTTCATACTTTGGACCATTCTTGTCCGAAGAAACGTTTGAAGCAAAAGGCGGCCAATTCTGCAGCGTCAAAGACGAAAAGTTAGTTTCTTACGAGTCTTTTGAGAATCTTATCATCTCTGCATGTGCAGGTTCTAACTGCACCGGTCTTTTTATTCCGGCTCTAATCGGTTTTGGAGGACGCTTCTCAACGAACGACTGTTCAATTTTATCTGGCTTTCTAGGTGGAGTATTTACTACTCCTGAGCAAGTTTCTATGGACAACTATTTAGTATTTCGTTTCACAAATGCAACGACCAAGATAGAGGTGTTTGTGGATTCGGAGGCATTAATCATTCGCCGAATCTTGCAAACCACAGTAGTTGCGTCAGGTATCAATTACGCGCAATATTGTTATCTTAATCCCGTATTTGAAGTTACAGAACAACGAATTCAGCAATCACCGAGCGAAAAATTTGGCGCGTCGGAACTTCAGCTTCACAGACTAAATGCCTCTAAAGTATTACCAAAATCTACACGCGTCAGCGAAAGCCAGTCACAATCTCGCTTGCTTATAATTGAACCGCACAACCTATTGCGGGCTGGACTTGAGTCAGTTCTCAGCAAAGACTTTTTGATAGACAGTTGCAGTGACATGGATGCTCTGAGCGAACAATTCTTTCAGTCAACATACGATCTGATGATCGTTAACAGCAAGAATTTGGCATCTTCTATCTCTGCAAATATTGCAGCCATTCGGAGCCGGTATCCCAATATCACCATTTTCATCATCGGCGAGACTTTTTCACTAACTAGTCACTACCTCGAGTACCAACGTCTTAAAGTGAACGCGATCTGTCTACTCGACTGCAAGTACACAGAATTGGCGATTGCTTTGAAAGAAGTGGAGGCTGGTGGAATTTATATAGATCCTCGGCTTGAGGAAATTATGAACAAAAAGCCCAAACAAGAAACCAAATTCAAATTCACCGAACTTGAGATTTCGGTGTTGAGGCGCATTCAAATGAGAGAGCGTGAACTTTGTACAGAATTGGATTTAGATCGTCGAAAACTCAGCCATATAAAGGAAAGTATCCTCTCTAAACTCAATGCTGGGAGTATTACCAGGGCAGGACTGATGGCAGAGGCAATGGGTTATGTCCAGTTGCCAGTTATACCAGAACTAGATCCGGCATCTGGATTCAGCCTTGAATTTAAGAACGCAATCCTTGCCGCGCAATTTGAATTAGATCACTATGAGAAATTCTGATATTGACCTTGGTGCTTCGTCTCGCTCGCTGCTGCGAGTAAACTGCGCTCTCATCGTCAACACCGCTTAGAACAGCATTGCTAACAAGCTGAAAATAAAGGTTGACTGAAGGCCGTAGACGTCAAGCATAACCGCCAAAATACAACAAATATGATGCATAAAACTCTCGGCGTGCCCGCGATTGTCAAGGCCACTTCCAATGGGACTATCTCACCCATCAGTGGTATGTTTATTGCCTAAGCTTGGCAGAGTATTATGGAACCGCATTTTTCAGCTGAACTGACTCTACTTGGAATGGCCTGCGACCTTGTCGGCGGCCTCTACTTAGCCTACGACCTATTCGGTGGCGAGAAAGGTCCGCTTAGTACAATCACTCGCCTCGTCAATTATAGCCTCTTGATGATTGCCGGTTTCATTTTCCCTCTCGGGCCAAAATTTGCCTTGATTGCAGGCATCGGGCTAGGAGCAGCTTTCGGCTTGCACATAGATCGCATCGGCAAAGGCAAGGCCGATACATTCTGGTTCTTGCTTGGCATTGGTGCCCTTCGAGCGCTTGCTCTGACACTGGCACTCTGGGTGGTCGACTACAAATCTCTGGCTCTAATTTTGGGGCCATTGTCACTGTTAGTGTCAGTGATACTGCCGAAATTTAAAATCACACCGGCAGAGTTTTATCAGAGTGACAAGAAACCTCATCTCAAAAAAGCCCAACTGATAATAGCCCTGGTACTTGGCGGCTTGGCAGCAGCAACAGCCTTAGTGGGCGCCAGCTTTGGTGGAGATAGCCTGAAAGTAGCTCACTTTGGCATCAAACTAGGCCTGACATTTGCTGGCACCGTCTTAGTTGTCACCACACTTTCGCCAATGATTGAATGGTACGCAGACAACCTACCAGATCGCTCATTTGGTTTTGCCGGAGCAATCTTATTCATGACTGGTTTTCTCATTCAAGCGATACCATCACTGGTGGTAATGTTCGATATCGCCAAATAAATTGAAATGGCCACTTAAATTAAACGAAAGGAACAAAAAAAAGACCGCTTACTTCGTCTTTGAATCTTTCTTGCTCAGCTCAGTCAGCCAGGCATTCACAACAGCATCATCGGGATCGAGCTCTACTGCGTGTTTAGCATCAATCATGGCACCATCGCGGTCTTTTAGCTCGATCTTTATCTGCGATAAATCACACCAGCCGCGTGCATAATTCGGATTGATTTTCAGCAATTGCTCTAGGGTAGTTTTAGCTTCGTTCAATCGCCCCGAACTTCTATACACAGATGCAAGTTGACGGTAGGGCAGCTCAAACTCAGGCCAAGAAGCAATGCAACGTTGCAATACTTTCTCAGCCGCATCACTTTTATCTTGATGCAGCCAATAAGCAGACGAATAAAGTGTTACGGCTTGCTTACTCGGTTCTACCTTAGGGAAGCGGGCTGAAAGCATCTTAGACGCACGTTCAGCGATGGGGCCACTAGCATCGGCTTTCTGAGCTTTAGCTAGAGCCAATCGACCATCTTCAAAGCGACAGACCTCTCGCAGCTGACTAGCGAGCTCTAAATATTGTTGCGCCGTCAAGCCATCGGGGACATTAGCCGGAAGCGGCTCGCCACGCTTAAAACTGGTGGCAAAATGATGTTTGCCGCGCGCTACTTTTAACTTCGCGATATTAGGTTCCACACCATCAAGCAAGCGTCGTACGCGTTGCGAACTAAGACCAGCAGTCGCAACTCCATCTACCGAAACTATGCAGTCGCCGACCTTTATTGTTTTACAAAAAGAAGCAGGGCTATATTGAATGACACCATTAACAACATTACCAAGCATAAGAAAACCAGCATAACCATGGGGTTTCAAGCCAGACTTCTCAAGTTTTTCAATATCGTTATCGACACGTTCTATCAGTTTCTTGTCACCAGATGATTGCAGCAAAGTCTTAGCCAATTTCAAATGAAGCAGCGAATTAGCTTCAAAACTTTTTGCTTCATCCTCGGCTCGCTCTAACAGCTCGCGACCCGCCAAGAGTTTAGTTTTCAGCAAATCCGAGTCACTAACAGGTGAAGGTGCCTTGGCATCTGCACTAGAGGAATGAAGAAAGGAAATGAAGGAGACACAGCTGAGTGCCGCAAGATAGTGTTTTTCTTTCATGCGAAGATTATAGAGAGCTAGCAAATCAGCAATCTTAGGTCTTTCTCCCGCCTTTACCTGCCGCCCGATGGCGTCAGTTAGGGCAATATCTTCCTTAGAGACAATCGCGGGCTTAACAGTGGTCAAATTGAGAAAAAGAAGCGAACTCAGAAGAGTCTGCACCTGGGCACCAGAAATAGTTTTAGGACCAAGACCAGCGCGAGCAGGAGCACTAAAAGGCCCAGAAGCCTGAATCGACTCTCTATGCTTGAAAGACAGCGCCCCAGCCCCAGGCAGGGCAATAGCCGGCAGGCCCGCAACCCATGGAACCCCGAAAGGTGCCAAAACTGCCGCCGCAGCGGCAATTGCACGAAATCGAGTTCTTCCTTGGCGGTCAATCCTTTTCATTAGCTCAGGTTATCATACCCGACTTAAGACTGTGGTTCGGCTTAAACAATTGCCCGCTTCACCAACCCAATCTCTTGCCCTTTGAAGCCCGGAAAAACGTTTTCTATGCGGCGATTATCGAGCGCTCGCACTAGAATTTCGCAGAGGGCTGAGCGATAGTCGAACTGCACAGCCAGGCCCGAGGGCCCAAGCAAATCCATTTGCTGTCCACGAGTTAAATGGGGCAGAGGGCCATGCACCTGACCACCGGCTATACGATCACCGATGGCAAAGACTGTAAATCCTCGCCCATGATCGGTGCCCATTGAACTGTTCTCGTAGCTGCGCCGACCAAACTCGGTAATCACCAGAGTGGTGACAGCCCCTCGGGCAGAGCCTAAATCTCTGTCAAAGGCCGCCAGGCCATTTGCTAACTGCTCAATACTATCAGCCTGCAATCCCGCTTCCGCCCCCTGGAAGAAATGAGTATCCCAACCATTCAAATCAAGGGCGGCCACCTCCAGACCAACTCCGCCTTTTAGCAGACGAGCGATTTCTTTTAAGCCCTTGCCAAAAGCATTATCAGGATAGACTGCACCATTGGCGGGATGATAGGTCTTCCCTTGAAGCTTCTCGACCCGACCAAGTAGGTCTAGAGTGGTCTTGCTAGGCTCAGCCAAGAGCGCCACTTCACTGCCGTAAAGTTGGGCCAGCGCCTTGGCAATAGCTTGCGACTGACCATCCGGAGCTTGCAACTTAATTTCTTCAATAGAATTGAGCACGCTGGCAGAAGGGGCACCACGAAGTGACTCAGGCAAAGCAGTACCAATTGCAACCGCTGACAGTGGCGTTTGCTGACCGATACTACGGCTCGCTAAGTGCCGACCAAGCCAACCACCACCGAGGCTGTGACCGCACGATTCTCCATGCTCAACTTGATCTTGAGCCTCAAAATGAGAACCACTAAAATTATCGGTACCGACAGCTTGCACCATGCCCAAACGTCCCTCTCGATAGATCGGTAAAAGCGCTGCCATTTTAGGATGAAAGCCGTAGAGATCATCGAGCTTGAGAGCAGCCGCAGGTCCGCCCCGAGAGGGGCTCTTGATAGCAATATTGGGCCGCAATTTATAATAGTCGTCATTGCCATACGGCACCAGCATATTGAGAGTGTCCGCGCCACCACGCAAGAAAATACAAACCAATGACTTATTTACAGTGCCTAAGTGCGCCTCGTCGGCAAAGGCCAGTTTGCGTAAAAATGCTCTTCTTGAATAGTCTTGAGGAGAGGCCATCAACACCTCTGAAATGCGGGAGAAGAGAGAATCAAACCAACCAGTTCAGGGCGAACATCTTTCTTTGACTGAGCCAGATATTCAAAGAAGGTTTTACGTTCCAATTTTGTCGGCAGGCGACCGACAAAATGAGCAAACATCCGGTCTAACTGTGGGCTGCTCACTGTACCAGGTCGGTGGAAACTTTCGTTCTTCTCGGACTCTTCCGATTTATCACTGCTTTTATCTTGCTCAAGAGCACCAACAGCAGTGGCTAACTCAGCTAGCTGTACAGTCACCTCAGGCACTTTGTTGCTGCATACACTGAGGGCAAAGTTCCAGCGCCAAAGTAAGGTAGACAACCAATAAGACGACTGATCTGGGTAACCGTCGGGTGTAGGGTATTGAAATGGTGCATGACCCATACGATTCAAATACTCAGTCAAAGAAGAATGAGCGTAGGTATCAGCAGCAAGTGAACGCAACGAGCTAGCAATAAAGTGAAATGGTCTTTTAATTTTCGTCGAAGCAAACTGATCAAATTGCTCATCTCTAAATATTGCTCGAAGCAGCGAGGGAATATCGCCGTCGCTCTTCTTAAAAACGGCAGCAACCCTATCAACCATCGCAGCCGGCGGTTCTTCACTGACAAAGTGTTGCAGCAACTTAGTAGCAATATGACGAGCGGTAGACTTATGCTTACAGACAATATCTAGCACAGCATCAAGATCGTGCTCACCACCTCCAGCGGCAATGGCTTTTCCCAGTACAAGCTTGGCACCATCATCATGCTCGCTCGGCTCAAAATAGACTTTGCCCCGCTGCCAGGGTGTATGGATGCGCCAGCCAGTGAGACAGCGAGCAACTTCATAGACATCACCCTGGGTATAGCCGCCGTCTACTCCCATAGTATGCAGCTCAAGCAGCTCCCGAGCATAGTTTTCGTTAGGAATATTCTTGGCTGTTGGGTGGGCGGCGCTGCGATTCTCCTTGCCGTCAAGATAAATAAGCATGGCCGCAGATTTGGCAGAAGCAGCAATTAGATCTTGGAAGCGCCCAAAGGCATGAGCCCTAACAACGGTGCGATCATCAGTGGCTTTTGCGTATATTGCATCGCCTTTACCCACATCAATATTGAGATGATCGCTCCAAAAACCAACCATCACTTCATACAACTGACGCTTGCTGTAGACAGCCCGAAGCAGCATGTGACGCACAAGTTCGTCACGCAAAACTGGCTTTTTGTACTCAAAGCAGGTGCCGGGATCAAGCCATAGAGTCTCAAAGCGCCGCGCTCTCAAATCGCAAGCCCGATCGTCGATTTGGCGGTAATTCAACTGCTCATCGAGCCACTTGTCTCGACCTAATTTCTTCAAATAATCGAGATCACCAGGCCAGAGGCCATAGGTCGCCCGAGACAAGAAGTGAAAATCAGGATCAACAGCAGCACCGCTGGCCACTCCAACCTTCGCAGGAATACCTTCGCCGAGCCACTTACTGGCACTACTGGTAATGCTCTCGCAACCACTCAGCGGCAATGAGCCAGCAGAAGCCGTAGCCAGCGCAGCAATCTTAAGAAGCTGGCGCCGAGAAACAGTCATCAGGCGACTCCGGGGTTGCTACCTAAACTTTCCCTGGTCTCCTTACTCATATCTCTACTACCCTCCAAAGCGGCCTCGAGAGGTGCTGGCTTCGGCTTGCCCATGCCTTTGATAATCGACCGCAGAGCAGCACCTGATCCTATAATCAAGGCCGACGGCAAAAGCAAGAACCAGCCCAGAAGCGGCAAGAGAAAAGCTAGCTCTAAAACTATGCTACCTCTAATTGTCGCCTTCCACGGGCGTTCTATATCAGCTGGAGAAGGCAGGCGGTTACCTATTGATGTGGTTAATCCGGCGATACCAACACTGGCAAATAGAACATAGAAACAAACTATGGCAATGGAGACAAAACCGCTAGCCGGCCCCAAACCATTACTGGCAAAGGCTGCGGCGAAAAATGCCAGCACTGAAATCGGTATCCCAACTAAAAAGGGGAAGAGCAAACCCGCTCGGCAATCATCTGTAGTTCGTGCCACAGCAGTGGGCCATAGCCCAGCACAGAGTAACCACAAGCCCGGCAAGGCCAAAAGGAAGCCCAGAACAACCAAAAAAATTGCCAGAGTGTCAGCCATCAGCATAGTTCAATTCACTCCTTGCCACTACTCAGCCTAACTCATCAACACCAAGGGTCGCCAAAACTAATACTCGATTTCAAGAGACTTAAACGAATTGAGCATCACGTCTTTTGTCAGAGGAAAATTCACTTCTCCATCTAACCACTGCACAATGTAGAAACCATCCTGCACAGGGGTGACATAAACATAGCCAGTAATTGGATAATATCCGCCATAAGAACCGCTAAATTGGACCCCTTCAAAAGTGCGTCCTTTCTCTTCGAAAGTTTCATTTGTGCCAGCGTGAAAATCAGTACAGCCCTGAGCCAGTGGTGCCAGCACGGAGCTCACCACGTCGCCTGGCGCCTGTCGTTTATGACCGGGTTGGTTAGCCACACAGCTAACACTAAAAACCCCAGCTCGACTGTCTTTGCGAATAGGAGTCGAGAATGAAAACACCTGACCGCGGGGTGTCTCTATCTCAGAATAGAGAAAAGCTTTGGGAGGCAGCATTTTGAATTTATGAACCTTGTTACCAAACTCTTGCACTTTGTCTTCTAATACAACTTGTTTAGCAGTTCGCACTTTTCGTACCTCTTCATCGACCTTCGGTCGGCGAAAGTTACCACAAGCACTCAGCGAAGAAGCTAGAGCAATTGCCAGTAGCGAATAGCACAAGCGAAGAAAAAGAGAGCGCCAATTAGCCCTATCATAATAAACAGGCGTTATCTGGCGATCTGCTTGGCTTACTCTGGCTTGTTTCAATGCACTCATAACAGCGATTATATGCCACTTTCACCCAAGAGAAAAACTCTCGCCGCTGGCCCTCGCTTGGCAAAAAAAAGAAAAAAATTGAGCCTGGAGAAGCTCGCATAGCCTCTCCAGGCGCTAAACTTGTCTGATGATAGCCAAAATAAACGTTGAACAAGCTCGCCTGGATACCCCGGCAACCAAAGAAAGGCTGCACTTTAATAACGCCGGTGCAGCCTTGATGCCAGAATCAGTGCTAGCTACTGCAATAAACCACTTACAGCTAGAAGCAAAAATTGGCGGCTACGAGGCCGCTAATCAAGAGGCTGCGAGACTAGAGAAGGTCTACCGGTCAATTGCCCAGCTCATCAATTGCCAACCAGATGAAATCGCCGTAGTAGAGAACGCCACTAGAGCCTGGGACATGGCCTTCTACTCTTTGCCGCTCAAGGCGGGCGATCGCATACTCACAGCCTGCAACGAATATGCCAGCAATTACATTGCTTTCTTGCAAATGGCAAAACTTCGAGGAGTCGAAATCGACGTAGTTGAAAACGACGAACATGGCCAACTTGACTTAGCAAGACTGAAAGAAAAAATTGACGATAAAGTCAAACTGATAGCCATCACCCATGTGCCGACCAACGGCGGTTTGATTAATCCAGCCGCCGCGGTGGGAAAGCTGGCGCAGGAGCACAAAATTCCCTACCTGCTTGACGCCTGCCAATCAGTCGGTCAGTTAGTTATTGATGTTGAGGAAATCGGCTGCGATCTTCTCTCAGCCACCGGTCGCAAGTACCTGCGAGGGCCAAGAGGAACAGGCTTCCTCTACGTTCGCAAAAGCTTTTTAGAAAAGCTAGAACCGCCGTTTCTCGACCTTCACGCCGCCGAATGGAGCAGCCGAAACCAATACGAAATGCGCCCAGATGCTCGTCGTTTTGAAAATTGGGAATGCAATGTGGCAGCGAAGCTCGGTCTGGGCCAAGCAGTTGATTACGCTCTCAACTTAGGCCTGAACAATATCGAGCACCAGGTGATTACCC
>CAJXZK010000200.1 GCA_913063055.1 uncultured bacterium
TACGGTCTCGTGGGCTCGGAGATGTGTATAAGAGACAGGGCTATGCCTAAGCGACGTAAGCGCTCAACAGCAAATCGATACATCACAGGTGGGCCACAAATAGCTACTTGCATATCAGTAGAAAGCTCAGCCAAATCAAGCAAGTCAGTGACTCGTCCTGCTTCAATTTCCAAATTGGCAAGGTGGCAAACAGTAACGTCTTCAGCCGCCAAAAACAATTCCAGCTTTTGACTATGACGCAGCGCCATTAACTCATCGGCAAAAAGAATCTCGTCGCTATTCTTCATGCCATAAACTAG
This sequence comes from uncultured bacterium, assembly GCA_913063055.1. Classification (GTDB taxonomy): domain Bacteria; phylum Cyanobacteriota; class Vampirovibrionia; order Obscuribacterales; family Obscuribacteraceae. Next base: position 300 of record CAJXZK010000200.1, read on the forward strand.
CATTAAGCGACCATAGTCTCGACGATGCTCAATCAAATACTGCCAGACAGAGCGCAGAGGAGCTACGCCAAGACCGCCAGCAATCATGCAGACGTTCTTACCTTTATACAGATCAACCGGAAAGCCATGGCCGTATGGCCCACGCAATCCAACCCAATCACCGGGCTTTAAATTAAATAGAGCTTTGGTCACTCTTCCGGCCTTGCGAATCAGCAATTGCAGGGTTTCGCCGACACTGCCAGAGCAGACTGAAATTGGGCTCTCACCAGCTCCCGGTATCCAGATCTCGACGAACTGTCCGGGCAAACAAGAACGAAAAATTGGATCGATTTGTTCAAATTCGAACAAAAAGTTATCGTAGGCCATCTCAGTTATCTTACTTAGAACAGCCCGGGTAGGAAGATAGGGCGTACAAGCTCTATTGCTATTACTATTTTGAGCACAGCTGTCGGGCCCGCAATTAGACTGTGAATTATTCTCAGGCATCAGCTCCCTCACTAGTTTTAGCCGCAGAAGATACCTGCAATGCTTTGACCACAGCCACGATGTCGTCGATGCCTGATGGACAAGACACAGTGCAACGGCCGCAGCCAACACAGGTCTTATCGGCATAGGCATCATCAAAACCATGCAATTTATGACGGTACCAAAACTTCAAGCGATCCACTGGAGTAGGACGAAAATTAAAGTCCCCGCCAACTTTAGCAAAGCCGGTGAATTGACAGCTATCCCATTCTCTCTTGCGCGAGCCCGAATCATTGTTGAGGCTGGCAATGTCAACTAAATCGAAGCAATAACAAGTAGGACAAACAGGGGTACAGCTACCGCAACTAAGACAGCGCTCGCCCAGTTCATCCCATAATTTATTGTCCCACTCCCCTTCCATGGTCACTTTCAAATTGCTTGAATTAAAACCATTGGTGAAAGCCGCAGAGCGCGTTTCCCAGAAATGATGGTTACGCTCATGATCTTTGTCTGTTGCCCCGGCTAGAATTGGCTGAGCTAAGGCAATAAACTGATCACCGGCCGGAGTCAAAGCCTCAATAAAATAATCACTGTCAATATCAGTAAGAAAAATGTCATAGCCTGACTTGGCACAGTCGCTACCCATTGATTGACAAAAGCAATGCTTATCGGGCATGCAAGAGTGGCCAATGACAAAGCTAGCTTCGCGCTGCCTCATATAATGGCTATCGGCGTGACCAGACGAAAATATCTTGTCCATGATGCCCAGCCCCGCCAGGTCGCAGGGGTGGACACCAAATATCACCTTGAACTCAAGCTCAGGCTCATTCTCATAAATGCCGTCTTTATCGTACGTTATTAGTGTTTCGCTGGGGGGATAGAAAAATTTCTTCGGCGGCAAAATAGTGCGAATAGCATCAAAGGCAATTTGCTTCGCCGAGGTAACAGCACGAAAGGCAAATGACTGCTCTGAAACTTTCACTGCCGCATATACTGTGCCCATTTGCGCCAAAAGGGTAAAAAATTGGTCAAAATCAGATTTAGGAAGGGTGAAACTTTTTTGCACGTTTTTCTCGCTACTAGCAGTCAAAGGCTTCTCTTAATTACACCCGATTTAAGTTATTGCAACATCAACCGATCGGTTTAACTTTCGAGGGATGCTACTTTTGCCCCTACCTTTTGACTAAGCCAACTATTCCACTCAGTCAAACCCGTTTTATCTTTAGATGAAACAACAAAGGTTTCTACTCCGGCATTGAGAACCCGAATATTGTCGATAGCTCGCTCTATGTCAAAATCGACATAGGGTAAAAGGTCACATTTGGTGAATACCACAGCATCACAGCTACGGAAAATTACTGGATACTTAATGGGCTTGTCGTCTCCTTCAGTGACTGAAAGCAAAACAACCCGCTTGTGCTCACCGAGCTTGAAGTCGGCGGGGCAGACCAGGTTACCAACATTTTCAATTAACAGTAGCTCAACCCCTGCTAAAGGCTCTGTATGCAAGAAGCGAGCCACCATCTGGGCATCGAGGTGACAACTGCGGCCGGTGCAAATCTGAAAGACTGAGGCGCCCACCCGGCGCAACCTTTCAGCATCCAGGTTGCCGACCATGTCCCCTTCAAGTACAAAAATATTATGCTTAGGCGCCAGGGCGGCCACTGTGCACTCAAGCAGACTAGTCTTACCAGCCCCAGGGGCACTCATGATATTGACAGCGGTAAGATTGAGTTCGTCGAAGTGCTCTCTGTTATGTTCCGCCAGGTCGTCGTTACCAGCAAGAATTCGCTCAAGCATGTGTTCGTCAGAAGAATCGTGCATTTTTACAGTTCACCAAATTGTTCCACTTATCGCAGAGTAATACCGATTACATCTAGTTCTTCCCCAGTTATTAGTTGACCAACACCATTGCCACATTGAGGACAACGAAATGAAGTGGCCATATCAGGGTTGTAAGTACGAGAGCATCCTCTACAGGTAGCTCTTGCGGCTATTACTTCGGCCTCAAGCCGACAATTAGAGCAGCCGTCGTACATTGATCGAATATTGTCGAAGGCAAACTTTAGTGAATCGATATCGATATTGCGAAACTGACCAATGATTACATGGATAGCAGTAACCGTATCGGTATGAGCAGTGCTGGCAAGCTTGCTGCAGGCAATTCTAAGAATTGACTGAGCCACCGAGGCCTCATGCATTCTTTGTTACTTCCAGAGTAGAAACAACTAAACGCGAAAGACTATTAGCTATAGAAGGGAGGCACTTCTCCATAGTTGGTGAAAGCTGTGCGGCCCAATCTACATCACTGACCTCAACACCAAAAAGAATAATTTGCTTCGGTAGGGCGATTCTTCCGTTGGTCAAAATCAATTCATCAACTAAGGAAAGACCATGGCTAGATGGACACTTCAATGGAGCAGCCCAACTTCCGCTAGCCATTACACTCAAATCGGTAATAGAAATATTGCCAGCAACCGTACCACTTTTAGTAGCGTCAACAATAACAGCTGAGTAGTGGCCAGCGAGGCAATCACCGAGCAAATTGGTAAAAGTACCAAGGTCAAAGCGACAAACCCGAGCGAGGATATCTGGATCTAGGGCATCACAGACCCGCTGGGCAATACCATCATCGCCTCTCAAAGAATTGCCAATAGTAACCAATGCTAAGCCGCCCGACTCGGCCGCCGCAGAATGCATACAAACTCTGTTGCTGGATGATTTCACGCCCTTGGGTGCTGGCCTACTTTGCATAATTTTGACTCTCTTGACAGTACTTAATCCTGTCACAAAACCAAAGCTGGCGAATCATCCCTTTGGATAGTCTTAGGGAAATTGACTAAAAACAGGAAACATACGGCTCATCCCGCCAGCGGGCTCAGAATAAGATTCTTTCGGTGTATACAAAACAATTGTGCCAAAATCTCTTGACCGGGCTGGATGCAAGCATCGGTTATTAGATACGAGGGCAAATCCACGTCATCTACTTTAATCAAGTATCCACCCGGAACAGCTTCAATAATGCGACAGACAAGCTCCTGGTTTGGCCGCAACCGTCTCCCGGTGGCACCGTTTCTACTCCCAGATCCACTCCCACCGCCAGCGCCAGAACCTCCAGCAGCAGCTCTAAGCTGTTGATATTGCACGATTGAAGCTACATTCTTGCGCTGTGGCCTTAACATGGAAGGAAATACCAGTTAGCACTTAACAATATCAATCCTTATACCCAGCTGAACTAAATCAGTTACCCTCGACTTACCGAACAAAGAAGAAGAAGAAGAAGAAGAAGATAAACATCAATCAAAAGAGTGATGAAACATGAGTGAAAAGGTTTGACAAGGTCGCAAAGCCACCAGGTCGATACCGAAGAAGCTACTTCTATGCTATTTTCTACAACTAGAAAGAGAAATTTACTACTCTGGCTACAGCGAATGACGGCGCCCCAAAGACTGGTCTAAACGTGCAAGAAAAAAGCCCAAAAGACAACAAAAAAGAAATTCCGCCGTATGAGAACTTGCTTCGACTTGGCCTAATAGCTTTCTGGCTCAGCCTCATTTTCACCGGTCTGTTTGGCTTTGCTCAGGTAGAAAAAATTCCCTATAGCCGCTTTCTTACAGAACTGAACAATAACAAACTCTCCGAGATTTACGTATCACCGGAAGAAATTAAAGGCACTTTAAAAGCAGCAGACAACAAGGTCAAGACCTTTCGCACAGTACGTATTGACGATCCCCAACTGGCTGCAAAACTGGCACAACACGCGGAAGTATTCCAAGGGGTACCAGAAGACCTGGTCTGGAAATCATTGGCATCATGGTGTATTCCAATCATCATCCTCTTTGGTATCAGCTCACTTATTGCCCAAAAGATTGCTAATAGTGATTCGGGCATTCCTGGTCTAGGCATGCGCAATATTGTCAAAAGTGGCGCAAAAACTTATATGGAAAGCGATGTCAAAACAACGTTTAAAGACGTCGCTGGCGTTGATGAAGCAAAAGAAGATCTACAAGAAGTAATTGGTTTTCTCAAAGAACCAGAGCGCTACAACCGCCTTGGCGGCCACCTACCAAAGGGAATATTACTGGTCGGGCCGCCGGGAACTGGCAAGACTTTGCTGGCTAAAGCTGTGGCTGGCGAGGCAGCCGTGCCATTCTTCTCTATTAGTGGCTCTGAATTTGTCGAAATGTTTGTTGGGGTTGGAGCAGCACGAGTACGTGATCTATTTACTCAAGCGCAAAGCAGCGCCCCATGCATTATCTTCATTGATGAATTAGATGCCTTAGGTCGCTCAAGAGGACTCAGCCCGATGGGCGGCCACGACGAAAAGGAACAGACGCTAAATCAATTATTGGTTGAGATGGATGGCTTTGACCCACGACAGGGCGTAATTCTTTTAGCAGCAACTAACAGACCGGAAATTCTCGACCAAGCACTCTTGCGCGCCGGCCGTTTTGATCGGCACATCGTGGTTGATCGCCCTGACAAATTAGGCCGAGAGCAAATTCTCACCGTACACCTGCGCAAAGTAACATGCAACCAGACCGATGTGGTGGAGCCTATGGCAGCAGCAACCACCGGCTTCACCGGTGCAGACCTAGCAAATCTAGTTAATGAAGCAGTTCTTGGCGCTACCAAGCGTGGTGCCACAACCGTCGAACTTAGCGATTTCAATACAGCCCTAGAGCGCATCATAGCCGGGCCAGAGAAGAAACACCGACTGCTAGCAGCCAAAGATCGCGAGATTGTGGCCCATCACGAGATTGGCCATGCACTAGTTTCTCTAGCCTTACCGGGCAGCGATCCAATTCAAAAAGTATCCATCATTCCTCGAGGAGTTGGCGCTCTAGGCTACACAATGCAACGCCCCACGGAAGACCGTTTTCTCATGTCTAGAAGCGAATTAGAAAACAAACTCGCAGTGCTATTAGGCGGCCGAGCAGCTGAAATGCTTACCTTCGAAGACATTTCGACAGGAGCTGCTGACGACTTAGCGAAAGCGACAGAGATTGCTCGCAGCATGGTGACACGCTATGGCATGAACAAATCACTCGGACCTGTTACTTACGAAGGCGAAACCCAGGCCTTTCTAAACGGCTACAAGCCATCCGACATGGAAGGTAGAAAGTTTAGCGAAGAAACCGCCCGTGAAATAGATTGTGCCATACGAGAGTTAGTCAATGCTGCCCTACAAAAGGCAATTGCAATATTGACCGAGCGCAGAGCAAACCTGGAAGCAGCAGCAAAGCTGCTACTAAACAAAGAGAGTCTGACACAGCAAGAACTCATGGCGGTGGCAGGGCCTGCAATCGAACAGAATGTAAGCTAGAAGAGCTACAGCATTGCCTCTACAGTTGTCGATACCAGGAGAAATTAGCATAGCGGGGAAAATTCCTTTCAAATACAAGGCTCTTTTGGGAATATAGGCAGTCAAGGTAATAACAAATACCAGGTAGGCCTCCAAAGAAACATTCCGGTGCGCCTGTGGCAAAAGCTGCAAGAAGTAACAAAATTCTACTCTGCGTCTCGAACACTGGCGGGGGCCATCGCAGTGCAGCAAGAGCGATCGAAAATGCCATACATGAACTGCTCAGCGCTAAATCAGACACAGCAGACAAGCCATCTTATGAAGTCGTAACTGTCGATGTCGTTGAGAAGAGCAGTCCTCTTCATGGCGTATTTGTCGCAATCTACAACCTACTATTGCGCTACGATCAAGGCTGGATGAAGTACTACTTCGCTCTAATCGAAACCTTCAAACCAGACAACTCAAAGCTTGGCTATTGGCTAGCCTCTGGCTATTTAAACAAGCTACTGCATAGCATCAGACCGGCAGTCGTGGTTTCAATTCATCCCATGGCCAATCACTACCTAGCCAAAGCTCTAGCTGACGCCAAACTACCCAACCAGCCTGAGCTAATTTTGGACGTGATTGATCCAAATGCACAATTGTGGATAGGCTGGGCATGCCGTGATGCAAAAGTCACTATCGTCGCCAACGAACTAGCGCAAAAACGCTTGGTGTCTCTGGGTGTAGATGCAGACAAAATACTAACATTAGGTATGCCAGTCGATCCAATCTACTTGCGTCCAGCAGAAACCAGTCGAGAGAAATTCCTCACAGACCTAGGACTAGAGCCAGACAAAGTAACTATCTGCTTAACAGCGGGTTGGGCTGGCGGTGGCAACTTTATCAAAATCTACAGCGCTCTAACAAGCGTAAGCAAGCCTGTGCAAATGATAGTAATTTGTGGCAACAACGAAAGGCTATATCAGAAGATCCAAAAGATCGCCCAGACCATGCCGTTCAAAACAACCGTAGAGCGGGAGCTACCATCATTGTCGGACGCCATGAGTGCTTGTGACTTGCTAGTAACAAAGGCCGGCGGACTTACCACCTTCGAGGCAATAGCTCGCCGCTTGCCGATGGCAATTGATATGCTGACAGAACCGATGCCGCAAGAAGGTGGCACGGCAGAGATTTTAATTGAGGCCGGACTAGCAAAACCAATCAATCAGCCATCTGACCTGGTCACAATAATAGAGGCACTTGAGCACATTGAGAACAGAGCCAACTTGCCCCTTCCCCCAAAAAACAATCTTGACTGTACCCATGCAGTATATGAAATCGCTAAAATTATTCTAGCGAATTGCCGCAGTGAGTCTGAGTAAAACTGCCACTAAATCTAATCGACAACGCACGCAGCATAATGCTCACTATGGCTCTACCATGAAGGCTATCCCTGACACCTTTAGTGCGATATTATTATCGTTTGGCTTTGGTCGAACAATCAATTCAGAATTTTCAAGGGAAAGACAACAAAAAAATGAGTGCTCTAATCGACTGTTTGATTATTGTGGGAGGGACAACAGTACTCTCGCTGGCTGGAGTATTCATTGTGCGCAAACGCGCATCAAGAGAAGTACTTGAAGCCTCTCATGAAGTCGGTGGCTACTTGCTCGCTATCATCGGCACTCTCTATGCAATCTTAGTTGGCTTGATAGTCGTCAACGCCGAAACAAAAGTAGATACCGCAAGCGACAAAGCCGTAATCGAAGCAAATAAGCTAAGCAATATTTATCACGTCAGCCTAAGATTCGAACCAGAGGCCAGGCACAAAATACGCGAAGACCTATACAACTATGCTGTAACCGCAGTTAATCAAGACTGGGAGAAAGTGGAGAGTGGTGCTGAAAAAGAGGGCACAATCTCACCCTACCAGCACCTCTGGAAAGATATTGTTGGCTACACTCCTCGCAACGAAAGCGAACAAGAGTGCTACGCCGTCATGCTGCAAGACCTAGAAGAACTCTCGGAAGCACGTAAATATCGCATGGTGGCAGCTAAAAGCAAACTTTCGCCAATACTATGGGCAGTGCTCATTGCCGGCGGAACTATGATTGTACTTTTCACCTATTTCTTCTTCGTAGAAAATCTATTTTCACAGTTATTGATGACAGCCAGTGTGGTTATCTTCCTTTCAATGAATGTCTACCTAATCTACATTTGCCAAAACCCATATCGTCCTGAACTGGGAGCAAAAGAAGCAGGTTTTGGCTTTAGTTTTAATCCAAAATGGTTTAAAGATGAACCAGAGCAAGCAATGAAGAGAGAAGTGAAGACTGAGACAGAGATTAGGCAGGACCAAACCAAGTGAAACACTCCTTACCATTGGCACTAATGCTAGCAACCCTCTGCTGCCAGAGCGCCTTTTCGCAACCCCTGAATCAAATGAATCAGGGGAGCTACACTCCACAACAATCTCCGAACAACAATTATGGACGCGGGCAAGCTGCACGACAAAGCACTGACAATTTTGAACAACGGCTAGCAAATATAGACGCCATGATCAAAGAACAAATGGTTACCTGCAATGTGCCTGGATACTCCATCGGCATCATAAAATCAGGGCAGGTAGTTTTTCAAAAGTGCTATGGATTTGCTGATATCGAGCGACGCATTCCAGTCACCAATGACACCATATTTGGTTTAGCATCAGTGACAAAAACATTTACTGGCGTGACATTGTTGTCGCTCGTAGACAAAGGTCTTGTTAGTCTAGACGACCCCCTGGAAAAATATGTAGACGGGCTGACCAAGCCTTACAAGAGCCTCACGGTGCGCCAGCTTTCGTCTATGGCAGCAGGGGTACCAGAAAAAGTAAATCCAGAAGTAGACTGGAAAGATCAAATAGATATTTTGATTCATCAACCACTGGTATCAGAACCAGGCTCACAATATCTCTACTCGAATTACAGCTATCGATTGGTCGGCTCAATCATAGCTAAAGCATCAGGCAAACCATACCTAGAAATGGTTGGCGAAACCATCTTGGCACCACTACAGATGCGAAATACTGCCACCACAGTAATGCTCCAACCAACGGGACTTGTGGCCCAAGGCTACGGCTTGAACAAAGCTGGGCGACTAGTGCCAGTAGAGTATAAAAGCCCAGCTATTTCTTTCGCAGCTGGAATGCTAGCTAGCAATTGCAATGACATGCTCAGGTACGCCCTCGGCTTAATGTCACGCCGCATGCTCACTGAGAAAGGCTATCGGACGCTCTGGTACGACCGTCCAGCTCTAACTACCGGGCAGCCAAACCCATGGGCCTTTGGCTGGAAAGCTGGACCCAACCCAAGTCTAGGTGGGCAGCACCAAGTTTTCTGGGGTGGTGCCACTCAAGGTGTCGGCTCAATCATCATCATCCTACCGGAGAGTAATTGCGCAGTGGTCGCCCTGAGCAGCTTGCGCACCCCAGAGGTTCACCAGATCGGAAAAACTGCTATGCGCATGGCCTTTGGCGACGCCTCAGCAAAGGCACAAGAAGAAACGCCGCCGGCAGAATCAAACGGAAGCGACTAGCTGCTACTCCTAAAATAGAAATACAAGCTGTAGTTTTCTATTGCTATGTCGCTGAGACAAATGCATGTTGTTGCGAACTGAGAAATTTTCTGTTTGCACTTTTTGCGGCTCATGCTATAGTGAAAAAACGTTCGCCACCAAAAGGTATTCAATCGTGATCTGGTCTCTACAGCATCAAAGCCTCAACGGAAGCCAATTTAATTGGCTCAATCCGCTGCGTCATGGCTTCGCTGTACAGAATCAAGAGGATCACGTTCATGTTGTCTTACAAAATCCCAACCCGTCAAACCCGCGTATCTAATTGTCCTTCGGGGATTAGTTCACTGGCAGAACGTGGGCTTTGGGAGCTCAATGTACGAGGTTCGATTCCTCGATCTCCGATTGTTTATTGTGCTATAGCTCAGTTGGCAGAGCGACCGCCTGTTAAGCGGTTGGTCCCTGGTTCGAGCCCAGGTAGCACAGAAATATTCTGCGCAGCGAGCAACTGCGCAGAAATACTCCGCGGTCGTCTAACTGGCAGGACAGCGCCCTTTGAAGGCGCGAATCTTGGTTCGAATCCCAGCTGCGGAAAATTGTGGCTATGGTCTAGCAGTCTAAGACTCTGGGTTGTGAGCTCAGAAACGTGGGCGCGAATCCCACTAGCCACCCCATCCGGGATTAGGAAAATTGGTAAATCCGCCCGCCTTAGAAGCGGTTTTTTCTCAGTTCGAGTCTGAGATCCCGGACCACGCGAGAATCGGTTAACTGGTAAACCAACTGATTCCAAATCAGTGACTGAGCGTTCGAATCGTTCTTCTCGCGCCATTGCCATCGTAGTGATTGTGGTCAACACGTGCCGTTGAAGGCGGCGAGAAACTGGCTCGAAACCAGTCGATGGCACCATTTAGTTTGTTTAGGGAGGAGTTGGAACCTAGTTAGAATTTCAATCCAAAAATCTAACATCGGAACCTAGTTAGAATTTCAATCCGAAAATCTAACATCAGGACCCAGTTAGAATTTCAATCCGAAAATCTAACATCAGGACCCAGTTAGAATTTCAATCCGAAAATCTAACATCAAGACCCAGTTAGAATTTCAATCCGAAAATCTAACATCGGAACCTAGTTAGAATTTCAATCCGAAAATCTAACATCGGGACCCAGTTAGAATTTCAATCCAAAAATCTAACATCGGGACCCAGTTAGAATTTCAATCCAAAAATCTAACCACCAACAATTGAACC
>CAJXZK010000201.1 GCA_913063055.1 uncultured bacterium
TGTCTTCTCTAGTCAATGTGCGCTGAGCTTCTGGCACCGACAAGCTGAGCTTCTTATTCAATTTATAGCGACCAACGCGACCAAGGTCATAACGTTTGTCGTCGAAGAAGCGGCTGTCAAGAATGCTTTGACCACCAGCAACCGAGGGCGGGTCACCTGGGCGAAGCTTGCGATAGACTTCGATTAACGAATCTTCACGAGTTTTGTTGGAATCTTTATCAAGAGTTTTCTTGAGGAATTCTTTGTGACGGAAAATACCTTCCATTTCACTATCTGAATAACCAAGGGCTCTCAAGAGGGTAGTGGCAGGAAGTTTTCTGTTTTTATCTATCTTTACATAGATGATGTCGTTGACATCGGTTTCGAACTTCAGCCAAGCGCCACGGTTAGGTATAAGGGTTGCCGAGAAGGTTCTCTTACCGTTGGTGTCGACTTCCCTTTTATAGTAGATGCCAGGGGAGCGGACGATCTGAGAAACGATTACACGCTCAGCGCCATTAATAATGAAGGTACCGCGGTCGGTCATCATTGGAATGTCGCCGACGTAGATCTCTTGTTCTTTTATTTCACCCATCTCGCGGTTAACAAGACGCATTTGAATACGCAGCTTCTTGGTGTAGCTGGCATCTAAGGCCCTTGCATCTTCAGGAGTCTTGGGCTTGTTAGGCTCAGTGTGATCCTCAAAATTGTAATTTGTCAGGAAGTGGAGCTCCAACCTTCCCGTGTAGTCCTTGATAGGACTGAAAGCCCGCAGTTCCTCTGCTAGACCTTCTTCGATAAACCATTTGAACGAACTTTTCTGAATTTCAGCGAGATCAGGTAAATCCGCGATGCGCGAACTTCCCGCCCCGAAGGTTCGGACGCGCTCAGACAACTCTAAAGCCATCGGTTACCTCTGTTGAGTGGCTGCTCATATGCGAAAGCATATCTGTGCACGAAACCGCAGTTGCCGAGGGCAATTGCAGGCACAGGGATGGAACTATACGTATCTATCTATAATATTGTCAATGCAAATGTAGGGAACTGTGACGATCTCGGGCTCCTTACAACCCTTATTAGATGTTTTACACGATCCCCAATCGACTGGCCCGATGAGCCATAGCGAATCTTGATAAAATTTCATTAATATCTTTTGTTTTTCTTAATGACTATGAAACTTACCTAAGTTACCAAGATCGGCAGTTCACCCTGCTTTGGTTGAAATAGGGTAAATTGATAGGGTCGCGGGGATGGAGCATCGCTGGTGTGGTGTGCGGTCTTCAAAATCGTTGCGGGGTAGATTTACGCTGCCCTGGGTGGGTTCGATTCCCACGCATCCCCGAATTCTAGTAGCTTTGCGCCACCATCTGTAGCACCGCTTTTTTGTCAAAGCAGTGCTGATAAACGCGATCGTATTTGCCTCATGACTACTCAGATACTGACTATTGGGGTCTTTACAAAGCTTTCAAAGTTCTCATAATTAGTAATTGTGGTGCACATCAATTACTAAATCTAGAAAGACGGTTAATAGTGACATTTCAAAACGGAACAAATAACATGCACGGAAATATTGGAGCGCAGTCTGGAGGTCTGATAAATGGCTTGCCAGAAGCCATTCCAGCCATGCATGCTGCTCTTGAAAAAAGTGTCGACACAGATCTCCCGACTGCTCATAAGAACTGGCTCGATCAATTTGCCGGGTACTTAGAAGTTGAGCGCAATTACTCTTCGCATACAATTCGCGCTTACATGAATGACCTCAAACAGCTGATTGGCAGCGACGTTAGCGCCGCAGGTGAAACTCCAGCAGAGGCAGCAAAAAGTGAGCAGCAGAATTCTTACAATGGCCATACAGTAGTTAACACAACTACCGGTAGTGCCCCAATATCTATCAATGATGCAGCAGCTAACCCAAGCTCTAGCTCCACTTCTGGATGGTTAGAAGCTGAAGGTTTACGCGCGTACATCAGACAAATTCAAGAACAATACTCACGACCAACTGTCGCTCGCAAAATTTCGGCAATCAGATCTTTCTATCGCTACTTGAGAAGAGAGCAACTTATCGATGAAGATCCATCGAAGCAAGTAAGAGGGCCAAAGCTCACCCGTAGATTACCGGCCTGCTTAGATAAAGAAGAAATCGTGCGTTTGCTAATGTCACCTGATACCAATTCAGTTTTAGGTGCGCGCGACAGAGCCTTGATGGAAGTTTTGTATGCCACCGGCATGCGCGTCAGTGAACTCTGTGGTCTTAGAGTGCAAGACTATAACCAAGAAGGCATGGAGATGCGGGTTCTCGGTAAGGGCGGCAAAGAAAGAGTGGTATTACTCAATCAAAGCGCTCACAACTGGCTGAAAAAATATCTCAGCGAAACCTGGACAAAATTAGCCGAAGGCCGCACCCCTCAAGCGGAGCATCCTTTGTTTGTAAGCCGGCAAGCAACCCGCCTGTCGTCAAGATCTGTCCACCGCATCGTCATGAAGTATGCCCTCAAAGCTGGTATCAACAAGCCAATCACTCCCCACACTTTGAGACATACATTCGCCACTCACTTGCTTGAAGGCGGAGCCGACCTTCGTGTAGTTCAAGATCTGCTTGGTCACACCACTATCAACACCACCCAAATTTACACCCACGTAAGTTTGGACCGCTTGAGACGGGTCTACATGAATACTCACCCAAGAGCATAAGCAACTAACTAAACCATAGTTAATGCGAAGTAAAAGAAGAGAGGGCGACAACTGTCGCTCTCTTTTCTTTACGTGAATTTGACGGAGGAAGCACGCCGGCACCTTAATATATATAATGTCAGGGGACTGAACCCTAACCATTGAGAATCGAGAAAGCAAAGCGTGGCCAAGCGAAGATCTGTAGCCAGACGCAAGAACAAGGGTGTTTTAGGTAACGCCGGCACCTTGGCGCGGCGCTCCTTCACTATCTGCCTAATCGTGGGTGCACTTGGTTGCGGCTATCTCGGTGCTTCTATGTGGAAGCAGATCCAAGAATTGCCCGACGTCACAATGGTTGAACGCTTCGAACCGATTGAAGCAATTCAAATTCTCGACAAACAAGACCACCTTATTTGCACAGTAGAAGGCGACGAAGACAGACGGGTCGTTCCCCTCAACCAAATTTCTACAAAAATGCAGCAGGCCATTCTGGCCGCCGAAGATCACCACTTCTACGAACACAACGGCATCAATTTCTTTAGTATCTTCCGCGCCTCTATGGCCAACATGGTTGCCGGTCACGTCAAAGAGGGTGGTTCCACTATCACCCAGCAGTTAGCAAAAAACTTGTTCTTTGCCGATGCTGGAAGAACTTACGATCGCAAAATCAAAGAGGCATATGTCGCCTGGGATTTAGAGAGACGCTACAGCAAAGAGCGCATTCTCAATATGTATCTCAACCAGGTCTATTTTGGTAACAATGCCTACGGTATTGAACGAGCAGCATCCCGCTATTTCGACCGCAGTGCCGCTCAATTATCCTTAGCCCAAGCGGCTTTCTTAGCTGGTCTAGTTAAGGCCCCATCCGAACTAGGCTTACCTCAAAACAGAGCCGCAGCCTATAGCAGACAAAAAGAAATCATCGACAAGATGGTCGAATATGGCTATATCACAGCCGCCCAGGCCAAAGAAGCCAAAGACCAGCAGCTTGCCTTTAAAAAAGGCACCAACTCGATGCAAAAATATCCTTATTACATCAGTTATGTTTTGCAAGTGCTGCGCGAACGCTTCAGCCAAGCAGAAATGCGCAGACAAGGTCTGCGCGTCTATACCAATCTTGATCCTGTCGCCCAAGAGCTAGCAGAGAAAGCCTTAAATGAGGGCATCAAGAAAGCTCCTAAAGGTGTCACTCAAGGTGCCCTCGTATCGGTATCTGTTAGTGGCGGAGAAGTTGTCGCCCTGGTCGGTGGTGTAGGAAACTTCTGGAAAAATCAATTCAATCGCGCCACCAACCCGCACACTGTTGGCTCTTCTTTTAAGCCATTCGTCTACCTGACCGCTTTCTGTAAGAACGTACTTGGCCCCGATAGCATTATTGATGACAGCCCGCTGGTAATTAAGTCACCCTGGGGTCAGGCGCCCTACGCACCCAAAAACTTCGACCACAAATTCTATGGCCGTATTCCAATACGCCGCGCTCTAGCCCTATCACGCAACGTACCAGCAGTTAAAGTGGGTCAGCAAGTCGGCATGGAAAGTGTCATTGAAACTGCCCGTTTAGCTGGAGTCACAGCTAAGCTCGATCCAAACCTATCACTAGCCCTCGGTAGCTCTGCAGCATCGCCCTTAGAGATGGCTGGCGCCTACTCCACCTTTGCTCGATTTGGCATTGCCATTAAGCCTCAAGTGATTCGCAAAATTGAAAATAATCGCGGCCAAGTAATCGAAGTGTTCGACCCACGAGCCGATCGGGCCTTCCAGGTTGAACCAGTGGCCCGGCTTGTTGAATGTATGCAAGACTGCGTGCGCTGGGGCACCGGCACCCAGGCTAAATTAGCCGACCGACCAGTGGCTGGCAAAACGGGCACCGCTGATGAAGGCAAAGACATTTGGTTCATTGGTTTCACACCAGATATGGTGACCGCCGTTTGGGGTGGTAACGACGAAAACAAAGCTATTGAAGGCAAGAACGTCACCGGTGGCGTCGTCATGGCCAAAATCTGGCACGATTACAATGAGGCCTTCTACAAAGCCAGACCAACTGCTCCAGGCAGCTTTATGGCTCCCACACAGTTTGTCCCAGACGAGAAAAAAGCTGGCGACCAACTGGCTAAAAATCCAGAAGCCAGCGAAAGCAAGAGCGAGACCACCCCTACCACAACTGGCTCTAGCGACAATAGTTCAGAACTGAAGGCCGAGGCTCAGCCGCTCTCTCCAAGCAGTGAGACAGCTCCCACACCAGGTACGCCGATTCAACCAGAGACGACTGTCACTAGCCCTTCATCGACCTCAAGCTCCTCAACCTCTGCCTCCACTCCCGCAGTGGCTCCGGCAATATCTACTCCGGCTGCTGAGCCAAAAGTGGCTCCAGAGCCAGTCAGAGAAAAGCCAGAAGGAGAAAAACGCCTTCTACCATACGCCGCGCCGACTTTGTGGATGCCAGTCACACCTAAAGAAGGCAGCACTCGGTGACAGCGACACTAAGTGAGCAGTACTTACCAAAACGTTCGATGGCACCGAGGCTCTGGCTCATAGTGGCGGCCATAGTCTTAGCTTTGATTTTTGCCGAGACAAGAACAAGCGGTCAATGCAACTCAAATCTATTTCTTAATGGTGACTCAGAATCGGTGGGTGGCATCGTCTATGTAGATGGTGCAAACCTCGGCAAAATCACCTCCGCCAATAACTCAGGGCTCAGCGGTGGGGCATTTTGGTGCCATCTTAGCAATGGTTATCACTTGCTTGAAATTAAGAAACCCGGTTACAAAACATTTTCTAAATGGCTCGACTTCAAGCGCCAAGACTATCTAGGGGTCTCGCTCGAACACTAAAACGGCCAAGGAACGAGCTTTTACGCTCTGCGTTAACGAAATTTATTAGCTGTACTTGATATCTTTGCGCCCTTCCATTGTATGCTTGGTGAGAAAGTAAGCTTATGGCTGATTTAAGCTTGGAAAGGTCGAAAGGGATGACTATGCTCACCGAAACTGAAAGACACCGCAGCCCTGCTGTAGAAATAGAAGAAACGGTTGACACTAACGAAAGTAATGATGGTTATGTCTCTCCCTATGGCAAGACCTTCACAAAGAACATGTGGTACTTTGCTGCGCCTTCAAAGGCTCTCAAGCGCGGCGAAAAAGTAGCGAAAATAATGCTCAATCAACCAATCATGGTTGGTCGCGACAGCAACGGCAAAGTCTTTGCCATGCGCGATATTTGCCCCCACCAGGCAGTTCCTCTTTCAGCTGGTCACTTTGATGGCAAAGAAGTAGAGTGTCCCTTTCATGGCTGGAAATTTGACACCAGTGGAGTGTGTACCGAAGTTCCATCGCTTTGCTCAGACCAAAAACTCAATCTCTGTGGTATCAAAAGCCGCACCTATCCCTGCCGCGAAGTTCTAGACTGCATTTGGGTATATTTTGGCGACAAACCCATTGCCGAAGAAGATCTACCAGAAGTGCCTCATGCTCCAGGTTTAGAAGGTTGCACTTATGCCAAAACAACCACAACTTTACTTTTACCCACTCACATAGACTATGCCGTAGCAGCGCTGATAGACACAGCCCATGTGCCTTTTGTCCATAACTCCTGGTGGTGGCGCTCACAAAAAGTTTTGAAAGAGAAAGCCAAAACTTATGTGCCAGAGGGCACCGGCTGGACAATGGTAAAGCACAAACCATCCCAGGGCTCAATTTTGTTCAAGCTAATTGGCAATTATATCGAAACCGAAATCAGCTTCCGTTTACCTGGCTGTCGCCGCGAATATCTAAGCTATCACAATCAAACTAAGATGGCTGGTATCACCACCCTGACACCAGTTGATGATACTCACACTGAACTCAACCACACGACTTATTGGACCTGGGCACCACCTCTCACCCAGATGTTTTCGCCCATAGTCGATTACTTCGTCACGACCTTCCTCATGCAAGACCAGACTCTGGCTTTGATGCAAGAGCAGATCATCAATAAGTACAATCCGCGCTTGATCATGACGATCAAAGACGCTGGTACACCCGGGCACTGGTATTTCATGCTGAAAAAAGAATGGAACGATGCCTACGAGCAGGGTCGAGCATTCGTCAATCCTATTAAAGAAAAAGTATTGCGCTGGCGCACGTAAGTCTTACTCACAGCAGTCACCGCCAGTCGCTATTGCCCTGCCTAGCCTGCACATTTCACTTGACATCATTAATGTAAGCCTTAAGCTTGCATCAGGTTACTGTTAGTAGAAAAATGAAAATGCAAGCTTTCCGGCGTCAGTCGGCACGTATCAAGCTGTCTTCAGACACTCCTGAACCTCTCGTGTTCGAGGCGGAAGAGACGCTTAACTTAACCGTGCCCGCGGAAGGTGATCTCAATAACAGTTCTGAATCAGCTTCAATAAAATCCACGGTCAACAATGCTGCGATTGTGGCTGAATCGAACGGCTCCACTCTAGCAGTTGGTGCCGAGCCTGAGTTCAGCTCTCCGCCCCTTGAAATTGAGACGAAGGCGATTGCGACAAAAGAGCAAACGGAAGTGCAATTTGGCAACCGCCTCGAGAAACTCCTAGACGAGTTAAGTAAGGACAAGTATGAACTCTGGAGCTGGGCACTCGGCATCGCGCTTATCACCCTATTTCTTCAAGCACCGGCATGGAGCGGCAATCTAGTCGCCATCCTCGCGATAATTTCAGCGTGCTATTTTGCTTACAAAAATCCGGTAGCCTTTATTAGGAACGGCTATCGCCTCAGCCGGATCATCTTTAGTTGGGCGACACTAATTAAGATGTCTATTGCCTATTGTGCATCAATTTTGCTGACCAATTTAGTGATTTCCATACCGACATTACTAGACTGGCTGCCGAAGGACAGACCGCTGACAAGTGCGCATTTTGGCTGGGAAAAAATAGCAATAATAACGGCCTGCGTCGGCTCCACAATTCTTGCCTACAAGCAGTTTGCCAATCGACTAGGGGCCTCTACACGCCTCAACTTGACTTACAGTCTAGTTCTTCTAGTCGGCGCAGGAATATGCAGTCTACTGTCGGGCATACCTTACACCACTTTTGGTATCGCAGACTTGATAAACAACTGGCTCTGCCGCAGTGTTAACGAAGCCAATATCCCCATGATCTCTGACGTCAATCAAGCCTGGGCCCCATTCAAAGCACTTATCGCCTTAATTCTCTACTATGCATTCTCCAAACCGCTTACATTCATCGCCCTGAATTTGGCTCTTGAACTAGAGGGCAGAAAGTATAAGCGCTACGCCAAAAGCGCCCTGCAAACAGCCTCACAAAGCGTCAACTGCACCGACCTAGATCTAACCATAAGGGCGGCGCACCCGGCCCTTAAATACTGCTTCCAGACAGCTCTCTGGCTAGGCTTATGTTATGCCTCTCTCTTCTTCCTTATGGCTCAGGGACCCGGTGCTCTCGGCCAGACCCTTGTTCAATTTCTACAGGAATGTCTTCAAAGTGCCAATGAGCAAAATGGTGTGCTCAGCAGTATCGACCTCCTCAACACTCCTAAATTCAGAGACTTTCTGGCCAGCTTTGTTGCCTTATGCGGCGCCGCACCACTAGCGGTGATGGCTACAGCCTTCCTGCCTCCGACAAAATCTGGACAGCTACAAATTAGGCCCTGGGGGCTCTATCGCAAACGATTGCTGGCAAGTCTGCCCTTTACCAAACCGATTCATCTCTGGCAGGATCTCAAATCGGTAAATATCAAGGGAAAAGTAGATAGTAATGGCAAAGGCACAGTCGTGCTCAAGTTCAGCGACGGAGACATCTATAAATTTGCCCCTGGACAAATCGACCCGCATGAAATGCAGGTTCTTCTTGAAACAATCGACGAATGTGCGCCCAACTGCAAAATTGAGCCAGCCGTACTTAGCTACCGTTCGAACTTGCAAGGCCAAAAGAAAGCCAGCACAAACGAAGAAGAAAGCCCGACCCGCCTTGCTCAACGAAAATTCAACGCCACTGCATTCACACCCTACAATCCTGGCCAAATCGTAGACAATTCTCTAAGAATAGTGCGCATGCTCGGTAGCAAACCACTGTCGGCAGTCTATCTAGTCAGAACTACCGAAGGCAAGCTTGCCGTTCTCAAACAATTTTCTATAGCGGCACCGGCACTTAGCCTGGAGAAGTTACTGGCCGATTTCGAACGAGAATGCAAGCTGCTTGAATCTCTCGATGATAAAGGCATAAGCAAGGTCCATAAGACATTCAGAACGGAGGATTCGCAATTCCTCTTACTTGAATATAAAGCTGGCAAAGATCTCTTTCATTTGATCAACGAGGGCGAAACTCTAAGCGAAAATTCAGTGTGCCAAATTGGCAAAGACATCGCCAAACTGATGCTCACCTTGCACAACCATGTGCCAGCTATCATCCATCGCGATCTTACCCCTGACAATATTGTTCTCACGCCAGAAGGCACAATTACCATAATAGACTTCGGCTCAGCCCATCAGTTTGCCGAAGGTATAACCGGCACCTTAGTAGGCAAACAAGCATATATCGCCCCAGAGCAACTACGGGGAAAAGCTACGGTGCAGAGTGATATCTACAGCTTTGGCAGTTGCTTGAACTATCTTCTTACTGGCAAAGAACCCAAAGCACTTAGTCAGTCGGATCCACACAAAGGCGGCATCGCCATATCTGATAAATTGAACGACCTGATCAAACGCTGCACCGAATATGATGCAGAGCAAAGACCTGCTTCCTTCGAAGAAATTCTCAGTTACCTAGAAAAACTGGAGAATGACAGCTAATGCCTGATCAAAACAGCAATTACCTTCCAAATCTCTGGCTTAGAAATGCAATGAGCATGATCAGCATTGAAAAACTCCTTTCGCCTAATCTACCTTTGCAAGAAAGAGAAAGAGTAAGAGAAGAAACAAAGAAAATAGAAGAGTCATTCAAGCATCTCGGAGCAATCGATCGCGTCGGCTCGACCATTTCTCTATATTGCATGACCAGGCTCTATATTCTAAAGCTAAAGGCATTAGAGCAATGTTGTAAGACTTATAGAAAAACGCCAAAACCCGGACAAAGCAATGACTTCGAAAAGAATGATTTCGAAAACAATTACGAATACATATGGACCGGACAGGAGAGCTTTAACCAAGAAAGGCTAGATTTTCAAGATTATCTGCTGGAGGTTCAAAGTGAAGGATACGGCACCAAACAGCTTTATCGCGCACTGCCTATAATACTAATCATGTTCCTTGCTGCGGTCTCGGCAAAGCTGGCAATGGCAGGCGTTCTTTTCAGCCTACTTATCTGGTGGGTCTACAAAGCGTTTTACTGTCTCTTGCCCACATCGGCCAAGCAAAAGCTAAAGTCTACTGGGTTGGGTGAATTCAGTCGCAACCCGGCAGCACAGCAATGGGCCAGTGTCTTAAAGAACATAGGACCATTTCTCACGATTGGACTTTATGCCATTCCTCCGATTGCTCTACTTATGATCGTCGGTCACTGGCTGGCCAGAACGACAGGGCTTGAGAAATACTTGGAGCAACAGCAACAAAAAGACAAAAGTGCTCTTGTCCTTAGACAAAATCTCCAGGTTGAGGACAAGCACGAAGAAGGCTTCATTCACTCGCGCGCCTTTGCTATTACCCTTATGGCAATCTTCGCCAGCGGTCTACCGGCCCTTTTCTCTTACTACTTGTACTGCACCGGCGGCGTAGATGCCATCATGGGGTATCCATCTCGAGAACCTCAGTTTCTCAAAATAATGTTCATACAGCTCTACTTGCTGTCGGTATCTAGCTGCTTGTCGGTGCTATTTTTCAAAGCCTGGTTTACCTTTCCACTCAATTTTCTCAGTGCTGAGTACGATATCGACCTGACTGAAACAAAAATCGAGAAACAAAATGCCAAAGGTTGGTTTGCAGTATGCATGTTATGGGGCTGGCAAAGTAATTTATTTTCCTCCGAACTTTTCTGGAAAGATGTCCGGCATGTAGATTTCAGCGTCGGTAACAGCTTCCGACTCTATCCCTTGCCACCAATATTTTTCAAAGAACAAAGTAAGGTCTATAAACTACTAAACAGAATGGCTGCGCTCTTTGATGCAATATCGAAAAACAAAACAGATGGCAATCGCCTTGAGATAGTCGGCAAGCACGGCGAAATAATTGAAATTAGACTAGATGAACTTGATAGCGAACAGAAAAAGGACGTAC
>CAJXZK010000202.1 GCA_913063055.1 uncultured bacterium
CAACTTCGTCATGACTCCTCACCCCAAAGAACTAAGCCGACTGACAGGCAAAACTGTAGACGAGCTTTTGTCAGACCGGGTCGGTTCGGCTCTTGCGGCGGCAAAAGAATTTGACTGTATAGTCGTTTTCAAAGGTGCATACAGCTTAGTAGCCCACCCCGACGGCGAAGTCTATATCAACCCCACTGGCAACTCGGGAATGTCCACTGCTGGTGCTGGTGACGTTCTATCAGGCATCATCGGCGGCCTGATGGCACAGGGCTTGAGCCCATTTGATGCGGCTTGCGCTGGGGTCTACATACATGGTCGAGCAGGCGATTTGGTGGCAGCCAATTTCGGTCAAGCCGGTATCGTCGCTGGCGATATTAGATCAGCTATTCCACTAGCATTGCTAAACATTGCCGCTGGTGAAACTAGCATGCTCGAAGAGCAACTAACCCAGTCTGTACTATCGTCATAGATTATCAAGTAAATCGTTAAATGGTAACCCAAAACTGCATCCTCAGATTAGCTTTCACTCTAGTTCTACTCAGCAGTGCTGTGTCCCTAACCTCGTGCAATCAAGCCGAGGAACCGCAAGAAGACAAAGAAAAAAAAGAGCGCAAAGATAGAAAAGAGCGCAAAGATCGAAAAGAATGGCCGAAAGATACTAAGAAGATTTCGGCCGTAAGCTTTGTTTCGTACATGAGCCGCCTACATCGCCGCATCAAAGCTAATTGGTTACCGAAAACAGATTCAGGCGAAACTGGCGCGGTGACATTTACAGCACAAAAAGACGGGAGCATTTCTGATCTAAAAATACTGACGAGTTCAGGCAACAAGCAATTTGATGACGCCATGATAGCGACGATAAAGGCAGCACTGCCGTTTCCGCCTCTACCGTCAGGTGCACCAGATACCATACCGATCGAGTTTACCTTCGATCATCACGTCTTCAACCACCTGTCAAAAGACGAACCAGAAGAAATCAAGAAAAGTATTGATAAATTGACAGCCGATATTGAGTTCAAGCCCACAGCTGATCTCTATTTTGAGCGTGCCCGCCTGCTTCTGCACTTAGACGAAAAGCTGAAAGCAACAGAAGACTTAGCAGCAGCAATAGCGGCTGGTCGCAACGATTTGCCCACTCTCATACTTAAGGCCCAAACAGAGAGTTCAATTGGCAATTACAAAGACTGCCTGGCCAGCTGCGCTGCTATCACAAAAATAGATGACAAAAATCTAGATGCCTATGTGCTGGCATCCGACGCCCATCTCAATAGCGGACATCTAGACGAAGCCTTCGAGGCGGCCAATCAGGCAATCAAGGTCGCTCCCAAACATCCAGATGGCTATACAGCTCGGGCCTATGCCTACAACCTCTCTTTCAAATACAAGAAAGCCATAGCCGACTGCGACGCGGCCATTGCCTTAGACCCACAGTGCCAAGCCGCTTATGCCTATAGAGGCGACGCCGAAGAAGAACTCAAGCTCTATGAGCAGGCCATGAAAGACTATAACAAGAACATTGAGCTAAGCCCACTTGACGCTTCAGCACTGCTTCGCCGAGCTGAGCTGCACAATCAAATGGCTCAATTCCATCGCGCCATTATCGATTGCACCGACGCCATCAAACTTGACCCAGACAACGGTGAAGCCTATTTCTATCGTTCTTATGCCAACGAACAACTGTCACTATCTGCCCAAGCAAAAAAAGACAAAGATCGAGCGGAGGCCCTTGGCTTTGTTGGTCAATAATAGGGTTAAAACATGAACAACTTCGACTCAGCAGAAAATACCAGCAGGCTATGCCTGATCTGCGACGGTAAATTTGATAAAAACCTATTGAATTGCCCTGAAGATGGTTCGCAACTAGTGTTCATCACCACCAGCCCAAGTAAAATCGAAAAAGTAGCCGGCTACCAAATTCAAGGTGAAGTGGGCGCTGGCAATAGCGGCAAAGTTTATAAAGCAATTGATGACAAAAACAATCAACTCGTTGCTATTAAAATCTTGCACCAGTCGCTTATAGACAATCTTGAAATGGTCAATCGCTTCAAGAAAGAAGCCGAGCTGAGCAGCAAACTAACATCGCCAAATACAGTAGCAGTCAAGCATTTTGGCATACTCAATGATGGTCGTCCCTTTATGGTCATGGACTATATAGAAGGTACTTGTGCTGGCACGATTATTGAACAAAGTGGTGCCATGTCGTTAGACCGAGCCCTACCAATATTTATACAAGTAGCTGCGGGCTTGGCTCACGCCCACGATCTCGGCATCATGCACCGCGATATTAAGCCCCAAAATATTATGCTCATTGAGCAAGATAGTCAGCAAGACTTTGTCAAAATTATCGACTTCGGCATTGCTAAACAATTGCAGAGCGATTCATCAATGGCTCTCACTATCACCGGAGAGGCTGTGGGCACACCGGTTTATATGAGCCCCGAGCAATGTTTAGCAGGAGACGTGGATCATCGCACCGATATTTATTCACTAGGATGTGTCATGTACGAAATGCTCACAGCAAGAATGGTCTTTGCTGCCAATAATCCGGTGGCGCTTATGACTAAGCATGTGCAGGAAGTGCCGCCAGCAATGGGTTTAGCCCCATCTCCAGCAGCCAGCGAAATTGAACGAATCATCTTAAAGTCATTATCGAAAAAAGCAGCAGATCGCTACAAAGATGCCTACGAACTAAAAGCCGATCTGTTTGCCTTGTACCGCATCAGTTAGGTTATCTTCTCTAGTGCAGCCCTCATCAAGGCAGCGCTGGCAAAGCGTTTGCTGACATCAATAGCAGTGGCGCAAGCAACTATTGTATTGATCTCGTCGCTCAATTCTGGCCGTTCGGTCTTAGGATGTGACATAGATATTGGCTCGGGGTCTTGTCCGGTCAGAAGCCAATACAGGCTACAGCCACAGGCATAAATATCACTCTGGATCGTAGCTTTGCCGCGAAACTGCTCAGGCGAAACATAGCAATGCTTCCCGACCATAGTTTTAGTCTCTTTCGATTCAAGCTGTTCAGCCACATTGAAATCGATTAGGGCCAAGGAGCCAGTTGAGCGCAGCAGTAAATTCTCGGGGGTAAAGTCACGGTGAATTATGGCAGGCTCAAGAGTATGGAGATATTCAAGCACGCGACACATCTCGATGCCTAAGCGCACCGCTTCATTCTCACTAACCGCGCCGCCATCTTGAACCAGTTTGCGTAAAGACAGACCGTCAATATACTCAAGCACTAAATAGGCTCTTTGGCTATCAACAAAGCAATCAATTAGTTTGACTATGCGCTCGTTGTTCAACTTTTGCAAAAGTTTGGCTTCGTGCTCGACATTCTCTAAGGCTCGCTTGCGAATCTCCATGCCACCGCGCACTGGCAAGACGAATTCTTTGAGAACAACTTGGGCAGACTCTTGATTGACTTTGTGCGCCAACGCTAAATAGGTAATCGCTTGGCCTCCAGCAGCTAACCGTCGCACAATCTCAAACTGGCCATCTTGAAGAATCTCGCCGGGCTCTAGCGAGCCTTGTGGCAGGCCCAAATTACTATTGCTGCGATTACCGCCGTCCAGACTATCTAACCAGAGCTTCGTAAATGATGTACCTTCTTGCTCCCCGAGCTCAAGAAGTTCAGAGCCAAGTTTCTCAGACGGAAGTAAATTTTTGAGAGTCCGCAGTAGCACTTGCACATCGGCATCATGGCTAATTGCTGCAATATCAAAACGCAACTTTAGTGTCGGCTTAAAACCTAAGCTCACACACCACAATGACGGAGCAACTAGACGCAGTGCCCGTCTTATATTCAGAGGCACATTATCTTTGTTAATGTAAATATCAATGGCACGAGACTTGTAGTAGCCTCGCCGAAATGAAGATACGTTGACAAAATCTATATAGTCAAGCTTAATCCAGGGGGTGGATAACAGGCCAAGTACCGACAGCCAATGAATTTTTATACCTTCTTTACCGATCTGAATATTAGTTGGTGACGTAAGCAGTGGATAAGAAAGGACAAATAAGGCAGCATAGATAACAAGGTTGAGAAAAATGCCAGCGGGAATTCCAAAAATGGAGCTTGGCAGGGAGCGAATCATCGCAAGGACGACTGCATAGCTGGCAAATACAATGGCAACAATCTTAGCGATCCTTGTAGCAGTATATTTCTCTTGCAGAAGTGCGTGCCGAAACCGCCCCTGGGCGCGCCAAGCGCTGTAAGGTATGTAGACTTCGTCAGGGCCTGGCGGCAGTGCTGGCAGAGCTTGTATCTGCGAAGGTTTAGCCATTACTTCTTCCCTGATTTGGCGATACCGCTATCAGTATCAAGCCTAACTAATAAATTCAAGACTTCGGACGCCGAAGCGGGCCTCTCGCTGGATTCATATGCTGTCAAACTTGAAACTAAGTCGCTGCAACCTTGGCTAATTTGGGAGTGCTTCAGCTTCGGCACTGAAACACTTAAAGGCTCTGGATCTTCGCCTGTCAAAAGATAGTTTAGCGTTGCACCAAGAGCATAAAGATCGCTTGCTTGACTAGCTTTACCTCTCAACTGTTCCGGGGCAATGTAGCACTGCTTACCAATCATGGTTCCTGTTGCCTGGCCAACAAACTCATTAGCTGCGCCAAAGTCAATTAGAAACACAGTGCCGTCAGATTTAAGAATAATGTTGTCGGGAGTCAAGTCGCGATGCAAAAGCGGTGGTTCTTGCCCATGCAAATATGCAAGTATCTCAGCTAGTTGCCGACACCACTTAAGAACATCCTTTTCTTTTTGTCGTCCCTTGGCTTTGACAAGTTGCCCTAGCGTGAGACCGGGAACATATTCAATCACTAAGTAATCTCTAGTTGCTTCCACAAAGCGATCTAATACTTTTGCTATCTGTGGATGGCTAAGCTTGAGCAAAAGTTTCGCCTCACGCTCGAAAAGTTCTCGCGCTTTCTCTTTCTGACTTTCACCTATATCTGATGGCAAAACTGATTCTTTTAAAATCACTTTGACTCCATCTCCCTTGGCCAGGTAGACCGCCGACATGCCACCAGCAGCTAGCTCCATTAGTACTGTATAGCGGCCATTCTGCAGCTCGTGGTTGGTCGACAGAGGCACATAGGTAGTAGCGCAATACCTTGGACTGATACTTTCAGACCACAATTGCGTAAATGATTGAGAATCAAGGCGTTCTAAGACAATTGCTCTTTGCATTTTGACAAAGTCACTAGTAAATCGCGATGGCTCACCAAATTTCTCAATTGCACCCAAAAACTCCTCTGCCTGAGGCTTAGTCAGGTAAGGCAGTTCGACGGTAGCGGAACCGCCAGACTTGAAGTCAAAAGTAACATCGGGGCCGTAGTTATTAAAACCCAATGAGTGCCAAAAACTCACTGGTTGCCCTTTAAAATGCGGAAAGGAGTTTCTACCCATACTTTGTGGATAGGTAATTTGAACAGAATGAACGTCGGACCATGTACGCTTTCCTCTCTTTAGCAAGGTCAACGGGCTCACGCCAATGAATTCCAATCCATCAGCATTTAAGCGCACCGTGCCTTCTTTGCGGCGGAAGACAAACCATTGAATACAAAACAAAAACAATATTGGCAAAAACGCCAAGGCCAGTGTATACACTGAGTAGTGCATTGGATGACGCAAAATGATTGATCCATAGGTGAGCAGCACCATTAAGGTCATAATAGAATTCATGATCAAAACGGCTTTACGAGTGCCATCACTAACCAATGAAAATGTGATCGAGACCTCATCATTACTATTTAAATCGGGCTTGGAACTGCGATTTGAATCGCTGCCTGCAATCGGATATTCCACGCTGCTAACCCTTCTCTAGAGCCGACTCCAAATAACTGAGATGCCCTTTTGCTGTATCAAATGAAACTTGCAGGCCCAGCGGCACCACAGCATTGTCGCAAGCCTGGCCGAAAGGCAAGTTAAAGCAGGTGGCCAATTTCATTTCACTGACACGATCAGTTACTAGCTCTTCAAAAGAGAGCATATTGAACGAACCTCTAGAACTACAATCTTCAAACTGCCCCAGACCCAAAGCAGCAACGGTAGACAGCTTGTTGGAGATATAGAGGGTAGTAAACCAGCGGTCTAAAATATCGTTGCGTTCAGAGCGATCTTCTAGAAGCAAAACCGCCCCGCTCAAATCTGGTTCATATTCAGTACCAAACAATGAGACCAAAGCAGTGAGGTTACCGGCTATGACACGGCCCTTACCCACAGCGTGAACAGGGGCGTAGCAGAAGTCAGAGAGAAATCGATCTTTCGCTTGCATAGCCGGAAAGTGATCGTGGCTAGTCAGCAATTTTTTGAAGCGATCAAAAGCCTCTTTGCTGTCAATGCGATCAAGATTGCTACCGTGAAAAGTCACGACTTTAGAGTTTTGGTTCAATGCAAAGAGCAAATGGCTGTTATCGTCGCAACCAATCACTATTTTCGGCTTTTTAGCAAAGGTCTGATAAGGCAGATCTTTAAGCAATCGCAAGGAGCCATAGCCACCATTGAGACACCAGATAGCAGCAATAGAGTCGTCTTCTAAGGCCGCCACAAGATCGTGCAAACGGGCACTATCACTGCCTGCCATTGCCCCATGAGTATCTAGAGCATGGGCACCGACCACCGGCACAAAGCCCATGTCGTGAATAATGCGCTCGGCCCGCTTTAAGGCTGACGGCCGGGCTGGCCGACTAGCAGGAGCAATAAGCGCCACTCTATCGTTATTTCTTAGCGCTGTGGGCTTTATCAACGCAGGCCGCCTCCTCAATCTTGAACCGCACACTGCTGCTAGTGACATCAAGGCTGGCCATAACACCTAAAGGCAAAGTCACTTTATCTGGGGTGTGACCAAGTTTGAGACCATAAATGACAGGAATACCCAGGTGGCCAAAGTGTTCGCGCAAAATCACCTCAAGAGAAGAATTCAAAGGCAAAATATTGCGCTTACTGCCACCGGGGCGGCAGCCACTACAGTCACCGATGATGATACCGCGGGCTCGATCAAACTTCCCGGCCAAAACCATTTGAGTCAAAATACGATCGATGTTGTGGGGCTCTTCATCAACATCTTCAAGAAAGACAATACGATCATCGCAGTCAATTTCGTAAGGTGTTCCCATTAGACCACGTATCAATGTCAGGCAGCCGCCAGTCAATCGACCTTTGCCTTTGCCCTCAGCTATGACCATCCGTGTCGGTGGATATTCTGAACCCCAGACCTCAGCCGGTGGGTCAGTGACAAGACCAATTGGCGCAATACCCATAATCGCTTTTTGATAATAGCTATGAGTGTAGGCAGTCTCAAACATCAGACCGAGAGTCGGACCGTGAAAAGTGACCAAATTCGATTTCTGATTAATAGCAATAAGCAGTGCTGTGATATCACTGAAACCCACCAAAATCTTGGGCTTACTAGAGAATAGGGAAAAGTCTAACTTGGGTAGAATGCGCGATGCACCAGCACCACCGCGCATGGGCAGCACGGCAGTAACGTCTTCGTCACTCCAGAGGGTGTGTAAGTCTTCAGCCCGGGCCGAATCACTGCCAGCGTAGCTGCTGTATGACTTAGTGCAATTGGCACCAATTTTAAAATGTAGACCCATCTTAGTGAGCCAATCAGTAGCAAATTGCAGATTGCCTGGCTCAAATTGCGGCGAAGAAGGGGCGACAATACCAACGGTATCGCCCTTTTTAAGAACTTTCGGTTTGAGAATCGATACCACTTCTTGCTTAGCCATAAAACTCGAAAATTCTTGTTCCTAAGTATTTTTGCCAGAACTAAGTCACATCTGAATCAGACAATGTTTAGTCGAGCTTTCAATCTTTGCTAATTTTCAGCTCAATCTCTCGCTTATTAGCCGCAGCTTGCCAAGAGATCGCGGCTTTGAACCCAGGTGGAGAGCGGCAAGAGAGATTAATTGTATACCATCTATACATTTATCGAGTTTCAGCTTGCCACTGCGATCAAGCAGGCTGCCGGTCATGGGCGTCAGACCACTCCGCAACCGGCAGAACTTAGAGCTAGCGACCAGAAAAGGCATCATTACTTGCTATATTTGTATATGTAATTCTAGGTAGATGATTGATATGGTCCAAACACAGATATCACCAAGTTCCACCAGCGCTCTTGAAGGCAAGTTCAGCAAAGAGCAGTTAGCTTGGCTGGACAAAGCCAAAGCCTTTGCCAATTCAGTTAGCTTGCAAGAAGTGATTGCTTCTGACAAAGACAATGTCTTCAGACGCGACCTCTTCGAAAAGGCCTGCCAGCCAGAATGGGGCTTGGGCGGCTTGCCGTTTCCTAGCACCTACGGTGGCTCGGCTGGTGACTATGTCAGCTTCAGTCTAGTAAACGAAGAATTTGGCCGACGCTGCGTGCCGATCATGAGTTCTCTGGGAGTGCATGTTCTCAGCCAAGAGCCAATCTATCGCTTCGGCAACGAGGAGCAGAAGCAAAAATATCTAGTGCCTTCATCTTCTGGAAAAATGCTCGCGGCCTTCGGCTTGACCGAGCCCAATGCTGGCTCAGATACCGCAGCGATCGAGACTACTGCAAAAATCGACAGCAATGGCGACTATTTGTTGAACGGTACCAAGACATTCATCACCTCTGGTGCCTCCGCCGACTATTACATTGTTATGGCTCGTCTTCTCGATAGCGCCGAACAAAGTACTGCTGCTAGCGAAAAAGCAGCCGAGACTGGCAAAGCTAAACGGCCAGGACAAATCACAGCCTTCATCGTTGAACGCAATTTCGAAGGTTTTGCCATCGGTCAAAAATTCGATATGCTCGGCATGCGCGGCTACTCTACTTGCGAAATCGTCTTTAACGACTGCAAAGTACCCAAGGCTAATTTGCTCGGGCAACACGGCGAAGGCCGCAAAGTTGCTCTTTCTAGCTTAGCTAAGGGCAGAGTAACAATTGCTGCTCAATCAATTGGTTGGGCCCAAGGGGCACTTGATGCTTGTTTAGATACCTTGCAAAAGCACTATCGCGACGGTGCCATTACCGCCGATGCCAACGGTATGGCCGGCAAACTTGGTGACTTAGCTGTACAAATAGAAGCAGCTCGAGTACTGACCTTCCAGGCAGCCCGTTTAATTGATGCCAACGAGCAAAGTGTCACCGTTGCCGCCATGGCCAAAACAATGGCAAGCGACGTAGCTATGCGCGTTTCAACCGAAGTGATGAGCATTCTGGGAATGGATGGCATGAAACCAGAGCTTTTGATTGAACGCATTTTTAGAGACGCTAAGGCTGGTCAAATTTACGAAGGCACCAATCAAATTCAACGCATGCTCATTGCCCGCGACCTCCTCAAGTAGTTATAAAAATGACAGACAACGACGACTTAGAAGCATCAGCAAATTCAGCCAGTGAGCCGATTCAGATTCAGAGCATCCGCATTGAGCCGACCATGCCGAAGAATCAGGATGAAACTCAATTAGCAAATTCTCAGATGCAAGCTATATCGATCACTGCTGAATTTGCTGAAGCCATTGA
The DNA here is from genome assembly GCA_913063055.1 of uncultured bacterium. Taxonomy (GTDB): domain Bacteria; phylum Cyanobacteriota; class Vampirovibrionia; order Obscuribacterales; family Obscuribacteraceae. The sequence continues at coordinate 9,495 of CAJXZK010000202.1, forward strand.
GAAAGTACGCTTCGTCACGATACTAGTGGGCTACTTCTATACTGGTCTTGTCGTACTGCTATCGGTGGTGGCAGTGATTCTTTTGGCACCAGTGGCAATTGCCTTCCTCGATCAACATTCGCCTATATTAATGATGGCGGCCCGCATTATGATTTCCCTGGTGGCCTTTGCCCTGGGCATTGGTGCCTGGATTATTCTCTTGAATCACTGGCGCATCAACGACGGTATGGAGACTGCTGAAATTTTGATTGACGGCATTCGTGATCAAACTCTCATTCAGATGCAGGCCGCTCGCTTCAACCTAGAAGACCTGACCGAACGCCTGAGATTTCCAAAAGAAGCTCATGCCGCTGGACCACTCGAATATATCGAGGTGGCCAAGCAGATTGGCCCATTGCTATCACTATTGATGGCCAAAGAAAGAAGCATTCTCACTCTTGGTGTTGAAGGTTTGAAATTCTTCCAACTCGTCAAAAAAGTCCTCAACAAATAAATTTAGACCTTAATGCAACTGCAAACAAAATCTGACTTCGACTTTGAAAGCTATTTATTAGCAAGGCGTAAGCTTGTTGAAGATCGACTTGCCATCTATTTAGTAGATCAAGAGCCTGTTCGCCTCTGGCAATCAATGAGATATTCGGTACTATCCGGTGGAAAGCGCCTCCGGGCAATGCTTACGCTGGCAGCCGCCGAAGCCATAGCAGCCAGCAATGCCCAGGCTAGCAATAATAGTCAAAGGAAAGTTCAAAGCAAAGTATTAGACCCGATTGAAACGGTCTTACCCTGCGCCTGTGCCATTGAAATGGTGCACGCCATGAGTTTAGTGCACGACGATTTACCCTGCCTCGACAACGACGATCTCAGGCGGGGCAAGCCAACCAATCATAAAGTCTACGGAGAAGCTCTGGCACTACTTGCTGGTGACGGTCTTTTGATGTTGGCCAATGAGATATTGATTGAACACACCAGCAAAGCGGTGAATCCAAGCGACCTATTGACCGTTGTTCACCACCTCTGCCAGGCCACAGGGCCATCAGGTATGGTCGGCGGCCAGGTGAAAGATATGGAATTCACCGGATCGGATGACACCAAATTTGATATCGCCACGGTGGAATCAATTCACGCCGGAAAAACCGGTGCTCTAATTCGCTTCTCTCTCTGGTCTGGTGGCAAACTTATGGGTGCCAACGAAAATCAGCTAGCCAGCTTGTATCGTTTAGGCGAAATCTTGGGCTTGGCTTTTCAAATTACAGACGATCTATTAG
>CAJXZK010000203.1 GCA_913063055.1 uncultured bacterium
CAGATTCTGAGCCAACTGACAGGGCTTTTGTGCTTTTTAAAAGATTACTTTGGTATCACTCCCGTGAATAATTGCGGAATTAGCTATCTACTATCCTACCTCATTTCTATTTTGGCTTACTTCTTATTTCGACTGAGGGCGATAGGCTTCAAGCAGGCGGGAACCTTCTGCTAACTCGGTCAGTGCGGTTTTTGACCAGTAGCGGCTATCTGTGTGGTGAACATAAAGTTGACCATCTTTCCCTGCTGTGACAATGCCCCATTGTTCGCGACGGCCAGGGCGACCAGTCAGTACAACTAAATCACCGCTGATTACTCTGTTCAGTGGCACTGCATCAAGATGTTTGTTGATGGCGTCAAGTTGATCGTTGCCCCGAATTAGTAAGTGATCGCCTTGTTTGCCAGAGGATTTGGCTTCGACGTTTAAGGCGGTGCTAGGCTCTACCGCGCGGGATGGGCTCAGGTTAAATTCTTGGGTCTCACCAGGATTGGCAAAGGTGCGCAGGTTGGAGAGAAATTCTTGGGGTAATTTGAAATTGTTCCAGCTTTCGTTGGTGCTGAGTGGAGGTGCGCTAACAGCCGGAGCATAGGATAGAACAGGGCTTTCTAGTGGTGGGCTGATTGACATTCGGTTTCTCCGTTCCAGAGTAGTGGCGCAGGGGTGGCTGCTGAAGTTACTTTATGAAAGAGAGGGTGAAAAACTCGTGAGAGTTTAAATTTTTTCGTATTTTCCCCACTGACTTGGATTTTGTTTGCAACTACCATGACTTCGCGCGTGAAGATTAAAGCCTAGTAGTAAGAGTTTCTGTGCAAGGGTGACTGATGGTAGATGACCGCCTAAATCTGAACCTGGGAGAGGTGACAAGCCACTTCCGTGATAAGGCGGCCCAGCTAAGTGGTCAGAAACTGTCTGATGAAGTTATTTCTGATGCAGTAGTTGATAAGGCTAAACAATCTACGGTAAAAATCACTACTAGCAGCATCGATGGGCCGCGTGGATACGGTAGCGGGTTCATCGTTGGTTCTGGCAATGAAATAATTACCAATTTGCATGTCATCGGCAATGCTCGCTCTATCGATATCGCTACCCCAAGCGGAGAGCATTTTGCTGCCCGGGTGACTAAGGTTGACGAGTTTAGCGACCTGGCTTTGCTTAAAGTTGACGGAATGAGCGCTGATAGCTCGAGGGCTGTTAAGTTTGGCTCGACGGCTGATCTTACTGGCTATGCAAAGCTATTCGCTGTCGGTCACCCAAATGGTGTAGACAGAGCTGAGGTATCGCAGGGCACTTTTCGAGCCATGAGCACTTATGGTGAGGTGATACCAAAGTACGAAGCTGATCAGTGGCGCAACGGTGTGCCTGTTCTTTACGGCAAAGATGCTTTTGGTCAAGCTTATATTCCTGATGCTGAGAAATATTTGGCCACCTCTAGAGTGGCTGCTACCCTTCACATAGACCATGGAAATTCTGGTGGATTAGTGCAGAACGCTAAAGGTGAGACTATCGGTGTTGCCACTAATATTTCACCCCAGAGACCGGGCCAGGCTTTTCTTGTGCCCTCTGAAAATGTCGTTTCTCTGCTCAATAACCCCAACAATCGCTTTGCTTTTAACTACGAGAAAGAAACTAATTTCGACCGCAACCCGGTGCTTACGGCTGGTAAAGATGTTGCGCTGTTGGGTCTGGGTTATAAGTTCAGGCCAGTGGCCGCGCCCTTGCTAGGAGCAGCCTATTCGATTGACCTCTACAACGACTTGAAGTTGGCAACCAGTAGTAATCTTTACGGTAACCGCAGTGACTATGTTCGCAATGCAGCAATAGATGCGGCCGGTGTTACTGGTGGCGTACTTAGCTTAGTGCCTAAGGCAAGAATGGTTGGATATGGTCTGGTGGGTGCTCGGGTGCTCTATGAAGTTGGCTCCGATTTGTTCAAAGGCGATCCCGTATTGAATCATGTGAAGCGTACCGATGCTGCTCAACCGCAAAGATCCGGCGAGCCCTTGTATTGGTCTTTGATAGATCGGGTAAATGCTAATAGTGGGCAAGTGGCGCCTCGATCTGCAAGTTCTATTCAAGGTTTGAGAATCGGTCGCCATTAGCCATCAATTTGGTTCTAGGTTAGAAATGGCCTATCTTGGCCTTAAATAGGTCTATGTCGGTCTTAAATCGGTCCTAAGTCGGTCCTAAAAGGATTCTTTTGCATGAGTCAGCCCCCTGAAGAAGTACCTGAAGGGCTTAGCGCTCGGGAATATCAACGCTTAATTGCGCTATATACTCTGATGGGACGCCACAATCATGCTGCTAAGGCTTTTTCGCGCTTATCTGAAAACGACCAGAAGTTGCAGGCGGCCGGTCTTAGAGAGTCGGTGCTGAGAGATGACCCTGAGAATTCAGAAGAGGGCGGCTCGACTGCTTCACCGAGCCCTGACGGCCCACCAGCTTCTGAGCCGAAACCAGATGCAGAGGCCAATGAAACTTCTGATGGTTCCGATCAACGAAAACTTGTGGTGGGTCCCCATGACCAGTATGTACTGGGTCACCAAGCTGGCGCTAACTTCGCGCAGGCATTGCTTAAGCTTTTGCAGCAACTGACTATTGAGGCTGTTGATAAAAACGACAAACTCGGCACTGTTGGAGATTCTAAGTCAGGCAATGGTAAGAGTTCAAAGAAAGATTCAGGACAAGATTCAGATCAAAGTTCAGATCAGAGTTCTGGAGCCGATGCAGATTCTGATAGTGATGAGCCACTTACGGCCATGAAAGAACAGTTGCTTTCAATTGGTCTGTCAGAGGCTGAGGCCCAAGAGTACGTGCAAAAATTGCGGCAAGCATTGGCAGATATGACGCAAGCGGAGCCGCCGCCAAGAGAGTTGCCGGAAGATTTGAGCGCAGAGGAATATTGGCAGTTGGCCGTGCGCTACAAACAGGTTGGTTGGACAGAACAGGCTCGCGATGCTCTCACTACAGCCATTGAACTAGACGGAGACGGTCCGGTCGGCATTAAGGCGCGATCGTTCCTTCGTTCTAAAATTCCGCGCTATCCTGTTCCACTAATGGCAGAACAGCTAAATATTCAGGGCTACAATCAAATGTTTGTTAACGAGAATGAGGCTCAGCGAATGTTTGAGAATCTCGTTAAAGACTATCCTGACTTCGAGTGGCCCTACGGCAATCTCGGCTCGCTTTTAATTAAGCGTGGACGGCTAGAAGAGGCGCAGGAGCTTTTAATCAAAGCTGTTCAGATCAACCCATACTACATCAATGGTTGGTTGCACCTGTCGCGTGTTTACGCTATCCAAGAAAATTTCAGTGCGGCGGAAGAGTGTTTGCAGCGTGTCACAGCTATCGATGCTAGCGACCCTAATTGGAAGGGCATTCGTGACTTAGTAGACCAGCTAAAAAGCGATTTTGAAGAGAGCTAGAAGAGCCTAGTCTAGAATGGCCCGATTTAGATTGGCCTGATTTAGAAAAGTCCGGTCCAAAAAAAAGAGAAGACCTCGCTGGCGGGCGAAGTCTTCTTTTGAGTTGCTCTAGTCAGTTGATTGCCAGTGGCCTATTTGAACTAGAGTTTTTGGATGTAATAGTCTTGGTCAAAGGCTGGGTCTTTCAAGCCACCGTCCATGGGTTTCTTTCCAGTTGATTCGCTTTCCTTAGGACCACCCTTGCCTGGGAATTTTTTGATTATTTCGCTGCCTTCTACTTCCTTATCTTTCAGGCCACCATCGGCTGGAATTTTTGGTTTCGCTGGAGAAAAGTCGAGAGAGCCTTCTACTGTGGCACCACCTTTTCCAATATCAGCCAACTCTTTCTTCTTCTGAATCATGTTAGCGTCATCACCGGCCAACTCTTTCTTCTTCTGAATCATGTTAGCGTCATCACCGGCCAACTCTTTCTTTTTCTGAATCATGTTGGCGTCATCACCAGCCAACTCTTTCTTCTTCTGAATCATGTTGGCGTCGTCGCCCAACATCTTTTTGCCTTGTCCTTCTAATGGATTTTCCATAAGATTTTTCTTGAAGGGATCGCTAAAGGTCAGTGCTGTTCCATCTTTGGTTAGACCATCTTTGCTGTTACCTAAGTTCGCTTTGCCAGCTGCGTCTTTGGAATTCTGTCCTATCTGATTCCATGAATCGACAGCGATATTGCCGAATTTTTCTGCTTGTTTTTCTGCGCTATTGGCGGCAAAGTTGTCGACAGATTCGCTTTTAGCCAAGTTTTTTACATTGTCCATGATTCAATACCTCTAGTAATTTGTTTTTTCGGCAGGTTCATCGACTTGGGGGTTCTTGCGGTCGGTGTGGCCTGCGCTACGAGAACAAATCTAGAAGAAACTTATTACTGAACTGTGATTAGAATGTTTCTGCTTTATAACTAGTCCGGCTTTATAACTGTTCCGGCTCTATAGCCGGTTCGACTTTATAGCTGGTTTGGCAGGGTAAAAATGAATGAGCTGCCCTGCCCGCGGCTTTCTACCCAGATCTTGCCGCCGTGCATTTCGACGATGGCCTTACATATAGTAAGGCCGAGGCCGGAGCCACCTTTTGATTTGGAGCTTCCGCCCACTTGCTGAAAGCGCTCGAAGACAGCTTCTAGCATGTCTGGGGGGATACCTGGACCTTGATCTTCTACTCTTACAGCAACAGAGTTTCTCTGTTGTGCAGCCGTAACCTTTACCGTTCCTCCTTTCGGAGAGTATTTGATAGCGTTGGCTACAAGATTGGAAAGCACGCGGTCTAGTCTTTGCTCATCGGCGGCTACTGTTATATCTGTTGGCTCGAAATCTAGCTTTACTGACATTTCTTCTGCCAAGCCCAGGCTTGCTGCCTGGCAGTTGCTGAAGCAACGATTGAGTGACACCGTATCAATTTCTAGCTGCATCATGCCTGACTTGATCTTTTCTATGTCGAGCAAGTCATTGATGAGGGCAACCATGCGATCAGCATTGCGTTTTGCCATCAAGACATAGTTGCGACCTTTGGCGTCAAATGTTCCATAGGTGCCATTTTCGAAAAAATCGAGGACATTATTGATAGTTGAAAGTGGCGTGCGCAGATCATGGGTAATCATTGCCATTACTTCTTGTTTGAGTTTTTCTGCTTTGCGACGATCGGTCATATCGTGGATGACACAGAAGAATGAGTTTTCCTCTTCTGCCCAGTGGGCCGACCACAGGGTCTCTACTGTAGCGCCTGCACTGCTTCTCATTTCGATTTCGAGAGGGGTGGCGTTGTAGTTGTCGCTCTGTTTGAGGTTTTCTAGATAGTCTAGGGCTTTATTGGTGTCTGAGCCGACCACAAGATCAATGAAGTGTTTACCAAGCAAGTCTTGGGGCTCAATGCCAAAAAACGCTTCAGCGGCTTGATTGACAGCGAGAAAGCGACCTTGGGTATCGATGGTGCAAATTAAGTCGCGGGCATTTTCGACAATTGCTCGTTCTTTGCGCGATGCCTCTTTGATTTCACTGGCCATTTTATGAAAGACCTGGTCAAGTCTGGCGATTTCATCACTGCCGCGCATTACCTTGTGCAGTGGCATGCCGCTGGCCAGCCTGTAAGTGTTTTCGCTAACCCGCTGCAGTCTTGTAGTAATTCCCTTTGTCAAAAATAGAGCTAGAGCCAAGCCCAACGCTAAGTCGAATAAACCAATAACAATCATGATTGACTGTGCTTTCTCGCGAAATTCTGCTTGCACTTCTGGGGCCTTTTGAGAAAGGCGTTTTTGTTCATCACCGATACTGAGCAGCTCGTTGTAGAGAATCCCCTTCATTTCATCGCGGAGCTTGTGCCACATTACCTTGCGGTCGTTTCGGCCCTCGCCTCCGGTTTTAAGAAACGAAGTTTTGATGTCTTTGAGCACTCGCATGCAGCGGTTCGAGGCCTCTTCTGAGGTCGTTATCGCTTTTGTGATTTCTGGTTGGTCCTGGGTTAATTGACGCAGAACGTCGTAGTCTGCATGGATGCGCTCCATCATTTGCTGGGCAGTGCTTGTGTCAAAACTAATCTCTTCCAATGATTTTTCATTGCCGTATACCGAGAAAATCTCGAAGACATCGTTGGAGATTTTGTTGATTGCGTCTGATATTTTTCCGCTGTGGGTCGAGACTCTCAGGGCTTGTTCGGCCTGGCTCTGAAGGGATGCAAGTGAGGTGATTAAGCCCAGTTGAATCAGGAGAGGCACGGAGACAAAGATGAGAACCTTGGATGTTAGCGAAAGATGCAAGCGCATGTGACTTTTATCCCCATTGCTGCACGGCCTAAAACAGATTGAGTCAATTAAGCCCTGTTCAAAACGGCTTTCAAGACGATATATTGTCACAGTAGAAGTTACTTGTGATTTGCGCTTCAAATTGTTGCTTCAAAGATAGGCTCCACCTTGGCAAAGATACTGTTAGTCGAAGATGATGTAGACCTGGCTATGACTATTGGTGATGGCCTCACCGCTGAGCGCCACACTGTTGAGACCTTCAACGATGGCCTCGATGGTCATGACACTTTGAAAATGACTGAATACGACGTAATTGTGCTCGACTGGGATTTACCTGGAATGGCTGGCATCGATATTCTCAAGAATTTTCGGGCGGCTGGAGGAAACACTCCTGTAATCATGCTCACTGGCAAAGGCGAGATTGCTGAAAAAGAGCAGGGGCTTGATTCTGGAGCCGATGACTATGTCACTAAGCCATTTAATCTTAAAGAGTTGGCCGCTCGCATTCGCTCGCTCTTGAGGCGTCCACCCCTTTCTCAGTCTAATGTTCTCAAGCATGGCAACTTGACTCTTGACCCGACTAAATTCCGCATTACCCGTGGCGAGAACGAGCTGCGCTTGCTTCCCCGTGATTTTGCTTTACTTGAATTTTTAATGCGTCACCCCAATGAGATTTTTAGTGTTGATACTCTCTTGTCCCGGGTTTGGCAGTACGATTCAGATGCTACCCCAGAAGGTCTGAGAGTGGCCATCAGGCGTATTCGTAAGGTAGTTGACGAAAGCGACGACCTTTCCAAGTCTGTCATTGAAAACATCTCAAGAGTGGGCTATCGCCTGCGGCCACTTTAACCTTTTGGTAGACAGCGGCAATTTTTGACAGCTTAATTCTTGCTGTTGCTGCCAGGTGCTTAGTTTTGACCGTAATTTCCCCAAAGACCGCGGGGTGGCGATTGTCTATGATTTGGGTATGAACTAAGAACATAGCCAGGTGCGTCATGGTCGGTGATAGTGATTCTTGTAAAGTTGTGCCCGAGATTAAGCCTGGTGGCGGCGTTGAGCACAATGAATATTGTGGCCGAGGGCTGGTTCTTGATGCCTACAAAGATCTTCTAGGCAAATCGGTCAAAATTAAGACTGAAAGAGGCACGGGCCCGGATGCTGGCAGTGGCTTTTTTGTGCGCAACGGCGATGAGATTGTTACAGCGGGCCATGTGGTCAAGAATTCAACCTCAGTAAAAGTTGAAATGCCTACCGGTGAGCTGCTTGATGCTCGTATTACTAACTACGATGATATTAATGACTTAGCTTTACTAAAAGTTGAAGGGTTGGCAGCAGATCCTAGTCGGGCAATTGAGTTAGATCGCTCCAACAGAGATTTGACCGGCGAAACGATTTTCACCTTGGGTACGCCAGGGCTGAAGAACGAAGAGAAAGTGATGTCGGCAGGAACCGTGCTGGGCCAAACTAAGTTCGAGAATATTCTCAAAATGGGAAGTGCTAGTTCTTTTGCTGGCTTGCAGGGAGCTTTTGATACAGGCATTAAAGAGCTGCAGCAAGACGCCACCAGTTATGTTTTGGGCCAGCGTTTAGCCAGCACCCAGGGCATTTTGCCCGGCCAGTCAGGCAGTATGCAGGTTGATAGAAACGGTCGCTTAGTTGGCGTGGTAACTGATACTGCCGGCGACTCACATTCTTTGGCTACTCCAGTCGACAAAGTTGCGGAGTTGCTCAGCAACAATGGCAAGTTTGCTTTTAACTATTCCAAAAAAAGCGATTTTGATATTAATCCGGTTAAGACCCTTGGTGTTGATGCCATGATTGGCGGCAGTATGCTGCCTTATGTCAATCGCGTCGCTCCGGCACTCTATGGCTTGAAGCGTTTGACTGATTTGCCCTCTGATTTGAGTAGTTACAGCTCTGCCAGCGCTGGTGATTTTAAATCGCAACACGGTCGCCTGGCCGCTGAAGACATTGGTTTTGGCGCCGGTGGTCTGGCACTTAGTATTGGCATTTTGAGCAAGGTGCCGCAAGCGAAGTACGTTGGCATGGCTGCCTTTGGCGTTGCTACAGCTTCGTCTGTTATTGGTAGTTTTGAAGACAAGCACTTAAAATATGAAGGCTATCATCGCAAAGATGGCACCAACAGACAGCCTTTCATGTGGAATTTCAATATTGCTGGAAAATCGATTGGTTAGAGCTTCGCTGTTTCGTTAGTTTGTTTTCGACTTGGGGCCAAGAGCCGCGCTGAATTGAAGATAAATAGAAGCTCAGAGCCAACGTGTATAAGCGCTGCTGCTAGTGGATTTAAATGTCCGCTAGATGCTAGGCCCATGCCGACTAGGTCAACTATGATGGTGCCAATAAAGTTAAACCAGATGATGCCATAGCACCGCTTGGCAATTTTTATGGTGTCTACTAAGTTAAGAAGGTTGTTTTTGACAATCATTGCATCGGCTGACTCTAGTGCTATGTCGCTTCCAGAGCCTATGGCAATACCAATGTTGGCTGTGATTAAGGCAGGGGCATCATTAATGCCGTCGCCAACCATTGCCACTGATTGACCCCGGCTCTGTTCGAGTTTTATGTAGGCTGATTTTTCTGCTGGTAGCATGGCAGCCTTGTATTCGGCGATGCCTACCTGCTTGGCGATGGTTGCTACTGCCTGCTCACTGTCGCCACTTAAGAGAACTGTTCGAATGTTTAAGGCTTTGAGTTGCACAGCTGTTTCATGGGCTTCTGGACGAATTTGGTCGGCGATTAAAATCAACCCGGCAAGTTTCTTGTCTAAGGCTACCAGTACTCCTGTTTCGCCGCTGCTGAAGTCCTCTGTGAGTGAGTCTGAAGCACTGAAGTCGATGTTGTTCTCTGCCAAAAGCTTTCGGTTGCCAGATATTATTTGGTGACCTTGTAGCTGACAAATTATGCCTCGGCCAGGCAAGTAGCTAAAATGTTCTGGTGCCTCTTTCCTGACATTGTCTTCACTGGCTTTAAGTTTGATTGCAATTGACAGTGGGTGCTCTGAATAAAGTTCGCACGTCGCAGCGGCTGAGAGCAGGGTCTGTTGAGTAAATTCTTTTGTGGTTAAGACTTTGGTTACAGCTGCTTGGCCTGTGGTTAGTGTGCCGGTTTTATCGAAGATTATTGTTTGCACTTTAGCTAGTGTTTCTAAGTGTTGGCCCGCTTTCAGGATAACTCCGGCACGTGCCGCCTGTCCAATCGCTCCTAGTATCGCCAGTGGTGTGCCGGCTGCGACTCCACAAGCTCCGGCAACAACGATTACTGAGATTGTTGCTGGCAAGTCTTTTGTGCATAAAAATGTCACTGCCGCCCACGTTAGAGCAATATAGACAAGATAGCCAGCAAGTTTGTCGGCTATGTTTTCGATTGGAGCTTGTGACTTTTCTGCTTCTTCTATTGTTTTTAGAAGCTTGCCGTAAGCAGTCTCTCTACCGGTTGATTCAATTTTTACCCGGAGCGCCCCGGATTGATTGATTGTGCCAGCATAGATTGGTTTGCCGCTAGTTTTTATAGCTGGTAGCATTTCACCAGTAATGCTTGATTGATCGACGGTGGAGTGTCCTGAAACAACCACACCATCAATAGCAATGCGGCTGCCTGGTTTGATAACGGCTATCTGTCCTGGGTGTGCCGTGTTGACATCTATATTGGTAATGGTGCCATTGCTAGGGTCTTCTATAGATATTGTTTGGGGAAGATCGCCAAGAAGGCTTTTGATTGATTGTCTTCCTTTCTCTAAAGTGAGCTTCTCTATTTCTTCAGCTATCAGTACAAAGAGAATGATTAAGGCAACCGTGAGAAATTCACCAATTGCAAGAGCTGCGGTCAAGGCGATTACCATAGAAAGTTCCATGTTCATGCGCTTTTCTACGATTGCTTCTTTCGCTTCAGAGAAAATTGGTTTGCTACCAATTATGCCAGCGGCTAGCAAAATTAGATTACTTGCTAAGCTGTGGAAGGAGCCGATAGCAATTGCTAAATCACCAAGAGAGTTCATGGCAAAAGAGCTTGCTATCAGTGCGGCAACTATTTTTATGCGCGCTAGATCTTCACGCTCTACTCTAGCCCACAAGGTCAGTTGTTCAGGGGTGAGGTTCGCACAGTTCTTTTTAGTATCGATGGCATGTTCTGATGAACCTGTCGTTTCGTGCTGCACGGAAGTGGTGCTCACTTTAGATAGCTCCGCACAATATCTACCAAATCGTAAGCAGCTTCGACTCTTTCCGGCTGGCTGGGGTCGTCGACATCAACTAAGTGTGACAAGATATGGCCCTCTAAGACCTCTGACATTAGGCCGTTCATGGCTCCTCTACAGGCTGCAATTGTCTGCAGTACTTTTGAGCAGTCATCGTCTTTTTCCAGCCCTCTCTCGATGGCGTCGAGCTGACCGCGAATGCGACTGACTCGGTTAAGCAACTTTTTCTTGTCATTTTTAGTGTGCATGAGAGAACTCTAATAGATACTATACTGGGGTACAGTAT
>CAJXZK010000204.1 GCA_913063055.1 uncultured bacterium
GCCTCAATTTCCATGGCGACTGAGAGAATCTTAGCGGTGCGAGCCACAATTTTGGTCAACTCTGCTTCATCATAAAACTCAAGGCGACAAACAAAGCCAAAGCGATCTCGCAAAGCATTCGACAGCATGCCAGCTTTCGTGGTGGCACCGATGAGGGTAAAACGGGGCAAGGGCAAGCGCATAGTGCGAGTAGCCTGTCCTTTGCCCGTGGTCAAATCAATTACAAAATCTTCAATAGCCGGATAAAGCAGCTCTTCAGCCACACGGGAGAGACGATGAATTTCGTCAATGAAGAGGACATCACCTTCTTCTAGTTGATGCACTAGACCAATAATGTCGCGTGGACGCTCTAAAGAGGGGCCCGAGGTCATATGAATGCGAGCTTGCATTTCATTGGCGATAACACGGGCCAAGGTGGTTTTGCCTAAACCAGGGGGGCCATAAAACAGAACATGGTCGAGGGCTTCTCCCCGCGACTTAGCCGCCGAGATAGACATATTCATCATGCCCTTCAAGCGTGTCTGGCCGATATACTCCTGCAAGCTGTCAGGCCGAACAGCCTGGTCTGATTTTTGATCAGCGCTATTCTCTTGACCAGAAAGTAACGAAGAACGACGATTTCGGTTTACGTTAACTTCTTCTATAGTTTCAGATTTTTTCTGACCTGAGGAAGGCGAAGCGGAAACTTTGCTCTTAGCCTTAGGCTGTAAGCTCTGCTGTGGTTCTGGTTGGGGCTCACCTTGAGCAGGATCGCTGGTCTTTATGATCGTCATTAATGCAAATCGCTCACGCTCTTTAATGTAGGTAATCAGGAGGATGATGAGAAGTAATCAAGGTGTTTGTTTGGCCAAGTTGATTATGATTGTCTGGCACGTCCAATTTCAGAAAATATGTCAGGGATATACTTGCGATGAATACCATTCAAACTGCAGCATCTATGTCAAATGCGGGGTCAAACACGGGGTCAACTACTGGGTCGGCCACGACTACTAATTCTGACCCATCCAGTCTAAGTCATAATCAGCCAGTTGTCGCTAACACTAAGATTGTCGCCGATCCGCTGACCTACGAGAAGTCTATCTACAAAAAATCAATGCCGCTTCACATGGGTATTGGGCCAGTTCCTGAAATTTCGGTTGTTGTTCCAGTCTACAACGAAGAAGAAAACGTCGAGCTGCTCTACCAGAAACTAGTAAGCGCTCTCGACCAACTCGGCCGTACCTGGGAAGCCATCCTTATTGATGATGGCTCGAAAGACCAGTCATACAACAAGCTCAAGGCAATTTCAGCTGGTGATATTCGCATCAAGGTCGTTCGTTTTGTTCGCAACTTTGGTCAAACGGCGGCACTAGCCGCAGGAATCGATCACGCTTTAGGCGACGTCATTATCCCCATGGATGCAGACTTACAGAACGATCCAGCCGACATAATTCGTCTTCTCGACAAGCTCGACGAAGGTTATGACGTGGTTAGCGGCTGGCGCAAAGAGCGCAAAGATGAATTATTCCTGCGCCTGATTCCGTCATGGACGGCTAACAAGATTATTTCGTCAATTTCCGGCGTGCGACTGCACGACTATGGTTGCTCACTCAAAGCCTACCGCAAAGAAGTAATCAAAGACGTCAGACTTTACGGAGAAATGCACCGCTTCGTGCCAATTTATGCCACATGGCTCGGTGCTCGGGTGGCTGAAATTCCAGTAAACCATTATGCCCGCCAATTCGGACAATCTAAGTACGGTATTTCGCGCACCTTTAAGGTCGTCCTAGACTTAATCACAGTTAAGTTTATGGCCAAGTACTTCACCAAGCCAATCTATGTGTTCGGCACAGCCGGTCTAGCTTCGTGGATCTTGTCTCTGCTGATTTTCGGCTGGATGGTCGTACTGAAATATGGCTACGCCACATCTTTCATTGAGACACCACTACCGGTGCTGGTGGCAGTCTTCTTCCTCATGGGCATGCAACTGCTTTTGATGGGCCTACAGGCCGAAATCATGATGCGTACTTATCACGAGTCGCAAGGCAAGCGCATCTACAAAGTGAAGAGCACACTCAATGTCGACGCCGAACTAGAGTAAAAAATACTCAAAATCAATAACGACGCTTCAGTTCCCAATTGTAAGCACTCTCAACGGTTTGTCTGAGATCAAACTTTGGCTGCCAACCAAGCACTTGCGCTGCCTTAGTGTAGTCGGCAACAAGAGATGGTGGGTCACCTGGCCGTCTTGCCACCAGGTCATAGGGCACCGCTTTTCCTGTAACTGACTCAACCGCGGCTATAACCTCTTTCACCGAGGCACCGTGGGCTGTGCCCAAATTAAGAGCAAGACCCAATCGATTAGACTCTTCCACATCACCACTGAAACTATCTGAGTTCAGTAGTTTTAGAGCTAAGCAGTGGGCCTCAGCTAAATCGTTAACATGAATGTAATCGCGCACGCAGGTTCCATCAGCGGTTGCATAATCGTCGCCAAAAACTTTTAAGCGCTGGTTCTTCTTATCACTGTTCAAGGCCGCCGAGAGAGCCAGTGGAATCAAATGAGATTCAGGTTCATGGCTTTCTCCTATTTCTTGCCCCTCTGTAGGATCAGGGTCAGCTCCAGCGGCATTGAAGTAGCGTAAGCAAACATATTTTACTTGCACAGACAAAGCTAAAGCACGCAGGGCCTCTTCAATCATAAGCTTGGTGCTGCCATAGGTATTGATAGGCTTTTGGGGGTGATTTTCATCGATAGGCACATAGCAAGGGTTGCCATAAGTGGCACAAGTCGATGAAAAGACTATTTTCTGCACCTGGGCTTGCTGCATTGACTGCAGAAAACGCAGGGTCTCGCAAACATTGTTTTCAAAATATTTGAACGGCTTACTTTGCGACTCACCGACATAAGCATTGGCAGCAAAATGTACAACGGCGTCGATCTTATGGCTTGCAAAAATCTTGTCGACAGCAGCTCTGTCGCCGATAGAGACCTTATATAAATGTAGATTAGGGTTGGTTTGATCGAGAGAAAGAACATTTCCCAGGCCCAAATTATCGACTGCAACCAGGCCAGAATCTGGATTTTGCTTGAGATAGTAGCGAACGAAATGAGAGCCAATATAACCAGCTGCTCCAGTCACCAATATCATCTTAGGCCCCTTTGTAATAGCTAAAAGCAGACAAAATTCTAACAGCTCAGGCAAAACAGAGTAATATTGTTAGTGTTAGGAATTCCCACCCCTTTAACAGTAAGAATCAGTAAGACTGTGAATGAGACTAAAGCGAATAGCTTGACAGACACTGCCAAGCTCGAAGTTGGTCAACACGATATTTTCCCCAGCAGTAAAGCCTTTGTCGGCTGGCTCTCCGTTGGGATTGTCGGTTTTGCCTGCCTTTTTCTCGCCCTGACATCAGTTCATATATTCAGCCCAGGCTTGCAAGTGACAGATGTCGCTGACCATGATCTCTATGCCCCAGAGGCAATCTCAGTTGTGGATCGCAGCGAGACCGAGAAGGCCATAGCAATTGCCAAGCAAACTGTCTATCCAGTCTTTCAAGTCGAGCTCAGTCAAGACCAAACATCACTTGAATCAATTAAGGCTAGCCTCAACCGCATTGCTCAATACCAGGCTCTCGGCCTCATCCCGATTGGCCCTGCTCTGCTAAGCAAAACAGGGAGCAAACGCAATAGCAAGAAATCTACGCCTGCAATCGAAAGCCCTAATGCTGCCATCATATTAGACATGCTACTGAGCACAGATGCGATTTTCGCTGAGCAGAGCGAAGTCTTACCCTCGTTAAAACCTGACCTGATTGTGCGCCGCTCTATCGTTGCAAACTTGCCCAAAACTACTCAATTAGAGAGAGCTGAGCTGCTAACTGCATTGTCAGTTCAACCCACAGACTTTCCCGCTTATCAAAAAGCAATTATCTCCAGTGCCCAACGCTTAACCAACAAGTTCAAGCGCTTCCCGGTTTCTGACAAGAAAGCCTGGGTCGATATGGCAGAAGAGTTTCTCCCAGACACTATGCCTTTAGCTTTGAAGAATGTTTCAGCGGCAATACTGGCAAGAAATTTAGAGCCCAACCTGGTTATTGACCACAAATCTACCCAGAGCAAGGCTGAAGAAGTTGTCAAATCAATCAAGCCAATCATGCGCAGTGTCGCCGAGGGAGAACTTTTGGTGCCCCGTGGCGCCATGATCACCAGAGACAAATTAGACATACTCCAAGCCCTAGGAATAACCCACGTCAATCGCTGGCCTTTTATCTTTAGTATTGGCATTTCGCTAGTTGCTGCCCTTACTTTAGTGGCACTGTTCCTCTATACCTATGAACCGGAACACTTCTTCTCTGTCAGTTCAGTTGGTTTGATGTTCACCGTGGCCGTGGTAGCGTGCGCAATGGCATCAATCATCGGCAAAACCTATCCGCAATTCGTACCAATTCCAGCAGCAGCACTAATTCTTACTATATTCTTCGGGCCACGTGTTGCCATCGTTTGGACGGTACCAATGATCATGCTTATCGCTGTTGATCGCTTGGTTGATATGCGCAACATTTTTGCTCACTGCCTCGCCTCAGCTGCTGCCATCTGGACCTACTCCAGGCAACGCAATGCTGTCATTAGCACCGGGCTTGCCGTTGCAGCCGGTCAAGTAGCTGGTGACCTGACAGTCAGTGCCTTGAACATGTCGATTACCTCCTGGCATATGCTTGGCAGACAAGCCGGAATCGATTTTCTTGGCGGAATCTCCTCGTCGATCTTGGCGATTGGCAGCCTTCCTTATTTAGAGAATATTTTTGGTCTAATCACACCCTACAGGCTAGCGGAATTGACCGATGCCAATCAGCCCCTGCTGCGCCGCCTGGAAGAAAATGCTCCAGGCACATATCAACACAGCCTGGCTGTTGCCAACTTAGCTGAAGCGGGAGCCAAAGCGATTTCCGCCGACCCCAACATGGTTAGAGCCGGTGCTCTTTATCATGATATCGGCAAGATGGTCCGTCCCAAATTCTTCATTGAAAACCAGCTAGGCGCCACCAATCCGCATGACTCAATGACACCAGAAGAGAGCCGGGCGAGAGTATTGGCTCACGTCACCGATGGCATTGCTCTGGCGCAAAAGTATGCCCTTCCTAAGGCCATACAAGACTTTATACCAATGCACCAGGGCACGACCCTAATGGCCTATTTCTATCACAAGGCCTGCTTGAGAGATGGTGTAGAAAAAGTCGACGCCAACTTCTATCGTTATCCTGGACCAAAGCCAGATACAAAAGAAACAGCAATTGTGATGCTAGCTGATGTCTCAGAGGCCGTGACACACAGTATGCAAAATCCGACTAATGAAGAAGTTGAAATCGCTCTCGATAAAGTATTTCAAAATCGCTGGGATGATGGCCAGTTAGCAGATTCAAACCTTACTTATGAAGAGATGCAAAAGGTAAGAGCGGGCTTCTGCCGCGTCTGGCGCACCCTGCACCACGAAAGACTAAAATACCCTGCCACCACCACAGGCAAGATGCCTATAGCACCAGATGTGGTGCCAGCCGAATCAGAATCAGAAGCAGAATCGGAAGTGCCACCAATAGACTGTTGTTCCAGCTAAAAACCTAATTTACTCTTCGCGCAGTCGAGTTCTCTTTTTCCAACCAAGGCGGAAAATAGCCTCATCTACCGGCAATGGCGTCGTGCAAGCCATGTCGAGGGCTAGCAATGCTTGCTCTTCAGTCAATAGTTCTTCTTCGAGCAAATAGATTAACCTGAGGCCAGAATAAATAGCATGCTGGTCTACAATATTGGCAGCAACAAGAGCACGACAAACTTCAATCGATTGATTGTAATGCACTTCAACACGCTCAAGAATTTCAGCTGGAAGCTTGGCTATCTCAATTGAATAAGAGCCAGTTTCATTGAGCAGCTCAAGTAATCTTCGCGATGGATTAAGGACGATACGACTTACTGACGCCTCAGCTAATGCACGAAGGAATCCAGAACCAAACTCTTTCATGCGCACAAAAGTATCTACGGCAAGAGGTGTGGTGAGCATGCCGTTATCAATCATCTCTTGCAGTTCTACCGTAGCCGTGATGTAGACAGGGTCCATGCCGCAGACATCTTTCATACACTGCCCCGATGGTCTACCGGTAGCAAGCGAATTTTGCAATGACTCAAGTAATTGTGAATCACCAATTAGCTCAGCCTCGAACAAGAGTTCACCAATTCTTGGCGAATTTCGCAGCATCGATTTCTTGAAGCCTATATTGTGAGGCAACTGCATCAATGCTTTTTCCCGTAGATGGGCTTGCGATATTGCTTTGACACACTGTTCGCGAGAAATCGAACCGCGGCGAATCAATTGTTGGCCCAGTAATGCTGTCTCGAGTAATTGCTGCGAAATAACAGAGCGATAGCAAAGAATATGGCCAAGCGGCAAACCAGTGCGGTGATTAACTTCTAGGGCATTTTCTAAAATGGGAAGATCTACAACTTGGGCATCAAGCACAAGCTGACCAAGCTTGTTACTGAGATGATCTTCCGGTTGCACCACTCCTGAGCGCTCAAATGCTTCTGCTAATGGCACCGACTCTTTGTAAGCAAGAGTGAGCACCTTCACACCTACATCAAGAGGCAACTGTCTTTCATTGACAAGGGCCTGAACATCAAGAGCACAGCGAAGCTGGGCTTCAGTAATATAGCCAGAAAGTGTGAGCACCTTACCTAAGGGCAAACCTTTCTCTTCAAAGTTACGCAAAGCAGTTTGAATGAATTCAGAGGAGACCAATCCAGAGAACATCAAAAGATCACCAATGCGCACATGGCCGGTGGCCTCTATCAGAGAACTATCTCGGGCCTCTGCCCGCTCAGAAGCAACCGCAGCCAACCGCGTCGCCGTGGCATTGGCAAGGCGCAAACGCTTGCCCTGCTGCCCTTGAACATCGCTCGTTTTATCTTCTTGAGAACCGCTATCCATTGGCACCATTAGTCAAAACTAAAAAAGCTAAGAGCCGATTTACCATACTCTCGGTAATCAACTTTCATTAGGCTACCATCGTCTACTTCGATGAGATCGTCGCGATTGTGTTCGATTATGACCAGGCTATCTGGCGCTAATAACTTATATTCCACTAGCCCAGCCAAAATTTGCTTACCATAACCCTTTTTGTAGGGCGGGTCAGCAAAAACAATGTCGTACTTTGCCCCAGTAACGCTAATGTGGGGCCAAACTCGCCTTACATCGCTTATAACCACGTCAGCTTCAGCTGGCACCTTAAAAATCACACTAGATTTCTTGATACTAGTGGCTTGAGCTTTATTTTCCTCAACAAACGTTACAGCACGAGCGCCGCGACTAAGAGCCTCAAAGCCCATCAGGCCAGAGCCGGCGAACAAGTCGAGGAATAAGGCGCCATCTATTCGTGAGCCTAGAATGTTAAAAAAAGCCTGCCGCACTTTAGAAGACGTGGGACGCACGTCTAGACCGTCAGGACAGGCTACAGACCTGCCTCGCAACTGACCACCGGTAATTCTCAAATGCCTGCCTCGCTGGGCCCACATGATAACATGTGTGCTGCGGGGCCTCGAATGTTCAATATATTTCGTTGCCTCTAATCGAACCCTTAAAAGTGAGGCCCAAATGAGCGCACGGCGAATAGCTCGTGAACTGGCAATTATAGTAATGCCCCAGCTCCCGAAGAACATGGAGAAGCTGGCTAAAGTTGAGATCACTGAGCTAGTAGATAGAGCCATCCACATGCTTGTGGATTACGCCAAGCAGAATCTTCAAGACGTCAATGCCATGGTGCTGCGGGCCTCAAATCAATTAGATAGCCTTGAGATTGATAACGCCAAGACCACTGAGCTGAGTTCTGTGCCGATGACCACAGGGCAGATCAGAGAGCAACTAAGCACTCTTGAAACGTCAATTAACATGATCTCAGAGGCCCTTGATATTCCTGAGATGGCCCTGTCAGCGAGCAGCACTCTTTTCAAAACTAATTGCAAAAAATGCGGCCACGCCGGAGAGCTCTTGGTCGAGCGACCTTATAAAGATGATGTTCGAGAATTTGTCTTCCGCCTGGTGGAGACATATATCGAAAACAAAGAAATCATCGACGAGTACATCAAGCGAGCCCGCACACAATGGCGT
Source organism: uncultured bacterium (assembly GCA_913063055.1). Lineage (GTDB taxonomy): Bacteria > Cyanobacteriota > Vampirovibrionia > Obscuribacterales > Obscuribacteraceae. Next base: position 8,136 of record CAJXZK010000204.1, read on the forward strand.
ATGGAACGCATGGTTTCGATTGATAGAGATATTCTAAGACTGGCCTGTGCAGAGGCTTTTTATATGGCCGACATTCCAGTAAACGTAGCCATATCAGAAGCGGTTGAACTATCACACCGATTTGCTGATGAAAAAGCAGCCAAATTTATCAATGGTGTCCTTGCTGACTTAGCTGAAGAAGCAGAAGCCGTAAGACGTTCAGCCAGAAGACGTGCTTATGCAGAGAAATCAACTGGCAGCGATGACGCTGGCCAAGATCAATAAATAAGGTAGGACGAACATGGGTGAAGATAGCCAACGCAAAGGCTTTTGGGGCACAACCCTAAACAAACTCAAATCTGTACTGGCAAAAACTAAAGAGCAAGTAAGTGAAGAGTCTGTCGAAGAACAAGAGACAGTCTCGCCAGTTCAAAATTTAGCTGAAGAGCCCAAGCCACAAGCCGAATCGCAAGCCGAACCGCTAGCAAGTACGGCAACAGCAGTTCAAACGAAGAGCCACCGCCCTGTTGACGAAGATTACATTGAAAGCTTAGAAGAGCGACTGATCAAAGCTGACTTGGGCTTAGCCACAGTTGAGCCTCTGGTGCAACACCTGCGCAAAGAGTCTCGCGGTAAAAATTGGACCAGTGAAAATGTTGATCTCTTTTTGCAGAAAGAATTTAGCAGCCTGCTCAGTGAGACAGCTCAAAGCGGCCTTAGCTTTAAAGCCGGTGTGCCTAACATTTATTTGATAGTCGGTGTCAACGGCGTGGGTAAAACCACCAGCATCGGTAAACTTGCCTTTCGCTTTAAAAGCGAAGGAAAAAAAGTCTTACTGGCAGCGGGAGACACATTCAGAGCGGCGGCCGAGTCACAGCTTGAAATATGGTCGCAGCGAGCAGGCGTTGACATAGTGCGACTGCCGGATGGTGCTGACCCAGGTGCTGTTGTCTACCAAGCGCTACAGAAAGCCAAAGCAGAACAATATGACGTAGTGCTCGTCGACACCGCTGGTCGTCTGCACAATAAAACCAATTTGATGGCAGAATTGAAAAAAATTCGCTCAGTTGTTGAGAAAAACGCCGAAGGAATGAATGTCGAATCACTCTTGGTTCTTGATGCTTCAACCGGCCAAAATGGGCTACAGCAGGCAAAAGTATTTTCTGAAGTTTGCGGCTTGACCGGAGTAATCTTAACAAAACTAGATGGCACCGCCAAAGGTGGCGTGGTCTTCGCCATTGCCAAAGAGTTAAAGATACCGGTAAAGCTCATTGGTCTTGGTGAGAAAATGGAAGACTTGCGTGATTTTGACCCAGCCCTATTTGTGCAAGCACTTTTCTAGTCTGTTTTTAATCGCCCAACCAGCAGCCCTCTTGACAGCAAGCACCTTGCTTACCGTCGAATTAATTCACACGCGCTGCTAATGGCGATCAAGAGAGAGTCAGGCCTTATATAATTTGGCCTAGCATATCCATCCAGCCAAGCAAGCGCATCTGCGCAGGGGAATTTATTATGGCTTCAGCCAGCGTAGCTACACCTAGTTTGAAAGAAGCAAAACCATTAGGTAGTGAAGAACTGCAAAAAATCAATTCTTATTGGAGAGCTGCCAACTATCTCTCTGTCGGCCAAATCTACCTTCTCAATAATCCTCTTTTACGCCAGCCCTTAGAGCTGAAGCACGTTAAACCTAGATTGCTTGGTCACTGGGGCACAACTCCTGGGCTCAATTTCATCTACGCGCACTGCAACAGAGTAATTAAGAAACACGACCTCGATATGATTTACATCACCGGTCCCGGCCATGGTGGCCCAGGACTAGTGGCTAACACTTATCTAGAAGGTACCTACAGCGAGACCTATCCGCTGATAGAAGAAAATGCTGAAGGCATGCAAAAGCTCTTCAAGCAATTCTCATTCCCAGGCGGCATTCCCTCCCACGTTGCCCCAGAAACTCCTGGCTCGATTCATGAAGGTGGAGAACTGGGCTATGCACTTGTACACGCCTATGGCGCCGTACTCGACAATCACGATTTAATAGCCTGTTGTGTAGTTGGTGACGGTGAAGCAGAAACCGGCCCCCTGGCCACAAGCTGGCACTCAAACAAATTTGTCAATCCAGCTCGCGACGGCATAGTCTTGCCGATCTTGCACTTGAACGGCTACAAAATCGCTAATCCTACTGTTCTTGCCCGCATGAGCGATGAAGAACTAATACAACTCTTCACTGGCTATGGCTATAAACCATACTTTGTCGAAGGTAGTGATCCCGATTTGATGCACCAGCTAATGGCCGCCACCATGGACCAAGTTCTGGAAGACATCAGAAAAATCAAAAGTGACAGCGCCAACGGTTTTGCCGGCCGCCCCAGCTACCCCATGATCATATTGCGCTCGCCCAAAGGCTGGACTGGTCCAAAAGTAGTTGATGGCGTGCAAATCGAGGGAACTCACAGAGCGCACCAAGTACCGCTGTCTGAAATATTCACTAAGCCTGGTCACTTAGAGTTGCTTGAGCCTGTCTCTTATACACATCTGACGCTGCCGACGAATAGAGAGGTGTAGATCTCGGTGGTCGCCGTATCATTA
>CAJXZK010000205.1 GCA_913063055.1 uncultured bacterium
CGTAAATGTCTTGGCTCCTTATGTTTTGACGGCACTAATGCATCGGCCGCAGCGATTGATTTATTTAAGTAGTGGCATGCATACGAGCGGCAGAGCCAAATTTGAAGATTTAGATTGGAATACTAAAGCTTCATCAGTTAGCTACTCTGACAGCAAACTATTGATCACTGCATTTTCTGCTGCCATTGCAGGAAGATGGTCGCACGTTTTTTGTAATGCTGTTGATCCAGGTTGGGTACCAACCAAGATGGGCGGGCCCAGCGCTTCTGACGATTTGCGACAGGGGCACCTTACACAGGAGTGGCTGGCCGTGAGTGATGAACCAGCGGCGCTAACAAGCGGAGGCTACTGGTATCACACGAAGCGTACTGAGCCTCACGCTAAAGTTTTGGATACAGATTTCCAAAACCGCTTGCTGGAAAAACTAGCAAAGTCTACCGGGGTTGAACTTGGAGTTTAGTTCTATGGAGTGAGCGGCACAATTGATAACTACGCCAGAGAGTCGATATCTAGTTTCTGAAATTGAAAAAGTTGAATTGTGGATACATAGCCAGGATGAGAATCCTGCAAGTGCCTCCGAAATTTATACTGGGTGGTCGCAGCTCTCAGCTGCCTTTGTTAGCTTTCTGAGAACTAAGCTAGCTGGCAGCTGGTCGGACGCAGAGCAAGATTTGGTGGCGAAAGCATGTAGGTGTGATTGGCGTCATCATAAACTGTTCTCTGTTCTTCCTGAATCGGAGAGGGTTGAGTTTATGCTTCTGCCTTACTCTGATCTTGGCGCGCGCATGCACATGTTGGTATCCGCCAGACACTGCAAGTTAATTGAGATGGAAGTAGCACTCTTCTACTTTAAGAACGATTCCAGTGAAGCGATTCGTGAAGAGGCTCTTGTTACTTTAGCGTCTGGAGGGTGGCCAGAGGCTGAGGTGGAGGCTCTAAAGTTGTGGAAATCAAGAAAAACAGTCCGCCGTATGGTGGCCCTAAATTGCCTTGATGTACTTCACTCGCCACTTCTGGACGAGTACATTGAGAAAGCGGTTAAGTCAAAGGATGCGAATTTGCGGCGTTACGCCCTTGCAATTTCCTCAGTAAAAAACATGGACAAAATGAATTGGCCGAAACCTTCGCTCTTTCGCAATGACCGAGGTAACTCATGAAGACAGCAATCGAGCTAGGAGACGATAATCCGAATAAGCGAGTCAAAATCGATAAGTGTATGACCGTTAAAGAATTGGCTCAGCTGTTAGGACTGCCAGATACTTCGATAATCAAGCATCTTTTCGAAAAGATGAATCTAGCCCGGACGGTCACCATGATAGTTGAAATAGACTACGCCAAACAGCTCGCTGGCGAGCTGGGATATGAGGTTTGTGATTGAAGCGATGCTTCTCACAAAGATTATTTGAGCAACATACTCAACAGAGTATCCAGAGTGTGCTTCTTGCTGCTACTGTGACCACTTCAAGGCTCTTCTAAATCAGAAGCCTTTAGAGCTTGCCCCTCTCTCAATAAGTATTTGGCTGCTTTGCCGAGCGCGTGGTTGACATTTTTCAAGCAGTCCGCCTTTGATACCATGCGAAAGTCCATGTGAACGGAACTCAAGATTATGATCGATCCGGCTCTGATATCTTTAGTGGCGCATACCACCGCGAGTCGCTCTAGTTCGTTATCAAAGCTGGGTATGGCGGCCATGCGCAGTTGGGTGCAAGTGCTGCACTGTGCTCCCTGATAAGGGCGGTGGCAGGTCTTGCAAATTAAGGCTTCTTTCGCTCTAGATGGTTCTGGGGCTGGTACATTTCCCCAACTGCTGATTGATTGTATGTCAAATACTTTGTTTTGATGCTGATAGAGTTCTTCCATGTTTTTTATGGTCCATCGGGTCTGCGGATGGTTTATGCCATGGGCTATGAGGTTTATGAGCAGGGCCTGTTTTAAGCTATCTTCTGACTCTTTTAGCTTGTTTTGCACACATTGGCATTGGGCGAGCTTGTTGAGGATAAACGACAGCTCGGGATGATCAAGCCCTAGAGCCGTTATCTGTTTATCCAGGCAGTCGTTGTAGATCGATTCTGCATGGGCGAATTGCTTCTGCTGGTAGTAAAGATCGCCTAAGTAGTCCAGGCATAGAGCTACGACTAGTAGAGACTTGCCTTTGGCCGCTTCGTCTATAGCTTGCCACATGAAGTTCTGCGCGTCTTCATAGTGCTTATTGGCGGCTGCATTCTCAGCGCAGGTTTTCAGGAGTTCCCAGGTTTCAGGCACGCTATTTGTCCAGGCTTTGATTTGCCATATATTTTAGCTGAGATGTTCTTGTAAGAGTACTCAGGCAGAAAGGGTCTATTTGAATACAGGTTTGGTTATCTCGACTTTTGTGCCATTCCCCTCTTTACTCTAATTGACCAAATTTCCGCGCGAAAACGTCAGTTGCCTTCAGTGTCAGCAGCTGGTAGAACCGCATGCGGTGCAGACGAGAAGAGTTAACCGATGCGCGATAGGCGATCGCGGAGAGGCATTGCGGCGAGCAAAAATTGATTTCGTTATCGCTAATATTTTCTATCACCGGATCCAAAACAGATTTTATTCAGGAGCTTACATGCAAAGCAGAATAGGAGTCCTATGAATCCCGCGCCTGTTCCTGCAAATATCCCAGTGAGAATTGAAAAGCCCTTGTATCCGAACACTAAATACAAGGCGGTTACTGCGGCGGTTACAACAAGAAATGGCCCGGTGAAAGCAATTGCTTCATAGAAATATCTGCGCTGCCAGATTCTCATTTAGGCCCCTATTTGCTTTAACTTACTGACTAGTATCTTATGCCACAATGAAGGCGGTTATCGCTCTAGATATTCCATCGAGAGCCTGCATGAGGGATGTTGAATTGGCACCAGATATCGCGCGCATGAAAACCGTTCTGGAAAAGATAGTCAATCTCCTGCGATCCGGGGATTGCGAAGATTGGGCTGATACGATGGAGAAATTATCCTCTGAGATCGAGGAGAACCCGGAGTACGCTACCTCGCAAATTCTGGCTCTTTACGGCGGCATGGGATCTTTCAATGATATTGTTTTGTGCTCAAATGACCGGCCACTGATTAAGGAGAATGACGAACTCGACGAGTTGCGGGGAGAACTTTTCGATCTTTGTTACAGCTATCGTTTGATTTAAGATCTATCTCGTGTTTGTTTCCGCATCAGATCCGGTTTCTGTACCCGCGCTTTTCTGTTTAAAAGCTCCAACAAGTCTATAATGCATTACAAGCCTTAAAAGAGTGATTGCATACGGAGACTTCTAGTTACCATGTCTAAAACAGTCAAATTTGCAACATCCCTTTTTTCAACACTATTAGCGTTGAGTTGTTCAGTGAACTTGGCGGCTCATTCCTCAGTACCGTTTGATTTAAACGATTACTATGAGCCAATGAATTATTGGAAAAAGGAAGCTGAGTTCACAGCCAGTGACAACTTAAAAGGCACTGTCACGGGTGCCTATGACCCTATGACCGGAATGTTAAAAAAACTAACTACCGAAGATGAAGCTGAAAATGGTGATCCTCAAATCATAGGCGCAATGATCGATTTCTTTCTTGTTCAACAACCAGCTACAGCTACGCAGGGACTTGGATGGGTACTTCGTGTTGGATTTATTCAACTACCTAAGTCTGAGTCTCTGAGTAAAGTCATTGCGCAGAATAAAAATATTGCAAATAAAGCAATAATTCTCAGAGGCATACCGGCTTCAGTACTGAAGCGGTATCCAAACATTTTCAGCGAGGATGAAATTTTCAACGACAAGAATTTTCGGGCTCTTCCGCGAAAGCTATGCACCGTGAAAAATATTCGAGCATTTAGACAACCGTGGATTGATTTTTTTGTAAGCCATAATACGGCGACCAAAGAGCAACTTTTGAAAGTTCTTAAATCAGTTGATGCGAAATACAAGAGTAAATATCTTTCTCTTCAATACTAGAAACTGTTGATAAGTCGAAGCTTCCCTTGTCTTATCATGCCAATCTTTTCCGGGGAAAAGTTGGGATATTGTTGGGATGGGTTTTTCCAAAGTCCCGAAAGTCTTGGGCGATGAGAGGCTCGTTCCCAACCCCCTCGGTGTAAATCATGCGTTTCAGTGAGTCTCTTCTCTATTGCACATGCATTTTATCTTTGATGCGGAAGATATTTCCGTGCGTTTCCATAACTTGAGATAAAGCCGGGCATCCATATTCTTCTAGAGATGACAAGGCCGGAACGCGCGCATCGCGCCAGTGGCTGAAGACTTGACCTTGTTCCAGAGCCCTTAGCACTTCTTCTCTCATGTATTTGTCGGCAGGGGCGCGACTTAGACCGAGTTTTCTGGCTCGTTCTCCAATAGTACGACCGACAGCATTATTTGACAGATCTTTGCGCGCATCTAGATAAAAGGGCTGACTGCCTGATCGACCCGAGAAAATCGCTTCTGCATATTCATTGGCACGGAATAATAAATCAGCAGGAAGGATGCCCAATTCAAAGGCTGCCAGTGCCGATCCGTAAGCATGCTGGAAACCATTAACTAATTGGCTGTGCACGTGCACAATCTTGCCGTGTTGGTAGAAGCTATACGAATTGTCCCCGAAGGTCGCGACAGTGCCTAGTTCATCTTCGATAGGTTTAAACTGGAGTGAAACAGGAAGAAGGCAACTGCGGCCGTACAATGCTTGCTCAGCAACACTGACGCGCCACAAAATCGTAAGTATGTATGAGCCTAGAGCTAGTAGCAGAGCCAAGGTCGCCCATAAAATTTTGACCCTACTCGATGGTGCCATAACTATTTCTCTAGCATCCTTGAAGCTATCCGTCGGATTAACCCCAATAACAAAAAGGCCAGTCGCTTAAGACCGGCCTTTTCAATGTTCTAAATGGTTGCGGGGGTAAGATTTGAACTTACGACCTTTGGGTTATGAGCCCAACGAGCTACCAGGCTGCTCCACCCCGCAAAGATATCTTACAACGACTTGATGGGATAATTCGAGGGGGCGGTCAAGAAATATCGTGACTAAGTGCTAATTTTGTCTGCCCAATTGTTCAATACTCAGACCAGTACAGGATTTCAAGCTATGAAGGCAGTGTTACAGAGAGCTTCACGTGCCAGTGTTACGGTGAACGGAGAGGTTATTAGCCAGTTCCAGTCAAGTAGTGATCATGCCTGCGGCTTGCTCATCCTTTTGGGCGTAGAACAAGGCGATGGTGAGGCTGACAGCGTCTACTTGGCTACCAAGGCGGCTGAGTTGCGTATCTTTGAAGATGAGAATGGCAAAATGAATCTTGCTCTGCAAGAAGCTGGCGGCCAGGTGATAGTTGTCTCACAATTCACCTTGTTGGCTGATTGGAAGAAAGGGCGTCGGCCTGGATTCACCCAAGCTGCTGCACCGGCTGAAGGCGAGAGGCTCTATCAGCACTTCTGTCAGGAGCTGCGCAATAAGGGTCTAAACGTTGGCACAGGGGTTTTCGGCGCAGAAATGAAGGTTAGCTTGCTGAACGACGGCCCGGTGACGATTTTGCTAGAAGCCCGTCAAGGCAAGCCTGTTTAATTGGCCTGAGTTCTAACTCTGCTAAACACTAGCTCAGCTAAACGCTTGTATGCAATTTGCGGTCTGACAAAATTGTGGCAAGTTCTTTGCGCAAAGTCTTTTGCACCACTTCAACAGGGTCGTCAGCTGCGATGGTCTGAAAGTTATACTCTTCGGCCATGCGCTCATATTCAAAAAGAATCTGTGATTGATAGAGCTTGAACGACTGGTACAAGTCATTAGACATACCGATGTCTCGACCTGATTCATAGAAGTCGAGGCCACCGCGTGTGGTGATGATGCGGCGCAGAAGTGGCTCTAGGGGCATCTTCAGATAAACAACAAGATCTGGTTCCACGGCAAAGCTGTAAAGCTCGCGCACCCATGAAGGGTCGGCTCCTCTAACTACATCGCGGGCCAGAGCCGTATAGAAGTAGCGATTGGTAATAACAATGTGTCCAGCTTTTAGGGCGGGAATAATAATGTTGTGCAGGCGATCTGCCAGGTCTGTGGCGTAAAGCAAAGAAAAAGTTATGGTGTTGAGTGCATTTTTTTCTTTGGCCTTGTCGATCACTCGAGTCATCAGTTGTGATGACTTCCAGTCAGTTCTGGTTACGCCATAACCTTCGATGTTCAGCCAGCTTTGCAATAGTTGGGCCTGGGTGGTGCGACCAACGCCATCGGTGCCTTCCAGCACAATAAGCTTACCGGGGTATTCATGTTTTGGTCTTTTGCCGCTGCTAGGGCCTTTTTCAGTCATTGTCTTGCCTTAGTTTGTTAGCCTTATTATCTAGCCGATTAAAGTTGTGGCGATTTCGCGGAATAGCATCTGTTGTTCGTGGATTGGTTTTATCGCAGGCATAGTGTGGAAGCCATATTCGCTTACCATTTTGTCGTATTCATTGATGATGCGAGATTGGAAAATTTGAAAAGATTCCATGGGGTCTGCTGATAAGCCAACGTCCATGCCAGATTCATAGTAGCCCGGCATGCGACTATTGGCGATGCGAGCTAGCGAAACTTCTACCGGCACTTGAAAATAAAAAGCGCCGTCGGGGCGAATGGAAAAACCGTAAAGACTGCGTACCCAGTCAGCGTCAACACCGCGAGCTACGTCTCTGGCAAAGGCTGTATAGCAGTAGCGATCGGCTAAAACAATAAGACCAGCTTTTAGGGCTGGAATAATAATATTTTCCAGACGATCGGCGAAGTCTGTGGCATGTAACAGGCTGAAAGTAGTTGGAATCAGTGAATTCGAGCGTTTCGCTTGCTTAATAGTCTTGGAAATTAGTACTGAAGAATTCCACTCGGTAAATATTACGCTTTTGCCCTTTGATTCCAGCCAGTTGCGCAATAAATCGAGTTGAGTCGATTTGCCAGAGCCGTCTACGCCTTCAACTACGAAAAGCTTGCCGGGAAAGTTATGTTTGTTGTTGAGGCGCATACTTAAACGTGATTTACCTTTAGATAACTAAAGTAAGGGTCTCAAGTTGATTTCTCATGTGATCAATTTCACAGTGATGATTGAGAACATCGCTATTATATAAGGCATTATCCGTACATTAGTAGTTTTCGTAGTTTTGCTATTTTCGCTGTATTTAACCGATTATCAGGGTTCTCTATGTCTTCCAATTTGAAATCAGGCAGGGCTCAAGCTCTACTTCTGTCATTATCAGTGTCGATTGCCATTGGTGGGGAATTAAGTGCCCTTGTTTCGCCACCTTCAGCCATGGCCCTTTCTTTGAAGATGCCTAGCTTTAAAAAGGCTAAAGATGAGCCTGCTGCCGAAAGCAAGGGCGAGCCAAAAGCGGCTAAATCTACCAAGCCCGAGGCCAACTCTGCTAAGTCTGAGGCCAAGCCTGCAGAAGAGACCGCCCCGGCGGTAAATAAGTTCCACTTTGGTTTTGGTAAGAAGAAAGAAGCGCCAGTACCGGCCCAGCCTGAGGCCAAGCCAGTCGCTCCAGAGTCGAAGCCCGAAGCTGCGCCCGGACCCCGCATTGAGCCACAAACTGAACCACAGGCTGATTCTCAGCCAGAATCTAAACCAGAATCTAAACCAGAATCTAAACCAGAATCTGAAGTTAAGCCAGAAGCTAATTCCGGCGCTAAGTCAGAGGCTGAATCAGAAGCCACTACTGAAGCAGCCAAAGCCCCGGTTCCCGGTTCAAGCGTTGAGACTGGAGCGCCAGTGCCCCCTAGAACAGAACCACCTGAACCTTTAGAGCAGAAAAGGCCTGCTGCCCCTGCCGCTCGTAACACCCCGGCTGCACCGGTGCCAGGTGGAGCTAAAGACAACAGTGCAGACGTAGAGAGTGCTGAAGAGGCACCTCGCACTGAGCCTCCTGAGCCAATCAAAAAGGTTGTTCCGGCTGCACCTAAAGCTGTTCCTCTTGAAGAAGATGCCGTTGATGAGCCAGCGAAAAAGAGCCCGGCTAAGAGTGTCGAGATGGCTCCCGATCAGGTAGAAGATGAGGCCGACGAAGCTGAGTCTGCTGCCGCTAAACCAAAGGCCAAGGCCACCGATGCTGAAGGCGAAGAGGAAGATGAGGCCGCAGCCGCCAAGAAAAAACGCAAGTACCCGCGGCGCAAAGAAGACATCGATGATGCCGAAGAGATGGAAGAAAGCGAATATCGCGATGAACAAGAGAAGAAGAAAAAAGAAGCACACTTGCGGGAACTAACTGCACCGGCGGTGCCACCAGAGCAAAGAGATCCTGAGCCCCATTTGTTTAAGGCTCAGCGCTTAACTCGGCAGGGCAAATTTAGTGATGCTCTGCGAGAAATCAATATTGCGCTCAGTCTTAAGCCTATGTATTGGGAAGCTCAGTATCAAGGAGCGCTTATTTTCCAATTGCAAGAGCGCAACAAAGAAGCAATTGAACGCTATCAGTACATCGTTGATCGTCGACCCGACTATATGGAAGCTTTCATCAACCTGGGTTCGCTACTCGCCAAAGAAGGCGAGTACGAAGAGGCTGAAGATGCCTATCGCAAGGCCATTAATTTGCATTTCAATTCGATGTCGGCGCACTATAACTTAGCTAATTTGCAAATTAAGCAGAACAAGCTCAACGAAGCCTTGAAAGAGTTGAAGATCTGTCTCAAATTGTCGCCCCAAAATGCCTGGGTACACAATAACCTTGGGGTTATCTATCTCAAGCGTAACTATCTTGAAGAGGCCGAAGAAGAGTTCACCAGAGCGACTAACTTAGAGCCAGCCAACAAAGCATTTTCATCCAATTTGATGTTGGTGAAAACCAGAAAGCGTAAACCGATTCAAGTCTAGTTAATCTGTCTAGTCAGCCAGTCTAGTTAACTAGGCTAGTTAATTTGCACGCCTAGATCATTGGTCAGCTGCACTTCTAGCTCTTGGCCGGGGGCTAAGCTGACATTGTCTCCTGAGCGGAAAATAGCGATGGCTGAGCCACCAATGGCAGTGGCGATGGCAGGTGCACCCAGAGTGGCAACGTTGGCAGCAATCAAAGCATTGCGGGCGGTGCCGGTTGAAGACATGCCTGTGACGGCGCGGACGTTGCCTTCTACTCGGGTGCCGAAATTAGTGCCGGGGTCGAGCTGACCTTTTTGATTGGTCAGGCCTTTCTGAAATTCTAGAGCCGCATCGAGGGGAATAACTTCGCCAGAGGGAGTGACTATTTGTTCCAGGCGTAAGCCAATCTTGGCGGCTCGACTCAGTAGTCTTGGTTTGGTAACTTCAAATACTCGACCGCGTACCAGGCTGCCTTTGGCTAGTAGAAGGCTGGTGCCATAGAACAAGTCGTCTTTTACGTGGGCTTCGAATAAATCGCCAGGGTTGCTAGCTTTGGCATCTACCGATGTTTCTAGCACAAGTTTAAGGCGGGTTTGCACTGGCAGCGAGGCTGAAGAAGCATCTGCTTTCAAGGCTGTGCCTGAGCCTTGGTTATCTTGGGTGGAAATGCGCGAACCTGAAGTCGAGCTGTAAGAGCGGCTTGGCGCTGTGGCTGGTTGATTGGGGGGGAATTCAGGAACGTTTTTAGGGTCCATAGTCTCAATGTGGCTAGTGCTCGCTTGCGGGGCATAGCGCGGCTGTCTTGAGTCTTGCCGGGCGATTGCCGCCGAGCTTGAGAAGTTAGCCCAGCTCAATAGATTTAGAGTTGCTGCTGTAAGAGCCAAGGCTCTAACTGTCCGATTGTTTTGCACTTTCCACATCCCCTGAGAACCAAGTAGATTGTATTACCTTTTCTAGGCTATGACGAAGGGCGGCGAAGAAAGATTCCCGGGATATCAAGTGCTTACCCTTAAGAATCTATCGACTAAGCGTTCGTAGTGAGGCAAAAGTTCGTCGAGGAGCTGGCTGCGCTCACTGATTAGGTTCAAGGGGGTATGCCTTTGAATTGTGGCTTCGCGAGCTTTGACGCGTTTGGTTGCTTCGTCTACCGTGCAGCCAATGAAATGCATTTCTACCTGGTAGCCCTGATTTTGGATGGCTTTGATCAAGTCTAGATGCTTTCTATTCGTGGCGCTGTGGTCAAAGAAAATGTTGCGGCGCTCCTCCACAAGCTTCTGCAGAAGGTGGTAGCCGATGGCACGGGCTGGTAGCTCCCAGCGCTGAAAGGCCGCTTCAATGCCCAGCTTTTTGCAGTCTTGCTGGTAGCCTGTCAGTTTTTCCATTACCGTATCAAATTGCACGAGATTGAAAGATTTAGTGCTATTTAAAAATTGGCGAGTGTAGGTGGTTTTGCCGCTGCCGGGAATGCCGCACATGTGAATGAGCAAGGGCTCTTCGCTCTTTGGGCTGCTTGCCTCTGCAAGGAGGGCCTCGATTAGCTCTTGGGCTTCACTTTTTAAATGGTGAGGCACATCGTCAAAGTCGATTAACTTGACGCCCTTTATCATGCTTTAGTGGCGGCACAAAGAAGGTCTTTAAGTGCGGCGGGGTCTTCATTCCAGCCTAAGAGTGAATAGTTTGTATGGCCATTTAATACGCTTACTTTGCCGGTGCCCATTTTGAATTGCTTGCTTGCTACGCGGCGTTCAAATTCACCGGCAATGAGCTTGAGAAAATAGCGCAGCCGGCCGTTGCTGCTAACCAGCAAGACTGTCTCGCCTTCGTGCTTCGCTTCCAGCTCGGCTACCAGTGACTGCACTTCGGCTGTTACAGCTGCTTCG
>CAJXZK010000206.1 GCA_913063055.1 uncultured bacterium
CTACGGTGCCCTTGGCTCTCTCTCGGTGGGCCTTTGCTCGGCCCTTGTGGCTGTCACCCTCGGCAACCTCTGGGGTGCCCTGGCAGCTCTAGCAGGCGGAGCAATCGATAGCCTGATGATGCGGCTTGTCGATGCTCTCTTAGCCGTGCCATCAATTATTCTCCTGCTGGCCCTCAGTTCAATTTTGTCTGCCCCAGAGCTAGTGGAACATTTTCCGCCATTTCTGCTTACAGCCCTCGGGGTAACCAGCTACACCGACGGGCTTTTGCCCTATTTCATTGTCATCATGGCAATCACGGCCACTACCTTGCGTGAATCGGCCAGAGTGGCCCGGGCAAGGGTCTTAGCAATCAAAGAGGAAGATTTTTTCATGGCCGCTCAGGCCCTCGGTAGCTCTTTTGCCCAACTTTTGAGCAAGCACCTCTTGCCGGCTCTCGCCACCACTGCAGTGGTTGAGGGCACGCTTTTAGTGAGCGACGCTATCATTATGGAGTCTGGTTTAAGCTTTCTTGGTCTAGGTTTGGGGCCAAGCACTCCGAGCTGGGGCAGCATGCTCAAAGATGCCCAGTCTTGCCTCATTGCCGGCAACTGGTGGGCTGCGGTCATACCGGGATTACTGATTTGCTTCACAGTTTTAAGCGTACATATGCTGGGCGAAGGCTTTTTCGCCTCAAAGCGGGCGCGAGGCAAAATTAGTGCATAGAGAATCGGCTAGAATATTGGTGTAATTATCTAGTTCAAAATTTTAGTTGTAATTGCCATTGTTCAAAAATGGAGTCTATGAAATCTTTGCCTTCTAAACTATTTGCAAAAGCATCAGCAAAGCTGGCTGTTAGCAGTCTAGCAATTAGCCTGTGCGCCCTGAGCAGTATTGCACTACTGAGCGGCTGCGGTGACGGCAAAGAAGTAAGTTTCAACTCAGGCGGCATGCGTCAGACATCGAGAGCTGGCAAAGGTTCCGTGCCAGATGACTTAAAGAAACTTGTCTATCCTGGTGCCATCGCCAGTGGTTCGCAGTCAGCTAGCGAAAATGACAAGGATGCTAACGATCATTCTCGCTACTTAAATCTATCCAGTAGCGACTCAATTGAAAAAGTAGCCGCCTGGTACGAAACGGCACTCAAGGCCGAGGGCTGGAATATCGAAAAGAACGAAGCCATGGGCAATCTCGTTACCATCAGCGGCACATTGAAAGACGCCGAAGTAGCAGTAAATATTGCCGATGATTCTGGCAAGACTTCTATTATCGTCAATCAAAGCACCTCCATTGGTGCCATTCCAGATGATGAAGCAGTAGAGAACTTCAAGCCCAATAAAGAGGTTCCAGCCACTGACTAAGAAGAGCGATAGCAAAACTGCGGTTGTGCCTCAGAGCCCCCTGGCAGAAGTGCTTACTTCTTCTATCACTGGTCTTGTGGCGGAGACTATTAAGAATAGCGCGGGCAGCAGCGTTGGCTCCAGCGGCAAAGTGCTTAAGCCGCGCTTTGGTAGTTTTGTCAGAGTTGATTCACCCGAAAACGACATTTCAATTTTCGCCATTGTCTTCAATGTCATTACTAATCCGCCCGACAGCGTGCACAAACCAAGCGCTCTAGGGTTAACTAGAGACCAGTTAAGAGTAGAGCAGCCCCATATTTTTGCCCTGCTCAAAACCGAAGTACACGCACAAATTGTTGGCTATTTAGATTGGAGCGACAAGGCAATTTATCAACATTTGCCACCACAGCCGCCGGAAGTGCACGACTTTGTCTACAGTGCCAGCCAAGAAGAAGTGTTGAAATTATCGAGCGAATTCGAATTTTTACGCTTGCTCAATGGTGTCACTAGTGTTCCAGCCGACGAGCTGATGGCCGCTTGTGTGCGAGAAGCAGCGAGGGCAAGAGCGCAAACTTATGATTCGGCTGCTGAGGCAGAGCAAGCCTCAACCGCTTATCTAATTGAAGCTGGTCGCGCCATTTCTCAATTGTTCCGCTCGGACTACGAGCGCATGTTGAGCATCGTCCGCAAAATCAAACCGGGTAATGTGGGCTAGCATTAGAGAATATGCTCAGGCAATCTCGCTAGTATCGGCATACTTCATATACACCCAGACGGCGCCAGAGACAATAATAATCAGCACTGTTGAAACGGCCGAACCGAAGGCCCAGTCGCGCACAGTAAGAAACTGATTCTGAATTAAATTACCCATATACATATACTTGCCACCACCAAGAAGGTCGGGGGTAACATAATCGCCCAGAGATGGAATAAAGACCATTAGAGAGCCAGCGATGATACCGCCACTGGTGAGAGGCAGCAACACTTTAAAAAGAGTGCGCAGAGGGCTAGCACCTAAATCTAGAGAAGCCTCGATTAGCTTAATATCAATTTTTTCAATGGCTGTGTAGAGCGGCAAAATCATATATGGCAAATAGTTGTATACCATTCCCAGCCAGACAGCAAAAGGCGTATAAAGCAGTGGCGGCATCTGCCAACCCCAAGCCGAACATAAATGAGCCAGAATACCCGTCGGTCGCAAAATCGTTATCCAGGCATAAATGCGCAAAAGTGAAGAGGTCCACAGGGGCAAAACAATAAGTAGAAGCAAGATGTTGCGAAGAGAAGGCTTGCTAAACAATGCTAACCAAAGGGCGAAGACATAGCCCACCACCAGGGTTGATGCCGTTGTCAGTGTCGAAAGAGTAATTGAGCGCACAAGAGCAGATAAATAAGGCCCATTTACAAAGCGCAAATAGTTATCAAAACTGAAGCCAAAGGTGACCCGACCCAGCAAATCACGGCCACCGAAGCTGTAGACCCACAAGATTACAAGAGGAACCAGCACAAACATAGTGAGCCAAATGCAGGCAGGCGCCAAAAGCCAGACCCTGGCATCAAGGCCGAAAGAGACTCTTTTTGAAGTGTTAGACGAGTTCACTTTTGCTTCTCTCGGCGGCGAGATACACTATACAGTCTGTTAGCCACTGATTTTAAACTATATGCTCAAAGTCATTTATCTCGGCACTCCTCAATTCGCCGTACCTACTCTTGCCAGCTTGATTGAAAATCAAGAAAAGCTTGGCTTAAAAGTTGTCGCCGCAGTCTGCCAGCCCGACCGCCCCAAGGGTCGTGGTGGGAAAGTAGAGATGCCGCCAGTTAAAGTATTGGCAGAAGCTCACGGCATACCAGTATTTCAGCCGCAGGCTCTGGCCCGCTCACCCGAGACAGTCGAGGCCATGAAAGCACTTGAACCAGACTTACTGGTGATGGTGGCATTTGGTCAGATTCTCAAGAAAAATGTCTTAGAGATGGCGCCTTTAGGTGTAATCAACGTACACGGCTCACTCTTACCAACATTGCGCGGCGCCGCCCCCATCAACTGGTCCGTGATAAATGGTGACACTGTTACTGGTGTCACTACAATGTATACAGAAGCTGGAGTCGATACTGGCCCGATGTTACTCAAAGCCGAAATTGCTATTGGTCCAGATATGACCGCGCCAGAACTAGCCACTGAAATGTCGCAGGTCGGTGCTGACCTTTTGATCAAAACAGTGGAAGCACTGATTAACAAGACTCTCGTGCCGGAAAGACAAGACGACAGCAAAGCCACCCTGGCACCAATGCTATCAAGGGCTATTTCCAAAATTGACTTTAAAAAGCCAGCCCAAGAAATTCACAACCTGGTACGCGGCTTGACACCATGGCCAGCTACCGTGGCTAATTTCAGAGACGCCGAACTAAAAATAGTAAAAACAAAGATGCTGGATGATAGCAGTGCTCTTTATCAATCAGCAGCAGCCAGTGGCAAGCCCGGCGAAATTATCAAAGCTGACGGCAAAGTTTTTGTACTTTGTGGCGACAAAAAATTATTAGAGTTGCTTGAAGTGCAACCGGCAAACCGCGCCAAATTGGCTGCGGCAGCCTGGGTAAACGGCGTTAGATTGGAAACAGGTGAGTGTCTTACATGAGCGAAAATAGCGAGCCGAAACCTGCTCTAAAAAAGAATGATTCACACCTGCGCAAACGTGGAGTATCATCACGCAAAATTGCTGTAGAAGTTTTGATTAAAGTACAAGAGAAAGGTGCTTACACCAACATTGCTCTGGCCAATGCTCTTGATGGCAGCAAATATGATTTATCTGAAAGAGACAGGGCCTTTATCACTGCGCTGGTGCAAGGTGTCCTGCGCAACAAGAACAATCTAGATAAAGCCATAGGCGCTGTGGCCAGCAAACCAATCGATAAGATTCAGCCACCGTTGCTCAATCTCTTACGCATTGCTTTCTTCCAAATTGAATCAATGCCTGATATTCCACACAGTGCGGTCGTTGATACCGCTGTTGAACTGGCTCGGGTGATTGGTCACGTCGGTCTCTCAAAGTTTGTCAACGGCATACTGCGCACTCATATTCGCAATATTGAAAAAGGCAGACTTATCGCAGAGCCCGTCGACATGAGCAAGCTGGAAGGTGCAGAACTGGCGGCTGCACTAGCAGAGCGTCATTCTATGCCACTGTGGCTAGTATCGCGCTGGTTAAAGCGCTTTGGCGCTGAAGAAACAGAAAAACTTCTCAAAGCGTCCGACGTTCCAGCAAAACTGACAGTGCGTGTCAACGACATCGCCATGGAAACCGAAGGCTACCAGCGGCTATTGCTCGATAAAGGTGTCGTGGCTGAGCGCTCTATGCTCGTGCCGACATGTCTTGTTATCACTGAGAGAAAGAGTCTCAAGGGACCGATTGAAAAGCTACCGGGCTACGAAGATGGCATCTTCTCGGTGCAAGACGAAGCCGCAGCTTTTGTTGGCCAAGTTATGGCACCACAAACAAGCGATGTTGTCATTGATCTTTGTGCTGCCCCTGGTGGCAAGACAGTCAACATCGGCGAATTGATGAATAACAAAGGTCGCATCATTGCCATCGACAAGCACGAAAAGCGACTGAATATGGTTAAGGAAAATCGCTTACGCCTTGGGCTGACAAACATCGAAACTTATACAGCCGATGGCACCACCTACGAACATCCACCGGTAGACAAAGTCTTAGTTGATGCACCATGCTCGGGAACCGGCGTAATTAACAAGCGCTCCGACATACGACTAAAGCTAAAAGAAGAAGACATTGCCGAAGTCAATGTCATTCAAAAGGCCTTACTCACCAACGCCGCTAAACTGGTCAAACCAGGCGGTGCCCTAATTTATTCCACTTGCTCGATTGAGCGAGAAGAGAACGAAGATATGATTGAGTGGTTTCTCAATGATGAGAGCGGCGCTGACTTTGATCGCGATGATATCAGCGCCTGCTTTATCAATGATTCGCTCAGTAAGCTGGGCTTAGAAGAAGAAGCCGCCCAGGGTTACGCATTATTCTTGCCATCACGTCATGACTTTTCGGGTTTCTTCGTAGCCCGATTGAAGCGTAAGTAAAGCGAAAATAAAGCGAAAGTAGAGCGCAAGCAAAACGGAAATGAAACAATGATCAGAGCCATGATCGCAGCTTTGGCACTTTGTATTTTGGCCGGGCCCTCAGCCCAAAGCGCAGAGCCCTGGCAACTCCCGCTCAACCAAGAAGTGAAACTACTAAGTGGTAGATTAGTAGTAAACATGCCTAAATCTGCTAAGACGGAACCACGCCAATTCAATATTATGTCTGCGCCGGAAGCCACAGACAGCGAGACCAGAGTTGTTATTGAATCAAAAGCAAAAAAATAGTGCTCATGGCTAATGAACTGCATGCATATGCAGGTTCAAATTTTTCCAAAAATGTGGACAACCTTGCTAAGACTTGGCAGAAAGAGTCTGGAACCAAGTACACATGTTCACCTCAGACATATTCAAAAGACAATCTTCGTCTGGTTTTTCTCCAAGACACAAAAGGACGCAACCAATCTGGTGATGTCAGACTTGTAAACGGCGCAGTGGCTGCCAACAAGGATGGAACCGTGCAGTATCTGGCACTTTACGTCAATGAAGCTGGTGCAAAAGATTGGGATCAAATTCTAGAACTCTCAAAAAAGATATTAGCCTCCGTTCGCGCCGGAAAAGCAGCACCAAACCTGAAAAGCCGGACTGTTTTGATTGACGAGGAACTGAATCTATCGATTACACTGCCACCTTCATCGATGATCTCCATTCAACCAGGACCGGATTTTAAAGTATTTAGATGCTATCTGTTGAGAGAGCTTTCCCGTCCACACGTTACCTTGAGTATCTATATCGGCACGTGCCCAAACTTCAAGGCAGATGAGATGAAAAAAGATCGCGAGAGTGTAGTTTTTGGTCAAAAAACCAGATGGTACAAGAATAAAGAAAACGGGTTGGAAGCCCTAGTTAACGTACCAAAGAACCGCTATCAAGTTCTGCACCTTATGCTCGGTGCCAACAAAGCAGCGGAGACAATTGATATATTGAAGATACTCGGAACCATGAAGGTCAAATAGACTCTAACTCTCGCTAAGGTCAAAAAATTTAGATGGCGCAGTATCCGTTTGATCAGAAATTTAGAGACACGATAATAAGCCTCTGCGAGGCTGAAAATGAGGAGTATCCTTGGATCGGTTGGGATAACCTGATCACATATTCGGACCCTAACGGCGAGGAATTTCAAGCTCTCATCAAGGCTGGATACTCAAGCGAAACCATTCAGGCTCAAATCAAAGCCGTGAAAGAATTGCCGATTTCGGACCTCATCGAACTAGCGCTGCAAGATGATTTCGACTATTGTCCAGCGTTAGAGGTACTTCAGGCTAGCAAAGGAAGAGACGTTCTTGAGGCTGCGCTTAAACTGACCTTAAGTGACGTTGCTTTAGAAAGAGAACTAGCAGCGTTGGTTTTGATGCGTGAACCCGGGATGACTTTTAAAGACGAAGCTGTAGCCGCAGTTAAGGCAATGATAGCAACCGAAAAAGACGACTCTGCCTCTCGCGCTATGGCGTATGCAGTTCGCCACCTAGGCATAGAAAATTGCTCAGAGTTCCTAGCTAACGTGGCTCAGAGTCTAAATGCAAGCACTCGATCTGCAGCAGCTTATGGCCTTGGTGGTCGTCTTGATGATGATCTCGCCGTCAAAACACTGATAACACTGTCTCAGGATAGCGATGACGATATTCGCAACTGGGCCACTTTTGGCCTACACAACGGCCTAGAGCAACAGCCCTACATTCGCGATGACATAAGAGAGGCATTGTTTGCCAATATTGACGACGACCATGAAGAGACGCGGTACGAAGCCCTAGAAGGACTTGCGATTTGCAAAGATCCAAGAGTATTAGAGCCACTAATTGCAGCACTGGAGCTAGATGAGCTTTGGAATAGCGCATTATATGCTGCCATAGCAATTGCCCACTCCGCGCTATATCCTGCGCTAGTCAAACTCAACGAGCGAATTCCAGGGGATGAACTAATCGAGGAAGCTCTTCAGGCCTGCACGCCAAAGCCTGCAGATCAGTAAACGAAAAATTCTAGCCAAGTTCTGCACATTGTGCGCGGCGCCAACAAAGAGCCAGAAAGAATTGCTATATTAAACAAGCTAGGAGCCATGAAAGCTAGGCAGACTCTAGTTCTTAGTATTCATTTGGTAAAAATTGCCGGAACACAATAACGATGGCGCAGTATCCATTTGACCAGAAATTTAGAGACCTTGTAGAAAAGCAGCATGCTCCAGGTGACCCAATCGGTCCCTGGGATCTCCTCATCATCTTTGAAGCTCCTGGGGCGCAACTGTATAAAGCCCTAATTGCTGAAGGTTATTCAATTGAAACCGTTTCTACTCAAATCAGAGAACTAAAAGCGCTGCCCGTAGCTGACCTAATCGAATTAGCTTTGACCGACAAACTAGAGCACTCTCCGGCCCTTCTAGCATTGCAGCAAAGCAATAGCCGAGATGTTCTCGACGCCATTACTAAACTAACGGAAAGTAGTCAGGCCGAGGAAAGGAAACTGGCAGCACTGGTATTGATGAGAGCCCCAGGTAGGACCTTTGAAGAAGAAGCGATCGCTGCAATAACTGCGATGATGGCAACGGAAAAAGACGAGGAAGTTTTCGCTGCGCTTGCTTTCGCAGTCAAACATCTCGGCATCAACGATTGTTCAGGATTCCTCGGTAAAATCGCCCAGAGCAAGAATGCAGAAACTCGCTATGCAGCAGCTTTCGCTCTTGCCGGCCGCAGCGAAGATGCGCTGGCCATCAAAACCTTAATCACGCTATCGCAAGACCCAGACAATGACGTTCGTGACTGGGCTACCTTTGGCTTATATCTAGACGCTCAGCATCAGCAACCGGTAACATCAGATATTAAGGAAGCGCTATTTGCTAGATTAGAAGATAGCCACGACGAGACTCGCTACCAAGCCATCGCCGGGCTCGCCACCTGCCAAGATCTTAGGGTACTTGATCCACTAATCAAAGCATTAGAAGCTGATGATGTTTGGCACCTCACCATCGAGGCGGCAAAACGACTGGGTCATCCAGCCTTATACCCCACCCTGGTCAAACTGCAAGAAGATTTCCCGTCAGACAAACTAGTGGCACAGGCACTTTCGGCCTGTACGCCAAAGCCAGCAGGCTAGCACTCCCCCTCAGGCACGTGCTTGCTATTGCACCACTCACATAGTCTTACTTTCTTTCGTCTCACGCACTCTAAAAGTTTTGATCATCTGTTCAACATCTGGATACAAGCTTGCGTCCTTATCCTTAAACAGTGTGCTAATAACAAAAACAAGTTGATTTCCTACAGCTAGATGCCACTGGCGCCAGCGGATTTTTTCAACTCCATTTGGTGGCAGTGCGGCCTCAAAGAAGTAAGCATCATAAGGTCCAATCTTAGTTAGCTTCAAATCTTTGACTGTAGCATCGGGTTTGACCCGTCGATATTGATCGAGTGCAGCGTCGCTGGGGGCGGATTTAAGCAGCTCCTTCAACTTCTCAGGTGTATCAGCAGAAAGCTTGCCACCGACATGAAAGTCCATCCCCATGGGTGCTGTTGGCGGCACAAACATGGTCCAGGAAGCGTGTTCAACCATCTTCCAGTCTTTTGCCGGTGTGATCTCGAACTGCGGTTTTCTCTCGGTGGCAACAAATGTGAAAATAGCAATTCCATCGGCAGTCTTCTTGTCAGAGCTGTCGGACCTCATTACCTGGCTCTCTTCTCGATAAATCCACTTAGTATTTGTCTGCAAGGCTATGACATCAAGCAATTCTCTCAGAGTGCATTTATATGAGCTGGGAAAAGCCGGCATCAATTCACGCTCACTTATGCCATCTACGTCAGAAGTCAGACCGACACAAGTATCAGTGTCTATTTTGCTTCTAACGAAAAACATATTGCTAAATTGCCCAAACTTCTCACCAAGACCGCTATCTATGCGGGTATTGAGCAATTTCTCTTGAGCAGCAGCATCCAAAATTTTCAGCTTGATTTCATACGATTTCTTGGGATCTGGAGCTGAACTAGCAGCGTTGTGTTTTGGTGCAGCATTTTCAGCCTGCCCCTGAGCAGATACGGCGCTGGGCCAGAAATTAATCACGATTGAAACAGCTACTAGTAATGTACGCAATTCACCGGGAATCAATTCCATTTAAAACAATCTCCAGATTGGCAAAGTCTAGAGATTATAGACGCTAGAAAAATTAAAGGAGAGTCAATATTTAGACCAAGCGCTCGCCAGCAGACAATTATCTCTTCTCAGTTAATGGCTACGGCCAAAGAATTCATGCAAAAGCGTCTTGACGGACAAGCGGATTAGATCTAGTCTAAAGATATTATGATTCCAAACGGTCAGTCAGTCGAATCAGTCCTCGCCTCCCATGGCGTTAAACCAACGCCACAGCGCATGGTTATTGCTGAGTATCTATTAAATACTCTCGATCATCCAACCGCTGAGGAAGTGCTGGATGCTGTATCTGGAAAACTTCCAGTGGCACTATCAAGAGCCACTGTCTACAACACCCTCAACTCTCTCAAAGAGGCTGGAGTCGTGCGTGAAGTTTTGGCTGAGCCCGGTAAAGTACGCTACGACGCTAATTTGTCTAACCATCATCACTTTATCGATGTCAAAACTGGACAAATTATTGATGTGCCTGCAGAAAAAGTAGAGAAGCTCGGAAAACTCCTTGATAAGAAATTCAAAGTTCACGGTGTACAGGTCACTTTTTTTGGTGACCTTCAACAAGACGAGTCGGAACAAACCTAAAAAAAGCTGTCAGACTCACTACAAACGGGCAAGCTAAAATAGGCCACTAGCCTATTAGCAATTGCATTGGTATCACACGATCCTTCAATAGGGGCATAAAAATGAAAACCAGGAATCTTGTTTATTCGCTTTTGCTGGCTAGTCAAATAATCAGTGGTGCTTCGGCGAAAGAACTAAATACTGGCGACACTCCCCCTGGTGCCAAGAAAACAGTGCAAGCGGCCAAACCTGCCGGCGAAAAAGCAGAAACCGCAGCCAAGTGCCCGATGGGCTTCACTAAAGACGCCACGCGCAAACCCACAGCTCTTGGAGCTTATTCGATTGGCGACTGGTGGCCCAATCAACTGAATCTGAAAATACTTGACCAGAATTCACCGCAGAGTAATCCACTGGGCAAAAATTTCAGCTACCCCGATGAGTTCAAAAAACTCGACATTGAGGCCGTAAAAAAAGACATCAATACTTTGATGACAACATCAC
>CAJXZK010000207.1 GCA_913063055.1 uncultured bacterium
CATTTACCTTCTCTGGCACCAGTCAATTTGATTTCGGCGTACATGCCGGGCAGCAGTGAGCGGTCTTTATTGTCAATTTGAATTTCTGTTTGCCGAGTTCTTGTACTAGGGTCAAGAGCACCGCTAACATTGGTGACGATGCCGTTGAACTTGCGGTCGGCAAATTCAGGTACTGTAATTTCGGCCAGTTGCCCGGCCTTGAGATAGCGGGCCACACGTTGGGGAGCGCTGACGTAGACTCTCAACCTGTCGATACGGGCTAATTGGTATAACTCTAAGTTGTTCGACTGACTGCCCTTGGTGATCAGCGCACCGGGGTCGACTTTGCGCAAAGTGATAATGCCATCAAATGGTGCCAATACTTTTTGGAACGATTGCTCTGCTTCAAGGCGCCGTACTTCAGCTTGCTTGGCTTTGACTTCAGCCAGTGACTCTTGTATCTGTGACTGGGCTGCTACTATCTTTGCTTCAGCTGCCAGAACATCAGCGTCTTGGGCTTTTAACTCAGCTGAGGTTGTATCGAGAAACCGTACTTTCTCATCTCGAGATTGAAGGCTAACTGCCCCTCTCGTGGCTAAGTTAGACCAACGGGTAGCCGTTACTGTGGCATAGTCAACATTGGCCTTTGCTTTCACTACATTGGCCTGGGCTGTTGCTTTTTGCGCCACGGCTTCTTTTAGCTTTGCTCTGGTTTGGTCAACTGTGGCCTTGGCTCTTAGTAAATCGGCACGTGCCTGTTCTAGTTCTTGGTCCACAGTGGGGGTATCTATGACAGCCAGGAGCTGACCCTTCTTTACCAGGTCGCCGATATCAACCATGCGGCCTGTGAGATAGCCATCGACTCGAGCATAAATTGTGGTGTACTGAATGGCGCCGATGTTAGCGGGCAAGACAAGCTTTTCAGTTTCATTGGCCAACGAAGCGACAATTGTCCGCACTACAGGTAGTGCGCCGATAGTTTCACTGGTGGCTTTGTCTAGGTCTTTCTTACGTTCAAAGCGAGGCATTAGACCAAGCACAAGAAGAGTCGCGAGAATTATCACCACCACAATCACGACAATGATTAGCTTGCCTAAGCCATTCTCATTGCGCTGTCTAGCTTTAGACCTAGCATTAGATTGATTGGTTTGTCGGATAATTGTCACTTCGGCCTCTTTCGCAATAGAGAAAACATTAGGGGTACAAATAACAGGGTTGAGAATGTGGCAACTGTTAAGCCGCCGATTACCGCCCTACCAATCGGAGCATTCATCGAGCCGCCCTGGCCACCACCAATGGCCATGGGGATCATGCCAATAATCATGGCTGTGGCTGTCATCATTACTGGCCTGAAGCGCTGATACCCAGCGTTAAGAGAGGCATGCCAGGCGTCCATATCTTTGTGTTCAGCCATTTGCTCGTTGGCAAAAGTTACCATCAAAATTGAATTGGCCGAGGCCACACCAACGGTCATGATTGTGCCCATGAGCGCTGGGATAGAGAAGCTCGTTTGGCTGACAAAGAGACTCCAGAGAATGCCTGTAAAGGCACCTGGAATGGCCATCAAGATAATTAGAGGGTCAAGCCAACTCTGGAAGTTAACAACTAAAAGCAAATAGACTAGTAGCAGGGCAAATATCAGACCGAAGATGAGGGCAGCAAAGGCCGACTTCATACTATTGACCTGGCCTCCCATTACAAGGAAGGTGCCTCTGGGCAGGTCTTTTTCATACTTGGCTAAAATCTTCTCAATTTCAGCGGATACTCCACCGAGGTCTCTTTGCTGGCAGGCGGCATAGACATCAAAGACTGGTTGCGCATTGAGATGATTTACCACTGCTGGTGTTCCAGCTCTATCGAAAGCCGCAACGTTTGTTAAGAGCGGCGGCTGGACAACAATGGGTGCTTGCGACTGATTGGCAGTCTGAGCGGCGGCTTTAGCGCTAGAGGTCGATGAGGTCACTGCTGTTATGCGCATATCATCTAAGCTAGATATTTTGTACTGTGGAGTCTGCGCCGCCAAATTGTAGTTGACACCATTTTCGGTGTTGAGCCAAAAGTTTGGTGCTGTCTGAAAGCTTGAACTTAGCGAAATTAAGAATGAATTGGAAATGTCCCTTTGTGTCAAGCCCATTTGATTAGCTCTGGTGCGATCGACAGACCAGACAAACTGTGGTGCATTTACAACTTGGTGCAAACAGACATCAGCGGCACCTCTAACTTTTGCTACATCGCGCTTGATTTTTTGAGCTAGCTCATAATTCTTGGCCTGGTCTAAGCCAATGATGCGTATATCGATTGGCGCTGGCAGACCGGCATTGAGAATTTGGGTGACGATATCGGCCGGTTGGAAATAGTAGATCACCGAGGGGAAATCATGGGTGAGCATCTTGCGGATTTCTTTTTGATAGTAAACCGTGGGATGGGCGCGTTCTTCTGTTAAGGTGACGAGAATTTCACCGTCGGCCTCTGAGATGGTCTGACTGTCTGAGAAAGCATAGTTGACGCCGCTGACTGGCATGCCGATATTGTCGGTAATCAGTTTGACTTCTTCTTCTGGTATCAATTTGCGAATGGCTTGTTCGATTTTCTTATACAGGCGCTCGGTTTCTTCAACTCTTGTTCCTGGGCGGGCATTGACGTGCAGTCTCAGCTGCCCAGCATCGATGGCGGGGAAGAAATCTTGACCAATCATTGGTAGCAAGAGCAGGGAGCAGGAATAAAATGTCAGGAAAATCCCAATGGAGAGGCGCGGATGATTGAGAGCTTGCTCAAGTACATGTTTGTATTGCTCTCTGAGAAATTCGAAACCGCCATCAATAACTAAATATATTGAACGGAAAAAGCCGGGCTTCTTCTGGGGAACCTCAGGAGACTCTTCTTTTTCTGGGCCTTCGTGTTCATGGGCTAGCAGGTGCTTACTCATGAGGGGAACGATGGTACGCGATAGCCCATAAGAGGCAAGCATGGCAAAGACCACAGCCATTGCTAAGGGAACAAAGAGCGAACGAGATGGTTCAGTTAAGAAGACCACTGGAACAAAAACTATGCAGATTGAAAGGGTTGATACCATGGCCGGTGTGGCAACTTGTTGGGCTCCATCAAGTATGGCCGTGACAATGTCTTTGCCCATGGCCATGTTGCGGTGCACGTTTTCTACTTCCACAGTGGCGTCATCGACTAGCATGCCAACGGCTAGAGCTAATCCGCCTAAGGTCATCGAATTGATGGTTTGCCCAGTTATGTGCAGACCAATAATCGATGCCATCATGGCGAGGGGGATGCTCGTGGCAACAATTAGAGTACTGCGCCAGCTGCCCAACAGAGCTAACATCATCAAGGCTGTTAAGCCTGCTGCTGTGCAGGCTTCGCGAATTACATCGTTGACACAGTCACGCACAAATACCGATTGGTCTACCAATATTTCAATGTTGCAGGCTGCTGGTACGATTTGTTTTATGCGCGGCAATACTTGCTTGACATTTTCAACTACGGCAAGAGTAGAAGCGCTTCCATTTTTGAGAATATTGAAGAGAACAGCCCGCCTGCCATTTTGGTTGACTATGTTCAACTGAGGTTGGAAACCATCATGGACAAAGGCTACATCACGGACGAAAACGACAGAACCCTTAACAGATTTGATGGGAATATTATTTAGCTCGCCAATTTTCTCCGGCACATTATTGAGAGTCATAATGTATTCGTAGGGGCCAAGTTTGGCTGTGCCTGACGGGGCAATGATGCTTTGTGAATTGATTGCTTTGGTGACGTCGTTGGCCGATACACCGCAGGCTACCATGGCCTGTGGATTGAGATCGATCATGACCTGGCGGTACTTACCACCATAGGGGAAGGGGATGGTGGCTCCTTGCACCGTAGCGAGCTGGTTGCGAACAAAGTTGTTAGCGATGTCGAAAAGTTCTGCTTCGCTCATGGTCTTGCTGTTGATGCCTAGTTGCAAGACCGGCACATCGGTGGCACTAGATACAGTGACAAATGGTGGGGTCATACCAGCGGGTAAATATTCCAGTACGGCATTGCCCATGGCAGTGACCATGGCCACTGCTTCACCAATATCGGTGCCCTTGTGCAAATAAACTTTGATAATTGACATGCCTGAAAGCGATGTCGACTCAATGTGCTCAATGCCATTGACAGTGGAGGTGAGCCAGCGCTCAGTCACTGTAGTGATTAAGTTCTCAACGTTGTATGGCGACATGCCTGTGTAGGTCCAGACACAGCTAACAATAGGAATATCTATTGAGGGAAAAATATCTACTGCCATTTGCTTGATGGACATAACGCCAAAAAGAGCAATGGCCAGGGCCATAACTATAAAAGTATGGGGCCGTTTGAGAGCGAGTTCAACTATCCACATGGGTTAACCCCGTGGTTTCTTTTTTCGCTTTGTTTTTTCTAGCTAGGCTAAATATTAGAGGCACGAAAATCAGAGTCGACATTGTCGCCACAAGCAAGCCGCCAATTACAGCGCGTCCGATTGGGGCATTTTGAGAACCGCCCTGACCACCACCAATCGCCATAGGAATCATGCCGATAATCATGGCCGTCGCTGTCATGATAACAGGTCTGAAGCGTTGATAACCGGCACTGAGTGCCGCTCCCTTGGCATCCATGTCGCTATGCTCGGCTAGCTGTTCTTTGGCAAAGGTAATCATCAAAATAGAATTGGCAGAGGCCACGCCCATGGTCATAATTGTGCCCATGAGAGCGGGAATGGAGAAAGTTGTCTGGCAAACAAAGAGACTCCAAACAATGCCCGAGAGCGCCCCAGGTATGGCCATAAGAATAATCAGTGGATCGCTCCATGATTGGAAGTTCATAACCAGTAAGAAGTAGACCAATAAGAGGGCAAAAGCCAGACCGGCAATTAAGGCAATGAAAGCTAGCTGCATGCTCATCACCTGACCGCCGATGAAAATGAAAGTGCCACTGTGGTTGGGCAGATTGGCCTTGGCGCGATCGACTATTACCTTTATATCTTTTGCCACCCCACCGAGATCGCGTCCTTGACAAGCGGCGTAAATATCAAACACCGGCTGCACATTTAGGTGGTTCGCCACAGCGGCTGTCTGGGCTCTGGTGGCAGTGGCCAGGTTCATCAAAAGTTGGGGCTCTCGCGGTGTTTGTTCAGAACCAGTCAGGGCTGGCGTAATGCTGGTCAGGTTGATATCACTCATGCTGGCTACTGAGCGCTGTGGCGTTTGGGCCGCCAGGTTATAGGCTACGCCGTTCTTGGAATTCAGCCAGAAGTTGGGATTGGTCTGAAAACTTGAGCTTAAGCTGGTCGAAAAGGCATTTGATATGTCTTCTTGGGTAACACCAACTTCTTCGGCTCTCACCCTGTCAACTTGCCATTTTAAGTGTGGTGCATCCACTACCTGGTGCAAGCAGACATCAGCCGCCCCGGGCACGCGCTCAACCTCTCGTTTGATTTGTTTGGCAATTTCGTAGTTTTTATCGCGGTGCATACCAAGTACGCGAATATCAATGGGGGCCGGTAGACCAGCATTGAGAATTTGAGTGACTATGTCGCCTGGTTGAAAATAACAAGCGAGATCACGAAATTGCTGTTGCATCATTTTGCGCACGAGCCGTTGATAATACTCAGTATTGTGCTTGCGCTCTTCTTTGAGGGTGACTATGATTTCGCCGTCAGCTTCGCTCACTGTCTGGCTATCGGAATAGGCGTAGTTAATGCCACTCATGGGCAAACCGATATTTTGTGTAATCGATTCGATTTCGTTAGATGGAATGGTCTGGCGCAGAGCTTTCTCTACTTTTTTGAAAATGCGCTCTGTCTCTTCTACTCGGGTGCCTGAGTGGGCACTAACATGCAAGCGCAAGGCACCACCATCAATGGTGGGAAAATAGTCTTCGCCAATCAGGGGCAGCATCGAAAGCGACACGGCATAGAAGGTGAGAAAACTAAACAAGGTGAGCATGGGGCGATCAAGAGTCGCCGCCAGCAATTTTTGATAGTGTTCTCGCAGAGCTTCAAAGTTGTTGTCTATAAATTTATGCACGGCAATAAAGGGGCTGAGCCAATTTTGCGGTGCTACTACTTCTTCTCCTTCTCCTTTGCTTTCGTGCTCATGAGCTAATAGATGCTTTGACATCAGTGGCACGATTGTACGAGATAGGCCATAAGAGGCTAGCATGGCAAAGGTGACTGCCATACCTAGTGGCACGAACAGCGACTTGGATGGCTCGGTCAAAAATAGCAAAGGCACAAAGACGATACATATTGAAAGGGTAGATACAAGAGCTGGCAGTGCTACTTGTTCTGCGCCATCCAAAATAGCTGTTTCAATATCTTTGCCCATGGCCATGTTGCGGTGCACGTTTTCTACTTCAACCGTGGCGTCGTCCACAAGCATTCCCACTGCCAGAGCCAGTCCACCCAGGGTCATTGAATTGATTGTTTGACCAGCCAAATTCAAGCCAATGATAGAAGCCAGTATGGCAAGAGGTATAGATGTGGCCACAATTAAAGTACTGCGCCAACTGCCAAGCAGAGCCAGCATCATCAGGGCAGTCAGAAGACCTGCAGTTAGAGCTTCTTTAAAGACTTCTGAAACGCATTCGCGCACAAAGAGTGATTGATCTACTAAGATTTCTATTTCACAGGCAGCGGGCACAATTGACTTAATGCGGGGCAGAATGTCTTTCACGCCCTGCACCACTGATAGTGTAGAGGCGTCCCCGCTCTTCAATACATTGAAGAGTAGGCCTCGTTTACCATCCAAATTAACAATGTTGAGCTGGGGCTGATAGCCATCGTGCACTTGGGCTACATCTTTGAGAAAGACTACTGCACCTTTGACTGTCTTGATTGGTACATCGTTCAATAGGGCCAGGGTTTTTGGCATATTGTTGAGCACCATGATGTATTCAAAGCTACCCAATTTGGCTGTGCCATCAGGGGAGACGATGTTTTGATCATTGATTGCTTGAATGACATCATGAGCTGAAAGGCCAGTAGCTCTTAGCATTTGTGGATCAAGATCGACCATGACCTGGCGATACTTGCCACCATAAGGAAATGGTATTAGGGCCCCTTTTACGGTGGCAAGTTGAGTGCGAATGAGATTGTTAGCAATGTCAAACAGCTCAGCTTCTGACATGGTCTTGCTATGAATAGCCAGTTGTATCACTGGCACATCGGTGGCTGATGACCTGGTGACAAAAGGTGGACTGATACCGCGAGGCAGTTGCCGTAAAATGGCCGTGCCCACCGACGACACCATGGCCACCGATTCGCCTACCGGTGTACCCTTTTGCAAATAGATTTTGATGATACTCATGCCCGAGAGCGAGCTTGACTCCATACGCTGGATGCCATTGATGGTCGAGGTCAAAGCTCTTTCAGTCACTGTCGTGACCAAATTTTCCATGAAGTATGGCGACATGCCAGTGTAGGTCCAGACGCAGCTAACCACCGGCGTATCAATAGTGGGAAAGATGTCGATAGCCATCTTATATATCGACAATCCACCAAAGATAATGATCGATATTGCTAGTACTATAAAGGTATAACCCTGGCGCAGAGCCAGTCTAACAATCCACATCTGCTATCTCATCACTTTGATGAAATTAGTTTACCATTGCAGGTTGTGGCTCTAAGCTTGTGCTTTTTGCCGTTTACTCTTAGGGTAGACATCTCTAAGAACTTTTGTACTTCACCTTTCGCCCTTGACTACATTGCATTTTCCACGCCTGGCTTCTTATTGCAAATATGTTTTAGCTTTTACGACCATCCTGTCGTCAAGTGCTAGTTCTGCTATGGCGCAACCGGGTGGAAATCAAGGGGCGAGGGCTCAAACAAATTCTGGAAACATTCCTGTTTTGCGGGGCACTCCTGTGCCGACCACCCGGCCAGCCGGCATTGGCGCGAATTCTGCTGAAGAACTACCGAAGTTGCGTGGATTGGGCCCAGAGAATGATACTGCGCGGGAGACTATCGATTCACTTGCCAATGAAGTAACCAATAGCAGCGGCAGTATTTTTGTCGATGCTGAAAAAGTTTTTGTCAAACCGCCGGTTTTGAAATCGCTCATTACTCTGAGTGAAGGTTCGCCTTTGAGTATTGACGCTGAGCAATCAATTGATATTACTTTGCGCGATGTGCTCAACTCTGCCCTTTCCAATAATTTGCCCATCAAAATTTCGCAAACCAGCAATCAAGAGAGAAAGTGGAATTACATTGAAGCCTTGTCTGGTTTTTTGCCATCGATAACAAATGATATTAGCTATCAGCGTCTTGATGGCAATTATGTCAGCCCAGCTGGTCTGGCAATCGGCATCCATAACCCTTATTTGACTATGGCAAGCGGCTTCCAGCAGTATCTATTTAAGGGCGGCGGCATACTTTATACAGCCAAGCAAAATCAAGCTCGCTATCGCGCTTCGAAATTTGAGCTTAGTGGCACTATCAATGACATGTTGCTTGAGTCGGCTGAGCGTTACTATGATTTAGTGCGCAATGATGTGCTTTTGCAAATTAGAGTAAAAGCCGTAGAAGTTTCTAAGACGCTTTTGGTTGTCAATCAAGATCTGTTTGATAATGGCGTCAATACTGAACTTGATGTGTTGCAAGCAAAATATCAACTGTCTGCTGATCGCCAACACTTAATCAAACAACAGGTAGCCAGACGGAAGTCGGCCATAAAACTTGCCACCATTTTAAATATTGATCAAGGCACCGATCTTAGTATCCGCAATAGAATGGTGGCAAAGGCCCGCCTTATCGATTCAGCTCTAAGGCCAGCTGATTTGTTGAAAATTGCGATAGATAAAAGACCAGAACTGAAAAGATATGAGCAGCTAAGATTGGCTGCTAAAGATGCCATCAAAGTTGCTCGTTCGACACTATTGCCTTCGGTGGCCGTAACTGGCACGGCAATTGGCTCTGGCTCGTATGCCAGCAATGCCTCTCTTAGTAGCTTGCAAACTCAACAAACATCACTGAGTAGCTCTGGCGCTTCTGTTGGTGCTATCAGTAGTGCTGGTGGTCTGCCACTGGCTACCGGAGGGAGCGGACCTAAGCCCTGGACCACCCGATCACTTTTTACTATTGGCGTTGATATGCAGTGGAATTTAGGCGGCCTTGGCCTGCAACAAGTGGCTCAGGTACGGGCTAAACAGTGGGAAGCCAGACGGGTACAGCTAGAGTTCAACCGAGAGCTAGAGAAAATTCTTCAGGAAGTAAGAGACTCTTATTTGGCTAGTGTTAGTACTGAAAATCTCATTGTCGAAACCACTGCTGCCGTGAAGTATGCCGAAGAAGGCTTAAGGCTGGCTGAACTGCGCTTCAAAGAAGGCGTTGGCACTTATCTTGATGTCATCAATGCCCAGAAATCTTATACCGATGCTTTGATAGACAAAGCCAATGCCATTATCGAATTTGATCAGGCTCAGGCCAAACTCTTGCATGCCATTGGCTGTCTCAATGTCGATACGCTGACGGCAGCGGTGCCACTGAACAAGGCGCCGATGTAGGTTTGCTAAGGCCCTTTTGTTGCCGTATGCGGTGTTTATGCCTTGCTAGGTCATCGGGTAGCGGGGTAGTGAAAGACCTGGTATAGAAAATCCTCGTCGCTCTGTTTGGGGTTACTGGACAAAGCCGGACTCGTGGCACTAGACTCAGGGAGCTCTGGTTTTTCGCATTTGACGGAACTGGTTTCGTTTAGTTGAAAAGGCTCGTTGAAGAGGGATTGATGCGCATTTCGCTTAAATGGTTGTTCCCATTGCTTGTGCTTCTCGTGAGTCTTTCAAGCAACTGTATTGCCCGAGCTTACCCACTAAATCTATTTGGTACAGCGGCTCAGCATTCAAACAAGCCCGATTTTGTATTGCGCCAGGAGCTAGAATCATGGTATGGAGAGTGCGAGCAGAGAATTAGAAGAGCCGGGCTTCAGAAATTTAGAATTGAACATGCAGATACTCGGGCGAGCTGTTTCTGTACTGTAGATAATTCAGGCAAACCGGCTTCGTTCGAAATAGTAAAATCATCTGGAGTGGAGGCTGTCGACGAGTCTCTCATATGCCTAATACGAAAGGCTAGTCCATTCTCATCACCTCCCAATAATTTCGCCTTTACAGAGGGCATTGTGATATCTGTATCGCCGCAATCGGATGTGGATGTAGAGCAGGCTTCGTATCAGAATGTGCCGAGGCTTAAAAAGCAGCTTAGGGATTCTTTCAATAAAATCAAGCGCGACAAGGTGTCCGTCCCGCTCAGAACGTGGTAGAACTCTGAAATTGAGTGTGTCGATTTGGGGGTGTTTTTTTTTAGACACCTCTGTGTTCACGAAAGGTATTGATTGGTGCATACATTTATCAACGGACTAGTAATCGGAAGCCTTGATTTAGACCTGATTCAAGTCGTCGAAAAGCTACCTGCGTTTTTTAAAGACTTACATATGGTTATAACTTACAAGGATAATAGCCCTGCTATTGAACGAGTGTCGCTTCAAAATCTTCAAGAACACAATATTGATTTTGAAACCCGTTCAACCATGGTTGTAATTAAAGAATGGTCAGTTCCCACTTTTTTGACAATACCGTTCTTTAGCGGCTTTGATGAACTATATATGGTGAAGACTTTTGATGTTTCTCCGCTATTCAAAATCGACGAAGAGTTCCACAC
>CAJXZK010000208.1 GCA_913063055.1 uncultured bacterium
AGCCTACAGGCTGAAGGAAAAGACGTTTGCGTCGGGACTGGCTGCGTCGGTTCTGCGGGCGATGACGCAAACGTCTTTTCCTTCAGCCTGTAGGCTGGCGAGAAAGGCCTTCTCGTGCTCGATTCCCTTTTTGGCGAGAATCATTAGTGATTCGTCGGTTTCGTCTGGTGTTAGTTCGCCAGGATGCTCGCGATGGTAGCGGTCCATCCACGTGATGAAGTCTGATTCCATGAAGTGAATCAGGTCAGTGGGGGTGTGTTGGGGAAGGGGTGGCATTGGGTTTAGGTTAGAGGTTCGGTTAGAGCTACTGGAGGTTCTTCTATTTACCCAGTTGGGGGTAGGGCGGTTGGGAGAGATTGAACTAATTGGGGCTGATGGACGTATTAGGAGTAGGGGGCGAGCAAAATGCCAGCAGTGAACAATAGCTGCACTTACAGGACAATAACCGCGCGTAAATGACAGCAACTGCACTTAAATCACAATAACAGCATATAAGCCACAACAACTGCACGAAAATAGCAGATACGCAGGCAAGAAAATTAGTCTGCTAAACATGTAACAAAATCGGCTGAAATACCCATACCGCTTGACTTTTGCCGAAAATATACTACAATCATATATGTAACACGCGAAATAAGCCGTGCCTAATATCAGTGAGCCTAGTGGAGAGCAAATGACGCTAAGTGAAAAGCTTCAAAACTCGCGTGCCGAAGCGCGACTAACTCAGCAGCAGGTCGCCGATGTGCTGCACGTGCCGCGCGAATTAATTTCGATGTGGGAAAAAGGCGCTCGCGTTCCCGGCTTACGCCAGATCGAAGATTTAGCCAGACTATATAGCGTGAGCGTGGAGGTCCTGCTGGATAAGGAGCAAGAGCAGGCACCATCGGTCAAGAGAGAAGTTCTCTGCCGTGGCTTGGTAAGCGAGCCCTCGGTTCACATGGAGTTATCGCGCTGGTTTGACTTCCTTGATGAGTGGGCGGAAGTTAAAGAAGCTGCTGGAATAGAGTCGAAGAACATTGGAAAGCCGCCGAAGAAACTTGATCGCGGACCCGACTTCACTGATAGCCGTGCAGCCCCAACCTTGGCCGCAGAAGTGCGCAGCTTCTATGGCCTAGGAACTGACTCTATTCCAGACCTTTATTCATTTCTAGATGAGCATGATGTTTTGGTATGCAAAGCCAATCTTGGTGACTGGTCTGACCAATCCAAGCCTGGAATTTCTGGTGCTTTTCACAATCACCCCAAACTGGGATACTGCATTCTCGTAAATTCAGAGCATTCGCTAGGCCGTCAGTCGTTTACTCTCGCTCATGAATTCGCGCACGCTTTATTTCACTACAATAGCCGCGCCCTAATAAGTATTCGCAAAGACGCTTCGCCACGCGAAAATTTCGCTGATGCATTCGCTACCCATTTTCTCGTTCCCACAAAAGAGCTAAACAAGCTCATCGATAATTGGGGCTGGAAAGATCGACTAGATCCGCTCAAAGCCACCGAACTGGCATACGTCTTTCGAGTCAGCTACATCTTTATGCTCTATAGGCTGCGAAACGAAAAACACATCACTGAAGATTTGAGAAATCAGTGGTCGCAGTACAGCCCAAATGCATTGGCGCATCAGCTCGGGTTAGATCCCACCGTTTTCCACAAACCTGGGAGTCTTGTACTGAACCTAAATCGCTACCCGACCTCAATTCTACAAACCATCAGAGATCTCATTCACGATGATGAGCTATATATTTCGCAAGCGGCAGATTTGCTCAACGTCAGCCAGGCCCAAGTGCAGTCTCTATTGTTGAATGAAGCGACCAGCCCAACAGAATCTGAGCAGAGGGAACTCTGCGAATTTCCGTTCTAGAGGTGCACAAACCATGCCTCTTCACGAAATGCTAAAGCGCAATTGCATAATCGACACAAGCTTGTTGTCGAACTTCGTCTTTACGGGCTATGCACATTTGCTAGAAAAGCTCGTCAATGGGCCTGTGCTCATCTCACCAGCAGTGCTGGAGCCGAGTGAGATAATATTGCCCATCAATCACGCAATTGCACCTCGATGCGAGTTTCTCAAGCCCCTCCACGAAATCCATGGCCTATTCAGCGAGAAATACAAAGCAGCAGCACCGTTCATCGAGTCATTCGCTAGCTCCGAGGGAAAACTATGGCAACCGATAGAACTGACAGAAGCTGAACTCTTCTTAGCTAGACGAATGAGATTGCGAGAGATTTGGAAAGAGACAAAAGATGTGGAGCCGCGTTTCACCAAACGCGGTCTTGGCGCAGGAGAAGCGGAAGCTTGTGCCGTCGCAGTAAAAAGAAACTGGACACTACTGATTGATGATCAGCCGGCCATCGAACTATTGCGGGGCCTCGGTCACTCTGTGCCCCACGTCCGGACGTGCAAACTCCTGAAACACGCTGTCGAGAGAGATCACATACCGTGCGAAGAAGCTATGCATCTCTTCAACCGCGAGATCGTCGACAGATTTGGTTTCCACGCCACGCGATCAAAGGGAGCAGAAAGGCTTTGGTTTCGCTGCAATCCGCCAGGATGTATCTGGGATGCCGCGTGATTAGAGTGTTGCGATAATCCAATCCAACTGCAAACCTTGGAAGCAACTTTCTGCTAATCTCAACCGTATCGTTCGCGAAAAGTATCGCTTTATGATACTATTGGCAACCAATACCGCAGCAAGTTAGTGCCCCTAACTAATACTTTCCGCAAACGTGAGGCTAGGCCATGAGCAGAGGAAATATTGCGAACTTCGTAAATGAGCTGCCAGCACACGGCCGTTACACTTTTAATCGGCTGGAGATCGAACAACAATTTCCAGTATCCGACGCTGCGATAAAGCTTTCCTTGCTTCGGCTTCAAAAGAAGGGCCGAATCTTCTGCCCTCGACGCGGATTTTATGTCGTAGTACCAGAGGAATACAAACTCACAGGAGCCCCGCCACCGGCGTGGTTTATTGATGCGCTCATGAAGGATTGGCAGTCTGACTATTACGTCGGGCTACTTAGCGCAGCTGAAATGCACGGAGCCGCGCATCAGCGCCCGCAAGAATTTCAAGTCATGTGCGACCGCGCACATCGCACAATTGATATAGCCCGCTATCGAATTCGCTTCTTCAAGAAATGGAATATACGCGACGTTCCGGTGAGCAATCACAAGACGCCTACCGGCATTATGAAGGTTTCTACTCCAGAAGCTACCGCCTTAGATCTTGTGCGGTACTACCAAGACGCTGGCTACTATGGAAATGTATTGACAGTTCTTTCTGAACTGGCGAACTCGATGACAGCGCGAGGCCTCGTAGCTGCAGCGCAGGCAGGTGTAGAACTCTCAGTAGTCCAACGACTAGGCTATTTCCTTGAGCTAGTTGAGAAAAATAAGCTAGCCGATGCATTGCACAAATGGCTATCCACAAAGTCGCCTCGCGTGACCAGCCTGCGAACAGATTTGAATTCAAAAGAATCGCCCGTGAATCGTCGCTGGCTGCTTCAAGTCAATGAAAACGTAGAGGCAGACTTATGATACCGCGGACAGTGCTCACTGTTTGGCGCACGAACTATGCTCCGTGGCCTGGCGATGATCAGATTGAGCAAGACCTTATAATCTCTAGAGCGCTCGTGGAATTGTATTCAGATGAACTGATAGCAAACAGTCTCGCGTTTCGCGGTGGAACCGCGTTGAATAAACTGTTCCTTCCATCGATGAGCCGCTATTCAGAGGACATCGACCTGGTTAAGGTTCACTCGGAACCGATCGGACCAGTGATGGGCAGAATAAAGGATTTGCTATCGCCGTGGCTCGGAAAACCAAAGTACAAACAGACGGAGTCGATGGTTACTTTCTATTTCTCCTACATAGCCGAACCGCCAATGGCAAAGCCCATGAAGCTGAAACTTGAAATAAACACAAGGGAGAGCTTCACGGTCTACGGGTATGAGAGCCGCCCACTCGAGGTCCAGTCAGATTGGTTTTCTGGTAAAGCTGACATTAAGACCTTTGCCCTAGACGAACTACTAGGCACCAAGCTCAGGGCGCTCTATCAGAGAAAGAAAGGACGTGATCTATTTGACCCGTGGCTGTGCAATTCAACACTGACAGTAGATCCAGAACGAGTAGTAAACAGTTTTCTTCAGTACATGAATAACAACGGCATGAAGGTGTCACGAGCAGAGTTCGAAGAAAACTTACTGAGGAAGCTCGAAGACAGGGCCTTCTTGAGTGACATCCGACCTTTACTTCGCCCCGGTCTCACTTACGACGCCAACAAGGCAGCGAGGTTCATGCTGGATGAAATCGTCAGCCTACTACCGGGTAAACCGTGGAAGCGACCAGACAGTTAGATTTAGCGGCAGGCGCACCCACTAAACTTTTGCGCGTCAAAGACTATCAGAGTAAATATAGAGGGCCTTTTCAATCAGCTTACTGTTATCTACGCCAAGCTCCATTTTCTCCTGATGAAGCTCACAGAGCTGAGCCTCAAGAGCACTGATCATTTCTTCATTCGGCGAAGACTCGCGTTTTTCTGCAGCCAATCGAATTGCACAACGGGCGAAATAGGCAGCAATTATTTCTGCGGCCACTTCACAGTCGATTTGGAGTTCATCATTTGTCATGTTTAGCTTGCTAGCTACAGCCGATCTCGCGATAGAGCCTTATGTCTCAAGCGTAAGCCATCCAGCCATACCGCGCAAGAGACCTGCTCGCCATAGAGCCCCTCATGATTCGATAGATTGAACTAATTGAGGTTGATAGACGTATTAGGAGTAGGGATCATCGAAACACCAGTGGTGAACAATAACTGCACTTATAGGGCAATAACCGCGCGTAAATCACAGCACCTTGCGCGTAAACCACAGCACCCTGCACGTAAACCAAAAAGCCACTGGCGCAGCATCTTGCTACCAACCTAGAAAAACGTGTCGAAAAAATCGTCTTTTTTCGACACGTGTTTATAGAACCTGTCGATTGGATCGACAGGTTCTATAAACACGTCGAAATTCAGGCCAATTTTAACCAGATAGTCAGATTAACCAAATGTCCGCAGACTATACAACTGTACGGCTCTATCTCGTAATATCCAGCGGGGTGAGATAAACTAACGCCCGGACGTTTTAGGGTCTGCACCGGAGAAGCTGATGAAAGCGATTATTGTAGGTTTCGTCGTCACGCTCATGACTTTTGTCGGAGCGATGGCATACGCCAAGAATAAGGGACAACCAGTCTCTCACAAAGACATTTACCAAGAAGCTTATGTCTACGGCTTCCCCATGGTGATGAACTACGGCATCATGTACGCCTACTTTGTTGACCGCAACTCCGGACAGTTCAAAGCGCCCTTCAACCAGCTTTACAACGAAGCAAGAGTGTTTACACCAAAAGATACGGCCATAATCACTCCAAACAGTGACACCCCCTATTCATTCGTCGGCATGGACCTGCGCGCTGAGCCCCTGGTCTTGACTGTGCCTAAGGTTGAGAAGAGTCGCTATTATGTGATTCAGCTGATCGACATGTACACCTGCAACTACGGTTATATTGGCAGCCGCAGCACCGGTAGCGATGCGGGCTCATACATGATCGCCGGACCAAATTGGAAAGGCACTACACCACCCGGTATCAAGAAAGTAATTCATTGCGAAACTCAGTTTAGTCTTGCCGGCTACCGCACTCAGCTCTTTGGCCCAGATGACATGCCCAATGTAGTGAAAGTTCAGTCTGGCTACAAAGTGCAGACACTCTCACAGTATCTCAAAAAAGACCCACCCAAAGCAGCGCCTGCAATCGACTTCCCGCCATTTAAGCCAGACGACATGAAGGCAAACTTGCCGAAGTTTCTCAACTTCGTCTTGCAGTTCTGTCCGCCAGTTAAGGAAGAGACAGCATTGCGGGCGAGATTCGCCACAGTTGGAATTGAGGCAAACAAGCCATTTGACCTAGACAAGCTATCTGACTCAGATAGAGCTGATGAGGCGCTTGCCGTCAAAGAAGGCTATGAATCAATTGCCAAGCGAAGAGACGACATCGGTAAGAATATCAACGGCTGGCTAGTGGGCTCGATTCTAGGCGACCGCGCTTTCTTCAATGGCAACTGGGTGATGCGGGCCGCTGGAGCACTGGCCGGAATCTACGGGAACAGCGCTGTGGAGGCGGTCTACCCGCTAGCGAAGAATGACGCTAATGGCCAACCTCTGGACGGCAGCAAACACAACTATAAGCTCACCTTTGCCCCTGGCCAGTTCCCACCGGTGAACGCCTTCTGGTCGGTGACTATGTACGATGGCAAGACACAACTGCTGATTGAAAACCCCATCAACCGTTACCTCATCAACTCGCCAATGATGCCTGGGATGAAGAAAGACAAAGATGGCTCGCTGACAATCTACATACAGAAAGATGCTCCAGAAGCTGACAAAATGTCAAACTGGCTGCCAGCACCAAACGGACCGATCTATCTGGTGATGCGCCTTTACTGGCCAAAAGAAAAAGCGCCTTCAATCCTCCCACCTGGCTCTGGCACGTGGCAGCCCCCAGCAATAGAGGTATCGAAGTAGAGGCAATGTGCCAGGCACAGAGCGGATACTATTTCCCATGGCTATTTTCTTGGCACCTGTTGCAAATGGTCTGGGTGATTTAATTGTCTCTTTGCCTGCCTTGCAAGCGTTGATTAAGACTGGGCAGCCAACTTACCTGGTAACTCGTTCGCCTTTTCAGGAAGGCTTAGAGGCAAGAATTGCGGGCTTGGCTGGGTCTATTCGCGAGATAGACTTTGACACAGCCAAGCGCAAGGCCGATGACCACTATTTCAATCTACGCAACCATCCGCTGCAAACCGATCATATTTGGGCGTCGCCAGAGTTTGAGCGGCAATA
The DNA here is from genome assembly GCA_913063055.1 of uncultured bacterium. Classification (GTDB taxonomy): domain Bacteria; phylum Cyanobacteriota; class Vampirovibrionia; order Obscuribacterales; family Obscuribacteraceae. Next base: position 6,880 of record CAJXZK010000208.1, read on the forward strand.
CCCAGGATACAAAATCAACCACGTATTGAAGGGAATCTGCGCAGATTTCGGTATTGATGCCAACTACGATCAGCTAACTCCGCTTCCATTCACCGCTCGCAGTGAAGCCAAAGACACGGTGATTTTCATTCCGGGCTCGGCCGGCATCGTCAAATGTTGGCCGACCCAGCACTGGCTAGATCTGGCAGCAGCTCTTCAAACGCGCGGACAAAAAGTAGCAGTGCTGGGGCAACCGCAGCGCTCGGAGATTGTGCGAGATTGTTTGCAGGCGGGCTTAGAGCATATAGAGACACCGACAATCATTGACGCACTTGACGTGATTAGCTCGGCAAAATCTGTGATTGCCGTAGATACCGGCCTAATGCATCTGGCTATTCATCAGAATATCCCTACGGTTTCTTTGTTTCGCTACAACATCATGTTTCAACGCGATTACCCCCATGTGCGCTCACTAGTGGCACCACGCTGTCACCAAAGCTGTATTGATATCGAATTTGCCGCCGTTCCCAACAAGGTTGTGGAGTTTGATAGTTTCAAAGAAAATGAGAATCTCAATTACTGGGAAACCTGGAAGTGCACAGCCGAAAAATGGGAAGAGCGCTGCATGTGGGCCATCAGCGTAGAATCTGTCTTAAGCGCACTGACTGAGTTGAATACCAAAAACGGAGACTAAAGCTAAATGATCCAGGTTGATCATATTTACGATGCCATCGTAGTTGGTGCTGGGCCAGCAGGGATAAGTTGCTCTCTTGAATGCATCGAGAATGCTTTAGACGTCATTGTTCTTGATCGCGCAGAGCGTATCGGCGGGCAACTATCATCAATACCAGGGCCATTGCAAAACTTTTCAGCCGGCTTTTATGCCACTGGTGTTGCCTTACGCGACGAAATGGAAAAGGTTGCTGCACTCGCTTTGCCGCAGCGCATAGTGACCAAATTGAATGTCGAATCTTTCAATCTATCAGAGAAAACACTTCAAACTAATCAAGGCACACTGAAAGCGCGCACCATCTTTTTGGCCACCGGCTATCGTGTGCGCGAATTAGATATTAGTTTGTCTACTGGCTTCGAGAAAGACATTTACTACCATAGTGGTTCTTTCAAGAAAGAATTGGCAAACAAGAAACTGATTGTAATCGGAGGCGGTGACAGCGCCATGTTTACCGCCTTAGATATGGCTGAAATTTGCCCCGATATCACGGTACTTGTGCGTGGTAACACACTGAAGGCGCGACCAGATATTATGGAGCGAATTGAAGCACATCCTAGAATCACAGTTTTGCTCAATACCAGTCTAAAGGCATTGAGAGGCTCGCCCAATCTTCAATCGGTGGTTGTCGCAAATGAAGAAGGCGAGCGTGAATTACCTTGCCACGAATTGATTGCAAAACTTGGCTACGCACCAAATACCGAAGCATTTATAGACCAACTCAAAAGCGACGCGCGAGGCCACGTAATCGTTGACCAGAGTTTTGCCACATCTATCGATGGTGTCTTCGCCGGCGGTGACATTGTGCAGCCAGGTTACGACCGCATTTCATTTGCATCAGGCAGCGGCATGATGGCCGCTAAGTCAATGCGCCGGGTGATTGGTCATAATGTTTGAGAGTGTTGTAGGAAGTGCCCTAAGACCCAATTAAGAGAAGATACTTCTCTACATCAAGACGTTTGGCATGCACCGCAGCTGGACGGTCGCGAACCAAACCAAATATAGGCTTTTCGGGAGGAAACGGACGATCGAATTGGCCCAGGCACCAGAGCAGGCCTCCGTATGAAGATGGATCGTTTCCATCAAGAGCTAATCGATGATTGAGACTAATCATTTTAGCCAGCGCATCTTCAGAATCTTTTGTCCATTGCAAAAACGCTTTGCCCCAGGTCATTCGCACATTATTATGCAATTCTCCCCGATTGAGCAAAGAGAGTTGGGCAGCATTCCATAACCGATCATTTGTCTGGGCGAAAAAAAGCTCGTCATAAGAATAAATCTGCGGCCGCCGATCAGACTCATGGTCACGCAGCGATTGAATGGCCCAGGTCGGGATAGCTTCTGAACTTTCGAGTTGCTTTGTAAATCTACAAAAAGTGTAAGCTAACTCGCGCCAGACCAATAGCTCATCCAGAAACTTGTCCGCAGCGGCGCTCTTAAATGAAGCGGCCTCGCGTGCTATCAAAAAAGGCGAAACATGACCTAGCCTGAGATAGGCAGACATTCTGCTAGATGGCGAAAGAAGAGGATCGTTTCTATCTTTGTCATAGCGAGGCAATTGCTTTTTAACAAAAGAGCGCCATCTCTGATAGCCTGCATTTGAACCACCAGTGGTATCACCAACCGCTTTCACCTCATGGTCAATATCAAGCGAAGAAAGAAGCGCAGTCAGGCCTAAGTGATCTAAAGCAATCTGCTCTTCCGGGAGCTTTAGCTTAGGCATAGGCGAGGGATGATAATCTATTTCATCATAAGCGGCCTCAAGCCTTGCAGCGCGCTCTTTTGCTGTTTGCTGTCGATAAACAAAGGCACGGTCGTATGCCTTGCCCGCGACTTGCATGGGTACAATGCAGGCCGTATCTACAAGCCAGATAGGTACCTCTGAATTATCACGTAATCTTTGCTTAGCTTCGCGTTCACTTGGCACAGGCATGTCTTCAGCAACAACAATGGCAGCTTCTTTAGCTAAACTGTCGAGAAGACGACTGGCATTGCGCCTTTGAATCCAAAACAAATAGTCAATCGAGCGCTGCTGCAGCTCTTGCTGGACATCGCGCGCACCTTCAATCTCAAAAGCAAAGCGTCGCTCAGAAGCATAGGGCTCTTCTTCAGAAATCTGTTGGTAGACCAAGAGGGGCAGAGATAGATTCTCTGAAATCTTCAGGGCTACATCAAGAGCGGGATTTTCATGGGCTCTGACGGCATGCTTCATCCAATAGAGAACATATTTTCCCTCTATTTTTCCATCTCTAAAAATACTTATGCGCTGCCGCAGAAAATTACTAAATAAGTCCAGAATTGCGCTCAAATGGATACCCTTAACGATTCCAACATAGCCAGATTCTAGTCTAGAAATTGACGATTGGGCCTCATGATTTTCCAACAGTATCACTTTGCCAGTGAGCAAGTATCTTCTAATGTCTTAGCGCTCTAGTAGATTCAAACAGCCGACAAATGGGAAAGAAACTACGAATAGTTCGCCCCAAAATAGTTCGCCCCGCAATGTTTAGCCCCAAAATGGTCCGCCCAAATCCAGAGTAGATTATGAGCAAGAGCACAACCCGGCAGTTAAGAGGCACTCCTGGAATTCCAGTCTTGCACAAGATGCTGACCAAGGCTGCGCAGGAGCCTGGCTTTTCTAACGAGGTCAGCTGGCACAATCAAGAAGGCCAACAAATCACACTAGAAGTGATTTTGCCCATCACGCCTAGAGTGCCGCACTGGCAAGTGTTCTTGCAGCGCATCGACGAAAAGATTTTGCTGGGCGAATATCACGGTCACGACACCTTGATGGTCTTTAAGAACATTTCGGTGATAGCCGAATCAGAACCAGTTGAGAATCTAGACGACGCCGCCAAGCTGGCCAAAGTCATGGAAATCCGCTTAAAAGCCAGTCAGGTGTCAACCAGAGACGATCTGCCCGTTCCTGACTTAACGGACCAACCCAAGCCCAGTGCTGTCTACCTAAGCAGGCTGACGGCCAACAGGCTGCCGGCTATGACGCCAGATAGTGCTGCTGCCGGTACCAC
>CAJXZK010000209.1 GCA_913063055.1 uncultured bacterium
TAACACCCTTTTCTCTGCAGTTTGTGCTGGGCCGCAATTCGCCGCTCAAGTTTCAGTCGAAGCAGAGTTTTCCCATTAGTTATGTTCTGCCGCCAGACTGAGAACGTTATTTCTTAAGATATAAAAGCTTGTCAATGCCTTGAGGATAGCCCCTCAGGCGCAGGCTGAGCGCTATCTCGTTGAGTTTGAGGCTCAGTTTGTCTTCGCTATAAAATCCATATTTTTCCAGTGCCCCAGCTATGGCTGGAAAATCTCCATCAGGGACTACCACCAGGCTGGTTATGGCGCCACGGAACTGCACATCAAGCATTACTCTTACTAAGGCATTGGTGATGGCTGTGGCGCAGTCAGTGCTCTCTTTCTCTTTTCTCGGGCAAAGAATAATCGCTCCATCGCTACTGGGTGCCAGTCGAATTTGATTGAGGCGGCGCATTCCCAGTATTGCCTTTTTGTGATACCAGAACTCCTCATAGGCCTTGGCCTGTACATTGCCAACCGCTGGGTACTCATTGAACCGAACGCTCACTTTGGTGAGCGGATAAAGCGTAGAACCAGTGTAATTCAAACTATCTTTTACATCAGGTAAGTACAGGACCATGGACCATTTGAACTCTTTTCCCAAGTAATCATCGGGAAGATACTCGCTCATGTCCTTGATTGCCGCAAAACCAGCTATCTGGTTCATTAAGACCAGATAGCTGGCTGCAAACCATGCAAACGCAATTTTCTTGTAAAAGACTGCGTTTCTCAAGATCGCGCTTCCTCAATTTGTGGCTTAGGGTTGTCCAAGACCTTGGCACGACGCAGGTGGAACTGCCTTTGATAGGTAGCTAAACTCTACTGTGCCGCCAAATCTTGCCGTGACAGGATTGGCATTCTGGGGAGCACGGTTAAAGGTGCAACCGTTATTTGAAGCTAAGCCGTTTTGTGCGGCACAGAACTGACCACATGGTGGTTTGGGGTCTGGCAACACATTGCACTGGGTGCAACCGTAAGGGAATACACCGGGACGGTCAACCTTGACATTGTTTACGATTTTGTAGCAGTTGTCGTCACACTTGTCGGCCACATTCACCCATGAGTTAGTGGTGCTGAAACTCTGACCGGCGCCAATGTTACCGATTGAGTCATAGAGCCATGGGTTGGCCTGAGTACCACCAGCAGGTGGTGAAGAAGGCGATGTTATGGTCAATTTGAGAATGGAGTTGGCTCCATTGACACAAGTAATGTCGCAGACTTCAGTCGACCCGGTTCCGGCAACAGCTACACCGTTGATAGTGCTTGGCAGGTTAAGGCTGGGCTCGGCGGCATTGGTGCCGTTAGGAATGTCCGGTCCAGGAACGAAGGGAATGGGGAAGGCTGGAGCTGTTCCCTGAGCAGGGCAGGAGTTCCACTGGCCAAAACTCACTATCAAACCCTGAAGGCAGTTCTGTTGTTGGTTCGCTGGCGTCGAAAAGGGATTAGTCTTTGTATTTATGATTTCATATTGATGCATTGAAGCAAGGGAGAAGGTACCCTGGCTCGAGCTAAAGGTGGTGAATGCTACAGGAGAACCTCCAGCAGTTACGTCAATGATTTTCATGTCACTGATGGCCGTGGTGCAACCATCCTGCACAATTGAACCGGGCAGTTGAACCTGCACGCCGATAGTTATAGCACTGGCAGTTTTGTTCGAAACAATCAAGTGTGTCACTGTGGACGGAATCGAAGTACCAGTGATAACAGAGCCGCCGGTCGAGGTATCAACACCAAACACACTGGTTGAGGACGAACTAGAGCTGGAACTAGAACCTGAAGGCGTAGGAGCCTTGTAATATGGCGGAGTTCCTGCCGACTCATTGACCCACTGCGTCGCGGTCCCTTGAGCAGCTGTAGTGATTGAATCCGAGTTCGAAGAATTCGGGACCCAGGCCAAAAGGCCCAACTCTGAGCTATTCGAGCTAGGAAGATTAGTCGACTTGTCGACAGCTAGGGCCAGTGACCCTGAACTTGTGATCAGTGACAGCACTGAACAAAGTAGTAATTGCTTTAGTTTTGACATTCAGCCTCCGGACAAACTCTTGAACTAAAATTCGAGCGCGAATAAATACCTAAATATAATCATTCCATATCGAGAGAAAAACCGACGACTCTAATTCGAGAAACTTGCAAACAACCGTAAGCTTTTCATGGAGAGAGTAGATTAAAATTGCTGCTTTGAAGCGAGAAAAAAACTGTGAAGAAGAGGATTATTTGACCATGAGCCCGAAGATGCATTGCATTATGATGATCAATTTGTGGATTTTGGTTAATTTAATTTCTTTCGCTGCTGCCTCTGCCACGACTAGTCCGGAGGCAAATTTAATGCCGTCTACAAAGGAGCATTCTGGGCCAGGCAAAATTGACGAGACCACATCTCCGCAAACCCAGCCACGGAAGAGCGAGCCAGCAGATTGGTTGGCTCATGCGACGACGTCTTACTCGATGTGGCGTCAGGCCAATTTGTACGAAGCAATTCGGGAGGGGAAAGAAGCCTGCCGGTTGGCTCCGGACAATGCAACTGTCCTCATGAATCTGGCATTGATGTTACAGGCAACGGACGATTGTGACGGGGCACTGGCCTGTTTTGAAAAAGCTGGTCGACTAGATTCTGACCACTATTTACCGGTCTTGGGTACAGCACGTTGCTGGATTATAAAGGGCGAAGAGGCAAAAGCCATTAATATCCTCAAGGAAATGAATAGCAAAAAGAATGGGAGTTTTGACTGGTACTATGCGGCTGGACAGACCTGCCTTAAAATTAAGCAGAATGACCTGGCAGAAAATCTTATTAAGAGTGCCTTGAGTGCTGCTACGACCCCTGCTCAACGTGCCAATGCGCGCAATTCGCTCTTCTTAATTGAGCTGCGCGGCAAGAAGTTTGAGCAAGCCAAGGTACTCTACAAAAAGGTATTTGCTGAGTTTCCACCCAATGATGCTGAAATTTATGTGCGGGCGGCGGCGGAATTTTTGAAAGCCAACGATACAGCAAGAGGCAAGGAGCTTCTCAGCTGCGCTATAAAGAATCTCAAGACCAAGCAAGACTCGAAAGCCTTCCATCTGCTCGGTAGAATTTTCCAAGACTTGGCTAGAGAAGCATCTGCCAAAGAACGTAAAAAACTGTGGTTGGCACTGGCTGGCGAGGCCTATACGCAGGCCATTGATTTGGCTCCGAAATTACCTGACTATTTTCTGGCGCGAGCCGACGTTCTAATGCAAGAAGGTAAGCTAGGCGAGATGATTGCCGATTTGAAAACTGTTAGAGATATGAGCAAAGCAGATGCGCTACCTTCGTTTATTTTGGATAACTTCATAGACGAAAGCTCTTCTAAGACAATTAGTCTGAAGTCCACAAAGATAGTCAAAGCAAAACTATCGATCGAAGGGTTGAGTTGTGACTGTCATCTATCCAAGTACCTTGGAACTATGCGAAATATTAACGGTGTTGCTTGCGTCAGCGCCAGTGGCAGGAAGGTGTTCCTGGGAGAGCTTATTTATGCCCCGTCGATAATTTCTTCTGAGGAACTAGTAGCGAAAACTCAAGCCGATTTCTTCAAGGCTTTACCTCCAAAGAAATCGGCTGAGCCCCTGTGTGTAAAAGTGCTAGAGGAAGAGCCCTTAGCGAGCCTGAGTGATGTCTTCAAGCACGTTTGCGAGACGAGATATGGGCCTGTTTTGTCATTTCAGGAATCACTGGTTGATTATTACAATCGATTCAATGATATTCAACCGACTCTTCCAACCAGCAAATCTATTTAAACGCTTTTTACAGCCTGGTTGTCTACACGTTTTACGTCAGTGGCGCCATGAGTCTTGAAGATATCTTCAGCGCGTTTGAGGTCATCACTTAGTTCGCTGTGAGCAGCGATAAGGACGTTGCCTTCCATCAATTTGCCTTCGAACATTTTGGCTTCATATTCTGGAATTCCCATACCGATTAGAGCACCGGTTAAGCCACCGAGGGTTGCGCCGACACCTATGCCGCTAAGCGTGGCCATGATTGGACCGGCAGCAATAAATGGTCCAACGCCTGGGATTGCTAGTGCGCCAATGCCGGCAAGAAGACCTAGTGCTCCGCCGATGATGCCGCCAGTGGTGGCGCCAGTTGCCGCCCCTTCTGGTGCTTTAGTGGAATTGTCGTGAGCAAAGTCTTTAGTACCGTCCTTATCAGGGAAAAGTACAGACAAATTGCTACTTAAGAAGCCGGCATCTTGTAGGGAGGCGACCAGATTCTCTGCATCTACACGAGTTTTGACTAGTCCAATTACTGATTGTGACATTATTTTTGCTCCAAAGTTTTTTGTATTTCTTACTGTTTGTACAACTTAGATTCGTTTCTTACGCAAGCCTTAGTGAGGCTTGGCTGCAACGCTCAGTTCGGTTTTAATGCCTTTTACGCCACTGCATTTTTTCACCAACTCTTCCAGGCGTTCTTTCTCTGCGAAGCTATCTACAGGACCTCGAAGTACCGCAAAATTACTGTCAGACACTAAGATTTTTATGTTCTTAGCATCCATAGAAAGATTTTTCTGTTTCATGATAACTCTGCGTATGTTGGCAAGAATTCTAATTTGATCTCTACCATTGCCTTGTTTGTCCGCTACCACAGCGTTCTCTTCCATGGCACCGCGGTTCTGTTTCGTGTTATCTGCCTTTACTGCTTTCGCTTGTGCGGTGCTTACGCTAATCACCAGAAGTGCACAAACACCAGCAGATGCCAACAAACTTTTCATCTGCATTCACCTTTTGTCGTATGATTTTGTACGATTGAGCAATATAGAACGCCATCACAAATTGGTCAGCAACAAGTGATTCTCAATCAGGGCTCGCCTAGAGACATCGATATGGTGAAGAAGTTCCGACTAAATTCAAACTTTAGTATTGTTGAAGAAATTCGCTGGTCAGTTCAATCGCTTGCTTTTCTTGCTCATGGCCTGTAAATCCGTGGTCTGCGCCATGAATTATTTTCTCAGTCACAGTGGCCGCGGTCAACGCGCTGAGCCATTCTTTATGATTGGGATCGCTGGGTACAATAGGGTCATGATCGCCTGTAATCAGTAAAACTGGTCCACTGTATGTAGCCAATCTAGATCTAATTTCAAGATTATCCAGCTCTTCAAAGAGTTGAGCGCTAAGTTTGTTCGGACCTGATTCAAAATATCCTTGGGCCCAGACTTGCTCAAAATTTATCGGCTCAAACACTTTTTTCAACTCGCGGCCCAGGTTGAACGGCCCTTCCCATATACTCAAAGACTTGAACAGTTCAGGACGCTCCAGGGCACATAGAGTAGCGACCACACCGCCGAAGCTAAATCCTAGTATGTGACAGCCGGTGATAGAGGCCAGCTCTGGCATTTTTTGTGCGTATTCAACGGCCCAAAATGTATCTTCTACCTGGGCCGATGGGCAGATATCCATGGTTGTGCCATGGCTCTCTCCGCAACCGCGAAAATCAAAGCGCAAGACGTGAAAACCAAGAGAGGCCAGGTGCCCTCCGGTGCGCTCAAAAAGCCCGTTCACTTCGTAGCGATTGCCCGAAAAGCCATGTAGCATCACGACAATTTGACCGTTGCCTTGATCTGGTGGTTGATGAAGACTGGCTCCAAGATAACCTTTCGGTGTCTCTATCTGAAAGCTCTCGCCGTAGTAAGTTTTTTCCATTGTTTCCATTGGGGCGATCTTAGCACCATGGCAATCGCTTCGTGTCAACCTTGAGCGCTGGCTTAGCTCTTTTCGTCGGCAGCCAGTTTTTGTAAGCCATCCACCCAAATCTGGTTGTTGGCTTTTTTAGCAGCACTGATCAGCTTTGAATAGGCGTCCTTTTCTTGCTGATAGGCTAGATACTTTTTCATTGTCTCTCGCCCAATGTCTCCTTCTTTGAGAGCGGCAGCAGCTTCAAATAGTTCCAGTGCTGCTTTAAGAAGGGCTTCGATAGAATTCTCAAGGACCTCTTCTTGTTCTTCTTCAGACATCTCGTCTTCTACTGGTGAAAGCAAGACCGATTCGTACAGAAGAACTCTTTTTTGCAGATGAGCCAAAGTCTCTTGATCTAATTCCTTATAAAGACCCTGCCTTATGAAACTCGACGATTCTATTTGGCGAATTAGCCTGAGGGTTGCGCCATTTTGACTAGGGTCGGCCTTGAGCTTAAAATAGATTGCCATTGTTCGAGCTGGTTCTAGTTGGCGATTAAGTGCCGCCCACTCGCTGATGTTATTCCATTCTGTTGTGGCGCTAAACAGCGCTGCTTCTTTTTCATCTCGCATGCTTGTTAGGGCCAGCATGGCTGGTTCATAAACATCTGCCAGAGCAGCCATATCGGCCAGCACAATGTTCAGCCTCTTGTCTTGCCATTCTGGCAATTCTCTACTGCCTTCGAATACTTCGATGTAGCGCATCAAGGCGCCTTCGTACTCGCCTTCGTCAAAGTTACTCTCGGCCAGTAGATGCAGTTCGCTTAGATCGAGCACTGTATCTACGGCAAAGTTTAGCTCTGGACCTGGCATAGGTCTTGCACTTTCTTCTTGATCACTCACTCTTGATCATCCATGATAGATTACCTGACTGAACCCATGAGCTTTTTGATAAATGGAGTCAGAGCCGCTAAGAGGCCAGCTGCTGTTAGCGCTGCAATGGCCATGGCGCCAAATAAATATGACATAGCGCCACTTGAATCTGACTGAAGATATCCGCTGAAATGACCCGCGAGTTTATTGCCAATCGCTGTAGAGACGAACCAACCGCCCATGGTCAAGCTTGCTAGTCGGGCCGGAGCCAATTTAGTAACTGTGCTCAAGCCAACAGGGCTGAGGCACAACTCACCAAGGGTTTCAACAAAATAGACAGCTATTAAGAATATCGGGCTGACTTTGCCCTGAGCCGTTAGTATCGCTGCCGGTACCATGACGGCAATACCGATGCCGAGGAAAAGCAGGCCAAGTGAAAACTTGCCGGGGCTAGAAGGCTGTTTCTCACCTAGTTTGATCCAAAGCCATGAAAACACTGGCGCTAGCAAAATTACATAGGTTGACTGCAGTGATTGAAACCAACTTGAAGGGAAAGCCATGCCAAAGATACTATTGTTAGTCAATCGATCGGCAAAAATATTGAGGCTGGAGCCGCCCTGCTCGTATATTGACCAGAATAGAGCGTTGAAGATAAACAGACAAAGGAGTGCACCTAGTTTTTTTAGTTCATCAGGTGTGAACATCGGTGCTTTGATTGCTTCTAGAGCATGGGTTTCGCCTGGCTTTTGGCTTGTTTCTTTGATAGGGCTGCCCGTTGCTTCGACAGTGTCACTCTCGATGTCAGAAACATCGTGAATAGCCACTTGCTCTTTTTCTACCTTGCCGCCAATTTTATCCAGCAGCTTCCATTGCAGTGCTAAGTGGGCCAAACCAATACACATACCAACACCAGCGGCGGCAAAGCCAAAGTGCCAACTTGATTCTGGTGCCAGGCCAAGCTTTGCTAGTACGGTTTTAAAGTGATCGCTTTGGGCTAGATAACCGCAGACAATCGGGGCCAAGGTAGCACCCATATTGATTCCCATATAGAAGATTGAAAATCCGGCGTCTCGGCGAGGGTCGTTGAGGTGATAGAGTCGGCCCACCATTGTGCTGATATTGGGCTTGAGCAGCCCGGTGCCAAGAACAATTAAGAGCATACCGCCGTAAAAGGCGGCCAGGGCTGGCAGTACCATCGTGAAATGCCCGAGGGCAATAATTATGCCGCCAAATAAAATAGCCTTGCGTGCGCCCAGTATGCGATCGGCGATGAAGCCGCCTGGGATGGCAGTGAGATAGACGCACATGGTGTATGTGCCATAGATTTCAGAAGCATGCTCTACGCTAAATCCTAAACCACCTTGCACCACCGGCGCTACCATGAATAAAACTAGTATGGCGCGCATACCGTAGTAGCTAAAGCGCTCCCAGAGTTCGGTGAAGAACAAGACGTTGAGGCCACGGGGGTGCCCTCCTATACCGCCTGTCTCTAGCATCTGGCTGTCAATGGCTGCATTCATTTATAACTTCGTTAACCACCATACATAAGGAACTGTTGAGCGTCTGCTTGCTACGAAACCCTATAATACAGCCACTTTGAAGCCAGATGATTGAACAATAAGGTGGGTCATTAAGCATATGCAATTGACTCAGGCCTCATGTCATGGGCGTTAGAACGTTGTCTGCGAGCGCATTCAGGCGGTTGTAAATTTCTTTGATTTGAAACCCTTGCTCTGTGACGCATTGGAAGAATTTATCTTGACGGGTCTGCGAGGCTTGATAGTGGGCGTTTTCAGGAGGTTGATGCTTGTTGGGTTTCAGGGCTTGTATATAGCGCCGTTATATAAAGTGCATCATTCATGCCGTATTGCGTTAAGTGTGAGAGCGGGCTTATGATTGCTGCATAGAAACGAAATCGAATCCACTTGGTTCTTCCCGCACCTTCATTAAGGTCGTTGATTAGCAACTTTTGGTGGAACTGCAAGAGAAGCTTCCCCGAGCCCCTCTGACAGAGCTGTTTGTCCTAGCGACATAGGCGCGTTTCGCTTTCTGCTTAAATCCCACAACAAACATACCGACAGTATCTCGAAAGCTTTGCTTTTGAGGTGCCACCGTCGGCAATACTAGGAGAAGATCATGAGAAATTCAGCAGACGTTTCGGAAAGAGCCGAACTTCATGAAGAAAAGGGTAACTATGTAGAAGCTGAAAGACTCTACAAGAAAGCTCTAGTGCTGAAGTCCAAAGAAACTGGTGAAGAATCTTTCGAGCTCGTTCCTTATCTATACAACTTGGGCATGACACAGTTCGCTACTGATAAGCATGACGACGCCCTTACTTCTTTCAATCGCTTACTCAACCTATTGACTCTGCAACAGGCTGAAATCAGCAGTGAAATCAAAGAAGTGCGTTATTTGATCAGTGAAGTCTATCGCGAGCAAGACGAAGAAGCTATGCCAATTTCGGTTAGCGCCTAAGGCCTGACCTCTAGTTTGGCGGGGATTACATCCCCGCCTGAGCAGCGGTGGGCAACTTACCAGCTTGAAAAGCTTGGCGCTGTTCCAGGTTGGCAAGGTCCATTTTGAAGTCTATCCAGTTGTTATGTTCGTCGAGAACGGCCATTTTCCATTCACCAACTGTTCCATTGGGAAACTCCCAGGTGATTTGGGCGCCGGCCTCGTTAGTAAATCCTTCACCTTGTACGTGAACAATACCGGGCTCGAGCTTTTTCAAATTAGTCCAGACTTCATTGAAGATAGCCCAGCCTTTTTCATCATAAAAAGCCTGATGTGGCTTGAAATTAAAAACTACTTGTACCGAGTGCATATACTGACAAAGCCAGCGTACCGCTGAATGGGGCATGACTGGCTCTTTGTCATCTAAAAGTAAGCGCACGGCATCAGCAACATAGTCATCAAATTCTTCTTCGCCGCGCTCATAGCGGTCGATTTCGGCCACCGGGTCGCCGTTGTCTAAATAAAGGGCAATTTGCGACCATTTGCCGCTGCCTTCTTCTTCATCACTTTCAATTTCGCAGTCAACCAGTGCGTCAACCAGCCACTGGGCTACAGCGTCTGTTGATAGGGCGACATTTTTTGTGCCAAAGAATTCCATTCTGCTAGTTATAGCCTTTTGGCCCTAATTCCGGCAAGAGCAGCAAAGGTTTTACCGAGGTTGTTGACCAGTTCTGTAAACATATCGATGTCGATTTTGTCTGGGGTGTCTTGAGCTGTATGGTAATAGGGATAGCGAAACGGCGCTGTGTCTGTGACCATAATCGCAGGGTAGGCCATCTGCCAAAAACTCATGTGATCTGAAAGCGACACACCGGGGGTATTTTCCGGGGCGGCTATGGTTTGAAAAGGGAAATTTGACTGTTTTTGAAAAAGCGACCTGGTTTCTTCAAGCAGGGGCGCCGAATTGATATTTGCCACGAAGGCAATGAAATTTCCAGTATTGGGATAGCCGCTCACCCCAGGTGGATAATTTTGACTGCCGGTTTCGTCGCTGAAATAGCCCATGGTTTCTAAGGAATACATGGCTACAATTTTCTCGCCTCGCACTTTACAGGCTCGCGCATAATTTAAGCTGCCCATGCCGTCTCCGGCAAAGTAGGGCGATTCTTCATTGGCAAAGGCTACCAGTCTAATATTTCGCTGGGGACGGCAATCTCCGAATATGTCGGCCAACATTACTGCCAGCGCAAGAAGGGCTGCGACGCCTGTGCCATTGTCGTTGGCACCGGGCGAGCCAGGCACACTGTCGTAGTGGGCGCCAATTACTATTGTTTCGTTGGCGAGATTTTCATTGCTTTCCAAGTCAGGTCGACCTGGCAAGAGGGCTTCGACGTTGGCAAAGTTTGTATTTTCAAAATTAAAGAGCTGGCGCCTGGTTTCCAGGCCCGTTTGCTCAAATTGAGTTTGTATATATTGAGCTGTGGCCTCTAGTGAACCGGGATTGCCGAGGTTGCGTTCGCCTATGACAAGGGCCAAATGGTTTAAGTGACCTAAAAGCGATGATTTTAGATTTTTGTTCAAGAACCAATATTTACTCTAATTCAATCTATTCTAGTTCTTCGTGGCTG
>CAJXZK010000210.1 GCA_913063055.1 uncultured bacterium
ATGCAAAAGCTTGCTGCGAAGAACAAACCAGCGAGCCAACAAGCTTCTTTTCTCGGCGGTGGATCGTATAGAAGATTTGTACCAGCAGTGGTACCAGCCATTATCTCTCGTTCAGAATTTGCCACAGCCTACACGCCCTACCAGCCAGAAGTATCACAAGGCAGCCTCCAGGCCATATACGAATTCCAAACAGCAGTTTGTCTGATTACTGGTATGGACGTCGCTAACGCCTCTATGTATGACGGTCCGACCGCTACAGCTGAAGCCGCCATGATGGCAGTTCGTCTAGCCACTACCGCGCGCAAGAAAGTTGTCTTGGCCGCCGGGGTTAACCCCGAGCACCGCATGGTGACTGAGACCTACGCTAAAGCATTTGGTATCGAAACTGTCATCGCCAAAAATGACAATGGCACTTCCAATTTAGAAAACGTTCTAGACAGTGATGTGGCCTGCTTTGTCGTGCAATATCCCAACTACTTTGGCTGTATTGAAGAGCTTGAAACAATTGCTGCAGCCGTGCACAAACACGGTGCCTTGCTAGTTGTGATCAGCGATCCCATTAGCCTTGGTCTATTGAAAGCACCAGGAGATCTTGGCGCCGATATCGTCGTTGGTGACGCTCAAAGCTGCGGCAACTTCCTTAGCTTTGGTGGCCCATCAGCCGGCTACATGGCTTGTCGCAAAGAATTCATTCGCCAATTACCTGGCAGACTGGCAGGAATGACTGTAGACAATAGAGGCCAAAGAGCCTTCACGCTCACTTTGCAAACTCGCGAGCAACATATCAGAAGAGCTAAAGCCACCTCTAATATTTGCACTAACCAAGCCTTAAATGCCTTAGCCATGCTGGTATACCTGACATGCATGGGGCCACAGGGTCTACGTGAGTTAGCTGATATCAGCTTGCAGAGAGCGCACTATTTGGCCGATAAGTTGACTGCCATTGACGGTGTCAAACTCACCTTCGACCAACCATTCTTTAATGAATTTGCTCTGACTCTGCCTCAAGGTGTCAAAGTTGAAGAAGTGCTTGACGAATTGAAAGGCAAAGGAATTCTAGGTGGCATAGACCTATCAACAGCCTATCCAGAATTGGGCTCATGCATACTAGTGGCAGTGACAGAGATGAACCCAGTGGCAGAGCTTGATCACTTTGCCGAAGTGCTAGCAGCGACCTTAGCGGCCAAGGCCGTCAAAAAAAAGGTTTTGACTGTATAATCACTTCTTTATTTAGGACTAGATAATTTGCCTGTGACCACTTCAGCACCCCAACAAACCGAGAATTCATCTCCCGACAATTCTCCCAAAGGATTTTTTCAGGGTTTCCTCAAAGAAGCCATTGAATTAATTGTCGTTACCTTGATTTTACTCATCGGTATTCGCTGGGGAATTGCCGAGGCGCGCTACATTCCATCAAGTTCGATGGAACCGACCCTGCAAATCAACGACCGCCTGATTGTGGAAAAGATTTCCGGTCACCTGGGCAAACCGATTCAACGGGGCGACATTCTTGTCTTTTATCCCCCGGCGATTGAAATGGGCGGTGAAGAGCTATCCAATGATCCCTTGCACTGGCTCGGGCGTTTAACTGGCTTGCCCTTTTTCCCTAATGACCCGGCTTTCATTAAGCGAGTAATTGGTCTGCCCGGTGACATAATTCGCGTTCAAGACGGCCAGGGCGTATACGTCAACGGTCAACTCTTAGACGAATCGGCCTACATAAAAGAAGTACCAGCCTACAATCTCAATGTTCTTTCTGATATCAGAGGGCGCAACGCTAAAGGCAACTATATTCAGCCAACCGGCGACAAGGCGAAAGCCAATGAACCAATCATTGTGCCAGCTGGACGCCTGTTTATGATGGGTGACAACCGCAATAATTCAGAAGACAGCCATGTTTGGGGCTTCCTCGACCAGAAACGAGTAATTGGCCGGGCCTGGCTTTTGATCTGGCGCCGCCTGGAGGCTCCAGCCTATCCTCCAAGCCTGCAAGCTCAAGAGTAAAGGGCAGGCAAAAGTAACCGGCTGGAAAAACTAAAGGGTATATAGAAGTTAGTAAAGCAAGAGGCTAACCGTATGGCAAAGGGATCTCAAAGAGTCGGGCACGAGCATGATCACTCTCAGCCCAGCCCCGAGAAGACAGCGCCTGATTCGGCGAAAAGCCAAGCGGCTACCAAGCCGGCTCTAAGTGCAGTAGATTTGCGCGATTTAGAATCTGAGCTGCATCAGCGTGAGATCGCCTTGATTGAACGTGAGATCAAATCTCTTAGACTACAAGAAGAGTTAGAGCGCCTCCGTCCACTTTCTGGTCTTTATCGCGTGGTCAAATCGATGGCTACCGAGCGCAAACTCGATGCCCTCCTCGAAACAATCACCCGCGAAACGCAGAATATGCTCAAGTGCGATCGCTGCAGTGTGTTTGTGCTCGACCAAGAAAAAAGCGAACTGTGGACTCAAGTGGCTCAAGGCCTTGTTGGCGCTCGTACCATTCGCATCCCAATGTCGGGAACAGCCATTGTCAGTCACTGCGCTCGCAGCGGCAAAATTATCAATATTCCAGATGCCTACAAAGATGAACGCTTTGACCCTGCTGTGGATAAACACACTGGCTATAAGACCAGAAGTGTCTTATGCGTACCCATGCGCAACCGCGAAGGTAGCATTATTGGTGTCTTCCAAGTATTGAACAAATTAGCTGGCCCCTTCACCTCTGAAGATGAAGATTGGCTAGAAGCCTTAACAGCTGTTGCTTCTGGCTTGATTGAACAAGCCCAAGCCTACGCTGAAATTGAGAGCTTTGTTGATAAGACCCTAGAAGTTTTGGCCCAGACCATTGATAAGCGTGACCCGCTCACTGCCGGTCACTCTGTGCGGGTTACCAACTATAGTCTCTTGATTGGCACTGGCCTTGATGTCATTGCTGAAGATTTAGACGTGCTGCGCTATTCCGCCATGATGCACGACTACGGCAAAATTGGGGTGCCGGAAGCGATTTTATGGAAAAATGGCCGCCTTACTCCCGAAGAGTATGCCACTGTGCAAAAGCATGCCAGCATCACTTTTGATTTACTCAATAATCTGCCTTTCACCAAACGCCTTGGGGCTGTGCCTTTTGTTGCTTCGTGCCACCACGAGAAATTAGATGGTACTGGTTACTATCGCAATTTAAAGGGCGAAGAAATTCCTTTTCTCTCTCGCATAATTGCTGTAGCTGACGTCTTCGATGCTCTTACTTCAGTAAGACATTACCGCAATCGTATGCCCATTGAAAAAGTAGCTGAAATTCTTGATGCCGGCCGCGACAACCATTTCGACATCCGTTGTGTTGATGCTTTCGACAAGCTCCCTTCTGACAGGGTCTTGAAAGTAATGGAAAGCGAACGGGATCGCAATACCTCCGAAGATATTAGTCCGTTTCAACAAGTAAGCTGGAAGCGACTGGTTGAAATAGTTTCTGGCTCGCGCGCGAAGCGTGGAGAAGAAGGACTAAAAGAAGCTTTTGAGCGCATGTACAACTTTGGCTTGCCCAAAGATTACAAACCACTCGACTAGGAGCCTCATGGTATCAAGCGACTTACGAAAGCTTGGTAGCAGCCTCGCGGCGCTATCTATTGCTTTAACCATTGCCACAACCCTATCTAACTATGCCGGTGCCGCCCAAAATCAGAACGAAACAGGCAATAACGTTGAGGCTCTACCACCCGACGGTGTTGATCCCCAGGCAAAAGGCTGGGTAAAGCTGCGCATTAGTGTGCCGCAAATGAAAGACCGCGTCGATAAAATTACTTTCTACCCCTATTCAACCAAGCCACCAAAAGTAAAGGTGCCTACACAACCGCTGCCTGAAGAAGACAAGCAAATCAAACAAATGCTGATCAGCTCTGGTTATCTCAGCAGGCAATCACTGACTAAGCCGTATCCAGATATTGGTTGGCGTTGGCATTATGCCTATCGCAATGCCCAAAAGCGCGCCGGTGGAGATGAACCTAAAGTAGTAGCTGGGCTCTACCGCTGGGCTGACAACATGCTGAAATATGTCAAACCTGAAGTCGAGCGCATAAACAAAATCGAAGAAGCGCGCAATGATCGCTATCTTAAAGCCGTCGAAGAATACGAAGACAGCCACAAAGACGAAGAGATGGAAGCGCTGAGACTGGGTCTAGAACCAACACCGATAACTCTTCAATCGGCTAATAAAGGCACGGCCATGGAAGGTGTCGTCTCACTTAAGCCCGGCGAGTGGTACGCCACGGGCCAACATAAGACGCCCGGACTGACTTATTATTGGCAAGAAAAAATCAAGGTCAATCCAGGCGATAGACTTACTCTGGTGCTAAACGATGCCAACTCAATGCTAATCACCGGCGGTTGGTAAAGCTCTAAAAACAATCAACTGGTGACTTGATGCACTAAGACTTGCACCGTGGGCTTTGCTGAAAGCCTGGAACGCAATGCTTTTACAACAGCTTCGCGCACAGATGAGCGCAGTTGAACCGTAACATCATCATTCTTTGAATCTTTTTTCGTCCGCGAGACAGCTTCTCTGACAATGCCATCAAGTTCTAAGCGCATGGCCGCCCACTCACTAGAGCGAAGAAATCCAGAAGCACCAACTTCAACGGTAGGGCCGGTAACTATCTCACCACCGGCGGTGACAGTCAAACCAATGGTCACCACTCCCTCTAAGCTGAGAGCGCGGCGCTCGTTCACAGATGCTGTAGTAACGCGCTCACCTTGTTCCCGGTTAAACAAAACCGGCTGAAAAGCTACTGAGCCAGCGACACAAGCGACGCCATTGCGAACTTCAAGCAGATCACCATTGCTCAAAGTAAAAATAGCACTTTCATCAAGACCGAAGGCTGTAGCCATTTCGCCATGTTGGGTGATATGCCGCCCCTCACCAATGGCTGGAGCAAAATAGCGAGGATTGGTAATCGAGAGCATCAACTTCAATTCTTCTTTTGAAGCATGCTTGGAGACATGCACACCTTTTCGCTGGCCCCAGACAACACTGACATTCTTAAGCAGGAGCTGGTCGAGAATATGGGCCATGTGACGAGCCCGGCCAGGTAAGACATCGCTAGAGAAAACAATAGTATCGCCCTCTTTTAGAGTGACGGTAGGATGATTGTCGTATGCCATTTCGTCCAAAACATTGATCGGATCGGCTTCGGTGGAACTGGCAATCACCATCACTTCTCGCTCATTCATACCAGCCAAAGCATTGATAGAACCTTCAATTGCTCTATCGAAATTGAGATTGCCGGTAATGGCTGCGCTCACTGCAATTTTATGAAGAGTGTCGCCTAAAAGAATGACTTTGCGATTAGACTTTGCCGCAGCATCAAAAAGAATTTGCAGGCGGTGAGTGTTGGTGCCAGGCATAACCACAATCATTCGACCGCTAGCAGTCTTTGCTAATTTCTCCATAGCTTCAGCCACCACTTTCTCCGAAAGTGTGTAACCTCCAGCTTCAACATTAGCCGAGTCTGAAATTAGTAAGGTGACACCCTCATCACCAATGGTGGCGAGGCGACCAACATCAAGCAATATTCCATCTACTGGTGTCTGGTCAAACTTGAAGCTCGATGTGTAGATGACAGTACCGGCATTGCAACTAATGCGCAGGGCACAAGCATCAGCGATGGCATTGTTACTGACAATCCATTCAACTTCGAAGGGCCCTACTTGATATTTGGTTTTGACATCTACCACTTCCATGGCAGGCAAACTAGCAGACTCAGTGGCTTCGCTAGTGCCATATAGATCGTATACATTTTGATTGATCAGCTCGGCGACAAAGCGCGGAGCCATAACCCGCGGCAAGCTAACATGGTGGGCGAGGTACATGATTGCCCCAGCATGCTCTTCATGACCATTGGTAAGCAGGAGTGCCGTAATCTTGTCTTGATTGGCCTCTAAGAACGAAGTATTAGGTAATAGGAGGTCAACGCCTGGCAGCTCACGAGCTGGATAGCTTGCTCCAGCATCAACCACAATCATTTCGCCCTGGTAGATAAATAACCACATCACCTGCCCCAGCTCACCCTGACCGCCTATGGGCACGGCGTATAGGGATTGGTAATCAAGCTCAGGCCAAGTAGTTAAGAAGTCAGTCACGAAAGATTCCTATTTTCAGTACCAAACGAATTTTGAGTACCAAACAATTCTATAGCTGTCGGGCAGAAGAATGGAAAGAAGATCAAATTTGTAAGAATAGAAAGTACAATCGTCATTCGCAGATTGTATCTGAGGTATTTATGCAGGCTACTTCTAACCTCCAAGATAAGCTAGATCGCATCTTACGGCCGGGTGCGGCCGAGAGCGGTCATGCCAATGGCGGGAAACCCGCGCTAATACAAGTATTGACTGGCGGCAAGATTAGGGAAATCGACCACACAGCCCTAGAGCAATTAATTGGCCAAGCTGAGAGCCTACTTAAAAGCTTTAAAGTTTGCGCTGGCGACAAAGTGCTCATGACCTCTCCCAATTGTCCAGAATTAGCAGCCTTTATACTGGCAACCTGGCGTCTTGGGGCCATAGCTGTACCCGTTGATTTTCGCCTGACTGAAGGCGAGCTAGCCAACGTAGCGCAATCCCCAGCTATTTCAGCAAAAATCGTTTTGGTCGCTCCCGCCTTGATCAAAGACTACGCCGCCCTAGAGACCAATCTCAATAGCGGCGGCAAAATTGCCCTCTGCGATATTGCTCAACTTCATAATTTTGAAGCCACTGTGCGCTCAGCGGATCACATCAGTGACTTTGCCAGCCTCGCTGACCCAGCCCTCTTGATCCTCACCTCAGGCACAACGGGCACACCTAAAGGTGCCCTCCATGACCTAGGCAGCTTGATTAATAACTTGAGCGAACTGGGAGACATGGCTGATTTTCACAAAGATCTCAATGTTCTTCTGCCAGTACCTGTGTCGCATGTGCTGGGCCTTGAAGTAATGTTGATTGCTCTACTTGATGGCAGCACCGTAGTCTTTTCAGAAATGACCATAGAAGGCATTGTCGCTGCCAATAACAAATTCAAGCCAGAATTCATGGTTGGTGTTCCCACCATATATGGTGCATTTCTAGCCTTACCCAAGGGCGCCATCGACTTAAGCAATGGCAAAGTTCTACTATGTGGTGGCGCACCGATGCCCGCTTCTCTAGCAGAAGATTTTCATAAAGTATTCGGTCGTCGCCTCAACAACGGCTACGGCTCTACCGAATCAAAAATTATTGCTGTCAATCTCAGCGGTCCAGACCAATCAGTGGGCAAACTAGTACCCTCTGCTAAAGTCAAAATAATAGGCTCAGATGGTACTGAGCAAGCGGAAGGTCAGTCAGGCGAAATTGTTATTTGTGGCAATACTCTGATGCTTGGTTATATTGGCCAAGACCAGGCCACCAATGCAGTAATTCATGATGGCGGCTATTTTACTGGCGATATCGGCTACCTCAAAGACGATTATCTCTACATCTCAGGCCGGGCTAAAGAACTAATTATTGTTGCTGGCAACAAAGTCTTTCCTGCAGAAGTTGAAGACGTACTACGTGCCAATGCCCTCATTAAAGAAGTTGCTGTGATTGGTGTGCCCCACAGTAAACTGGGACAAATCGTCAAGGCTCATACAGTGCTGCAACCAGGTCAATGGTCAGACAGCCTTAACAGCGAAGGCGAAGAAAAGAAAGAACACCGCCAAAAGCTTGTTCAACTAATGCGCGAATATTGTGCCCAGCATTTGAAGCGCGAATTGCGTCCAATGGAGTGGGAATTCTATACTTGCGATCACCCACTACCACGCACATCTGCAGGCAAAATAGACAAGAAGCAACTTAGCTGAGACTCTTATTTAATTTTGGCCAGTCGCTCAAAATAGTCAACGAACATGCGCATACCACCGCTGGCTTGCTGCCAGTCAAAGTTTTCGTTGATGGCATGGTAGCCGTGTTCGGGTAGGGAAAGTCCGAGAAATACCAATGGCACTTTCAATATTTCCTGCATGCTCACAACCGCACCAATCGAGCCACCTTCACGGGTGAAGGCCGCTTCCTTGCCAAAACCAGTCTTCATTGCTGCTTTAGCCGCCTGGGCAAAGGGTCCGGTGAATTCACCAAGAAATGGTTTGAGCGAACCTTCAGCCACAACCTCAACATCTGGGTCATGCTCTGCTACGAATTTCTTCAGCATAGCCAATACTTTGGCCGGATCTTGATTAGGCACCAGGCGCATACTAACTTTTGCTTCAGCCTGATGCGGCACGATGGTCTTCACACCCGGCCCTGAGTAACCGCCAGTGATACCATGTACTTCAAAGGTAGGAGTAGCCCAGATACGGGCACTGGCTTCAGAAGCGTCATCAGTGCGAGTAGAGTGCAATTCATGAGCTTTCTTGAAATTGGCAACATTAAAACCAGATGCCACAAAATTTTCTAACTCTGTGCTATCTATTGGCCGCACATCATCAAGGAAACCAGGAATCTTAACTTCTCCAGTCTTAGCGTCAAAACATTTGGAGATCAAAAATGCTAGCTCAGCGATAGGATTGCGAGCCAGGCCGCCAGTTGTACCAGAATGTACATCTTTGACGCCGGTCTTGAGCTTAAGCAAGCAGCATTGCAAACCTCTTAAGCCATAAGGTATGGCAGGCCTTTCGCGCGAAACCCAGATGGTATCGGAGATCACTACCGAATCGGTCTTCAAATCAGAGATATTATCTTGTAAAAAGCGCTCAAATGAGGGGCTGCCAATTTCTTCTTCCAATTCCCATATGAACTTAATATTGATAGGCACGCCCTGCTTGTGCACATAAGAGGCGGCATACAAGACCGCCAGAGCTGGACCTTTATCGTCAGTAGTGCCGCGTCCACGGTAGACGCCATCATCTATCTGCATATCAAAAGGTGAGGTAAGCCATTCCGATGGATCGGCCGGCTGCACATCTATGTGATTGTAGACAGTAACTGTGGGGCAATCAGCGCCGCTGTGAAACTCGCCAATTACCACTGGCTGTCCGGCAGTTTTAACCAGTCTGGCAGTGGCCCCTTGTGACTGCAGCAAATCGATAGCCATTGCCGCCGTAGCTAGCATGGTCTCGGCCCGCTCGGGCTCCATGCTCACACTGGGTAAATCAACGAACTTTTTCAGATTGGCTTCGTATTCGCTCCGCAGAGCTTTTATGTATGCAGAGATCTGATCCGAATCACATTTGACTTCCATTGCCACTCCAAAATTGACAGTGGCAATTATAGTTAAACAGTCTGATTCTTGCTACGCGCTGCGGCGAAAGCAACGCGCATATGATTGATAAATTTATTGCTGTCCATGAAGCCAGCCACTTTGGATATCGGGCTAATTACTCCACCTTCCACTGAAAGTACTGAAACCGTAGGATAGCCCTCAACTTTTACCAAATTGGCCAACTGCTTAGCTTCAGAATTGCTGGAAGGGGTAACTTGCAAATAGACAGCGTCCTTAGCGATTGCGCCCACTTCGGGTTTCTGCAATTCGTCAGAGAAGAGCTTGCACCAACCACAGCGGTCTTCCTTGAATACAACTACCAAGGGCTTGTGCTCTCTTTGAGCTTTGGTCAAAGCGCCGCTGACATCACTCTCCCACTCAATCTTCTTGGGTGTGGCATCGGTGTTGGCAGTCCTTTCTAGGCCTCGACCAGGCATAAAATCGAAGCTAATTCCAAGGAGATTAATACCGTTGCGTTCATTAGAGCGCTCGGTACTAGGTTTACGTTCGACTTCAAGCTCAGTTGAATTAGATACTGCCATCTAGCGCTTCCTTTAGTGAGATTGCCTGCACGAAAGTATCTACACAGCCCCCAGTTTTTTTGGACAGACTTGCCTGCTATCTCTTGATATTTAAGACTGATTGGGGAACTTTCTCCGGAAGCCCCCGTCTGCTATAGTTCGCGAGCAGGCGACGCCAAGGTCTTTTTTTAGGTTAAATGGAAACTCCAAATAAAATAGTGATGATTGCCGACTCTGACCAGAACGTCCGCAATCTCATCAGTCGTTTTCTCGTAGACGCCGGCTATATAGTGTCGTGCGCAGACGACGGCTACAAAGCTCTAGATAGTGCTCGCCTGGCACCGCCAATGGCGATTCTCGCTGAAGTGCTTCTGCCAAGATTGGACGGACTTGCTCTCTGTCGTCTAATAAAGAGTGATTCTGCCACCGAGAATATAACCAGCGTCATAGTCTTGAGTGTGCTTGCTGCCGAAGATAGAGCAATTAAATCCGGAGCTGATGCTTTTATGCAGAAGCCACTAGAAAAAAACCGCCTCCTCAAGATTCTTGAGGAAGCCCATAGCAAAAGAGGAAAGCAGCCATGACGCACAGTGATTACAAGTGCATCAGCACCGGCAATCCTCAGATGGATGAAATTCTCAATGGGGGCTTTCCCAGCAACTCCATAAATATCATTATGGGCCAGCCAGGTACAGGCAAAACAATTTTTGCTGAGCAACTGGTTTTTCATCATGCCGGAGAAGAGAAAGATGATCGCCCGATTCTTTACGTCACTACTCTTTCAGCTGTCTCTTATACACATCTGACGCTGCCGACGAA
>CAJXZK010000211.1 GCA_913063055.1 uncultured bacterium
AATGATACGGCGACCACCGAGATCTACACCTCTCTATTCGTCGGCAGCGTCAGATGTGTATAAGAGACAGATACTGACCTGAACAAATTCATTGCTCACACGTCGCAAGGCTTGCATAGCCTCGACCTCGAACATGTTTCGCTTCGCCTCAGGCAACTCCTGGAACGCTGGCAGCGCACGCAATGCGGGCAGAGTCTCGCTCTGCTTTTCGCCCATGGCTAGAGCGTCGCGCACATGTGCTGGCAAGAAGTCATTTGAATTGCCGCCCAAGCCGAAGGCTGAGCCATTGGGCAGACCAGGGATATTAGGCATACCAGGCATATTCGACATACCAGGAACATTTGGCAGCCCAGCGATATTTGGCATACCAGGCATTCCGCTGACACCAGAAAAGCCCGGCATACTTGAGCGGCCGCGTGACACGCCGAGCATTCCAGAGATTCCGGCAAACGGATCTTGGAAGCCAAAAGCATTGTTTCCTTCGTTAGCCCCCGGCCGACCAGAAAAAGGATCGCGAGTCTCTGGCGCAGCTGTGAGCTGATGATGTCGCCCGACTTCAGAAGCAGGTTCGACAAACACGTCAGCTTTCAGTTCGGCCTTGAATTTCTCAGCGACACTGTGTGCGCTATCCCAAGGCAAAATCTCTGGCTTCGCCTTTTCAATGAGAGTGATCTCAAGCCAAGCTTTGCCTGCGATCTTCTCTAAGCAGAACATTGTGCGAGTGCGCAGGCCGCGAAGGAAGTATGCCCGCTTCATGACGATGTGTCGCAAGTTAGGGCTCAATTCAATATAGAAGGATGGTTCCTTGCTCATCTGTCCGGTCTCGGTCATTTGATTGTCTTGATTCATTTGGAATGGTCTCCGTCAAAGTTGCGCCAATAGTCAAGATGAGCTACCTAGCGCCGGTTCATGGTGAATGCGGTTTAGTGTTTAGAAATCTGAGAGCGCTAACATAAAAGGGATTGAGCGCAAAAAAGCTTGCTACCTATTGATATTGTTAGCCCAGGGTGTCAAGTAGAAAGTCCAACGACTAACAACTAAACAGATCTTGGTCACAAAGCTATTTAATCAGGGGCGGCAAGGCAAAAGCCCAATGGGCTTTATAGAAACGCTGATAGTTGAGTTAAATGGGGGAGGGGTTGGAAGCGATCTCGAAGTGGAATTAATTGGAAGTGCCCAGCGACACTATTCGATCGGCTGCCACGAAATCAAACTCATATTGAAGCGAAAATTTCGCAGTCTATATAGAAGCATCGCTCAACAAGCGAAACGCAAAAGGCTTACCAACAAGGGCTTTCAAGCCTCAGGCTTACTTTCACAAATCAGAGAATCTACATACCAACGCCCATTATTTATTGCACTTAATAACACGACCTAGTGGTGGCACGGCTCGCGCTGTCGTTTAACGTGCAGCTTACAACGCTGTCTAGCACTGCAATTCAAGGGCAAAAAATTATTGAGAAATGATCAACTCGCTAGCGTCAAATAATGAATGAAAGTGGAATTTTTATGACTACCCATTTCACCACTTACCTTGCAAAACCCCTATATAACAATAGTTTTCAGCAAAAGAGAACGAGTAATCTAGACAGGAAGTACGGCCTAAAACATTTCTCAAAAGCAACAAATGCAACGAGAGCAAATTTAGCTATCACAGTATAAAGAAATAAGAAGCCTACATAGCAGGCTATTTCAGCGTTTCGCAAAACCGCGCCAAGGCACCAGCTGTAGTATTACAATTATTACGAAATCACTCTTGCGTGTATCAAATCGTTTACAAAGGCCGCAAATGCTTGCGCAACAATCGACACGAGACATCACCCGAAATCAACAAAGCGGTAACCTAACACTCCTCTTACAGAAGCGCTACAGCATTACTTCCACGCACGTTGCCGAATTAAGAATATCTGCGCTTTTCGCCTAGATTTGCTTAAAGAAAATCCGCCCCGGCAGAAACCATTGCGCTAAAATGTCAGTGGTTAAGATAGCAAGGAAATTATCGACATTCATGCAAATCGAATCAAAACTAGCGGTTACTCTGACTCTAGCCCTGCTAACAGGAGCGCAATTAACCGCTTGGGCAGATGCTACTGTCGATAGGGCTATCATCGACGCTTATAATTTCCGCCATCAACGCAATGCTCAGATGGCACTGACGAAACTTCAAGAGGTCGAAAAGAAAGCAAGCAAAAATGCGGCTTTCCATGCCGAAAGAGCTGCAGTGTATGTCGCTCTCGATCAATACGATGCGGCAATGAAAGACTGCAATTTAGCTATTCAGTTAGATCCGAAGCTCTCTGATGCATACGATCGCCGGGCCTATTGTTATACGGTTGCCAATCAGCTCGACAAAGCAATTGCCGATTACACCACGGCTATTAAACTCAATCCAAAATCGCCCATGCCCTATCACAACCGGGCGATTGCCTACCGCAAACTGGGCAAGCTCAAAGAAGCTAACGTTGACATGAAGCACTATCTGACGCTACGACCAGCTAGAGAAGAGCAAAAGATTAGCGCTGTTCTGAGCAATGACGCCATCCGCCTCGAAAAGATAGGCGACCTGAAAGGGGCTATCAACTATCTCAAGTTTCAAGTTAACGACAAGTCGCCACCAGACTTACCCCTTCATCTAGCGACGCTTTATGCCAAGGCTGGCGATCCGACCAACGCCCTGACCAATGCCGATCTAGCCGTGAACAGGGCGGAGCAAGAGAAAGACAGTTCTGTCGGTATGTCTGCTCGAATTCTACGCGCCGCACTTTACGCAAAAAAACGCGACTTTGATGCCGCGATAAAAGATTGCTCGGCAGTAATTGAACAGAGCAAAAAGCCAGAACCAGTCAGCGCTCTCAAGACCGCAGCCAAAGGAAAGCAGGGCGCTGCTTTGACCCTGCGTGCCGATTGCTATCGAGAACTGCATAAGCTCTCCGAGGCGATGGCCGACATCAATCAAGTAATTAAACAAAACCCCGACTTGATTGCGCCCTTCGAAACCAGAGGCAGCATCTATCTTGCCACTGGCAAACAATACAAAGAGGCAGCTGCTGATTTCAGCAAGGTACTTAAGCAATACCCCAACCTAGCCAAGGCAAGAATGGGACGGGCAGAGGCTTATACTGCTATGAAGCAGTACCAGGCAGCAATCAACGACTATACCGCGGTCATTGACAAATCGCCCAAAGACGCCAGTGATGCCTATACCGAAAGAGCGCACATATACCAGATATTGCACGAAGACAAAAAAGCTGATGCCGATTTGCTCAAGGCGCACCAGTCTCTGCCTGACTAAGTCGCTAAACTAGCGCAAGTCAATTGGGAAGCCAGATTTCTAATATGCCATCAGGCATAGTGTGACCCTCGCTCTTAATTTTCCTTGCTTCACTCGCCTTCAGATTCAGCTTGCTCTGCAATTCAGATGCTAGTGCTTCAGCTAGAGGCTTTTGCTTATGCAGGTAGTATTTGACTAATAGCCGATCGGGCGGGTGGCTCGAAACCTGCATAGAAGGGATAGTCATTCCCTTTGCGACTAACAATTCTTTTGCAGTAGTAGCTTCGTCTTTTCGAGTTTCTGGATATTGCACGTAGGCGGTCATATCTTGAAAGTGCCCAACTTCTTCTGGTTTGGCAATCGCAGAGCTGTCTTGGGCATTTACCGCTTCAGCCAAAGCATGGTCTCTTCCATAGAGCACCTTTGCCGCTTTTGATGATTTATGAATTGCCCTTTGAACTTTTGAAATAGCACCAAGGGTGGTGAGCCACTCTGCTGATGCATTGCCATCGTTGTTTAGGCTGGGAGTGAGCTTCGACACTTCAATTTCGAGCACAGACTGCACTTCTGCCGGTGCCACCGAAGCCAGAAGCTGCAAGTTGCGGCCGGCCTTGTACTTGTCTGCTGTAAGATCAAAAGAAGCAGGATTTTTGAGATAAAGTTCTACGACTTTGACAGACCAGTCATGCTTGTCTTTGGCTTCAGCCTCGATGCCGGCTCTTTTGGTCGCTTCTTCTTGAGCCTTTTTATCGATGAGGCTAATTGTCGAAGAAATTACCGCGATGCCCACGGTGGCACAAACCGGCAAAATAATTGGCAGCCAGGTCTTGATGAAAGAGCGGTCATGGGCAAACTTACTATTGTCAAGGAGCAGTTTCTGGCGTTCAATCTCAAGCTTGTGTTCATCTAGCCGGAGCTTGCGCTCCTCAGCGGATAGACTGTCATTGCTTTCGTCCGGAGTTTTGGGGTTTTGATTCATAACCCTTTATTTTAGCTTGCCGATGGCAAACAAGAGTCTGTTGGCAAGGAAGCAACCGGCACTTGACTAGCGGCTTGCAAAAAATTGGGAAAATCAGCTATCACCCCCAAGGGAGCTAGCAGCACCGAGCCAGCTTGCTATAGACTAGACCTACTAACATTTAGGTATTCCGTGCGGCAACATCAACCTCTCCGAACTAACCGACTAGGCGCCTCCATAACAGCGTTATTGGCGACTTTATTAGTGCCAATTCCCGCTCTTGCTCACGTGCCGCAATCGCACACACCACTTACTACAACATCAACATCTGATCTGGCCCCGCCCCAACAGCCTATTCCGCAGTCTATACAGCAACAAATGGAGCCGCAACCCTCGGGCATGCAGCAGTCGGGCATGCAACCCTCGGGCATGCAGCAGTCGGGCATGCAACCCTCGGGCTTGCAGCAATCGGGAATGCAGCAGAACGCTGCGCCCAACCACTCAAAAGGCGAACTGAGCAATCTTGATTTGCAAATATATAGCCTTCTGCAAGCAGACAAAATAGAAGAAGCCGATGCCAAAATCGCAGAAGCCTTGAATGAGGCCCGCAAGGCTAAAAAACTCGATCCAACCATTCTTTATCTGGCTGGTTTCTCGCAGTTCAAAGACGAGAAATACAACGATGCCATCAAGTATCTGAAAGAAATTCAAGAGCTACCAACAGGCAACCAGCAACTCTCGTTGCAAGATCAAGTAATTTTGCAACGCTGCATTGCTGAGTGCTACTACCGCCAGAGAGACACTAAAAACGCCCTTAAACACTACAATCTAGCGCTCTTATGCGCTGGCAATAATGACATTGGCACGCTGCTGAGAGCCGAGCTAGAAGAAGGCCTGGTGGGCTGCTACCTTCTAGAGAAACGCTACAAAGAAGCTGAGGCACCAGCTCTAATTCTGGCACAGTTAACCGCCACCAACAGCAATCAGATCTCGGGGCTCTGTCCGTATTTTTGGGCCAATGTCTATCTCGCTGAAATCTACAAAAATCTCGGCGACAAAGACAAAAACGAGTACTACCGCAAAAACCTTGTGGGCCTGCTCGTGCAGATGATGGGTGAACGCGAACAAATAGAAAACACAGTGGGAGCTATTCCCCTGAGAGCAGTGCGCGATCGCTTTCTCAAAGATTACATGGCTGACACTCACCCTCAATCTCTGGGCGAATATCTCTGGCTGGCCACGACTTTCAAACTCAAGACTTTACCAATAATTGCCTGGCAAAGCACAGCTCCCGGTTTTAAAAGCAAAGCCACCATTATTGCTGTGCATGGCATGGGCCTCGACAATCGCGCCTTTACTAAGTTCGCCCACGAAATGAGAGCGCGGGGATATACGATTTTTGCCATCGATGTTAGGGGCTTTGGCTCTTGGATGAATGCCAGTGGCAATGAAAAAATCGACTACAAAGACAGTTTTGTTGATATCAATAATCTGGTCGAATTGATTAAACAGCACAATCCATCAGCACCTATCTTTCTTCTAGGTGAATCAATGGGTGGCGCCATTGCCCTCAATACAGCAGCTCAGTTCGGCCAGAATTTGCGCGGCGTTATTGCCTCGGTGCCTTCAGCCGAAAGACTGCAGGCTAAGCGAATGAGCCTGACTGTGGCGCTGCACTTCCTCAATGGCCCAGACAAGCCCTTCAACGTTGGCACTCAAATCGCCGCTCAAGCCACAGCCAGACCAGAGATGCGCACACTCTGGGCCAACAGTCTCAAGGCAAAAAACGAGCTGTCACCCAAAGAGCTTATGCGCTTTGCTATTTTCATGCGTCGCACCCAGAGCCATTGCGGCGACATCAAGACTTTACCGGTGCTAATGGTGCAGGGTCTCAAAGACAAGCTGGTTAAGCCACAAGGCACTTACGATTTATTTGCGGCGGTTAAATCAGACGATAAAACAATGATGATCGTTGGCAACGCCGAGCACCTGATTTTTGAAACAGACAATCAGAACAGCATAGTTCTTGACGCTCTATCTAGTTGGATAGATAAGCACAGCAGCGAGAATCAAGCGCTTCCTTAGATTTTCTTGCGCACAAAAATCACAGCACCATCATCCTGATAGCGATTTTCCCAGGTCGAATTGTTTAGCAATGACTGCCCCAACTTAGAGTTAGTGGGAACAAAGACCCAATCGATAGCATAGGCATCAAGCCTTGATTGCCAGCCATCCAAGCATTCATTTATAGTGCGATAATCGGCCACGATTTTTGCGCTGTAGACATTCAAACGAGTGTCAATGAAAACTTTAGGTGTGGCCCGCAATTGCCACTCAATCAAATCGCCAAAGGCAGCATCGTTGAAGACCTTGTCGCCAAGCTCATTGCTGTGCTGCTCAATGTAGTGAATTGCTTTGCTGGCAATTTTTCCCGTGGGTTCATTTGGAGTCGGACCTAAAGAGGAGCTGACAGGGGGACGGATAGGAGGACTGATAGAAGGGCTGATAGAAGGGCTTATAGAAGGACTGATAGCCGGACTTTGACTTGGACAAACAACCTGATTGAAAATTTC
Organism: uncultured bacterium; assembly: GCA_913063055.1. Lineage (GTDB taxonomy): Bacteria > Cyanobacteriota > Vampirovibrionia > Obscuribacterales > Obscuribacteraceae. The sequence continues at coordinate 6,803 of CAJXZK010000211.1, forward strand.
ATAGGGATGGTTAAAGGCACGGCTAACAGTGGGCAATTCTGGCTTGGTAATTTTATTACCAACCAGGCAGACACCGGCAATCGAGCAGAACGAAACGATAGCCAACTCGAAAGCACCACCGGCCAGCCAGACATCGAGTGAGTGATAGTTGAGATCTTGCCAGAATGTGCGTTTGCGCGGGTTTTCAGAGGGTGAATTAGACTGGGTAGCGGCCACATCGGCTTCAGAATTAACCGACTCAGCCCTATCTGGCTCAGCTTTAGCACCGGCCACGGAAGCATCAGACTTAGCAGACCCTTCAGCCTTAGCAGCAGCCATAGAAGCATCGGACTTAGCAGCAGCCATAGAAGCATCGGCATGGGCAGCCAGGCGGCGCAAGCCAAGCAATGTCAGAACTTCAGCAAGAACAATTAGAGTAGTAAAAACAATCAGGCCAGGAATAACCACAGTCGCTGCTATAGCCACACTACCAACGAGGCCAGCAGTGACCAGTTCAGAAACAACTAGTCCGTCCACCACAGCACCAGGCTTACCCCGGCAAGCGCGATACTCGCGCACCATTAGCAGAGCGTAGGCGAGGCAGAGCAGCCCGTAAGTCCAATAGGCCGAGGCATTGACATTATGCGAAAGCAATGAAGCTAGCTCTTGCGGCATAACAGCCCAAAGCTTTAGGCCATAGGGTGTCGCGAAGCTCGCTAGCAGCGAACCGACAAGGGCCATGGCTAATTCAACAGTGAGAGCCTTACTGCTAGCGCCTTTGAAAAACTTGCCCAGAGAAGCGCCCAATAAGCAGCCGGCTAAAATCAAAAGCCCGAAAATAAAACCGACATGCAGGTTGGCCCAGAGCACCATTAGTGGCACTAGAACATAAGCGATACGGAAGACCTTATCGTCATGCCAGAGCATGGCAGATCGCGCATGGTGAGCCACCTGCAAGAAAACAGCAATGAACAAATAAGAAAAAATTTCAGTACAGCTTGTCGGGCAAAGAAGGGCCGTCAACATTGCCAGAATAACCAGTGCAAAACCAGCGACAAAAGGAGCACCACGCCGAACAACAAAACCAATAGGCAAGGAGAGAAAGGCAGTGACGATGACCACGTCGTTTAAGATCAGCAGAGTAAGCAGTCCGCCAGCCAGCGTTGAAAGATAAGAAAGCAGCGCCGAGAGCCACTGACTGACGACAAAATTACTGGCTCCAACCTGGCTGGCAGCCACAGTTTGACCGCTTGCTGTGATAGCCATTGTCCAAGAAAACGGATCAAGATCGGGCACGGCACCATGCTCGTAGATCCAGCGTCCGAGGGCAAGAAACCAGCAGGTGTCTGCCTGGTGCAAAGCAGTGGCAGACACCCAGCAGCCTACTGTAAAGGAGACTAAAAGGATGAGACCCAAGACTACACGAGAAACAATTGTTGCTAGGGCTTCTTGGGCAGAAACCTCTATCTTCTTTTTCTCTGGTGAGAGTTTAGAAGCTCCATTGGAATCGCGAGGTTCATCATTATAGAGATCCTCAAAGTCCAAAGCTTACTCCCATTCAATAGTGGCTGGTGGCTTGGATGTTACGTCATAAACTACACGGTTGATACCAGGTACTTCATTGACGATGCGCGATGAAATGACACTGAGCAAGTCATAAGGTAGTCTGGCCCAATCAGCAGTCATGCCATCTTCAGAGGTAACGGCGCGAATAACAATCTGGTTTTGATAGGTGCGCTGATCGCCCATGACACCAACAGATAGAGTTGGGAGCAAGACGCCAAACACCTGCCAAACCTGACGATAGAGGCCATGGCTCTTAATTTCTTCGCGAATAATCCAGTCAGCTTCGCGCAAAGTTTTGAGCCGCTCTTTAGTGACTTCGCCCAGCACACGAATAGCTAGACCAGGGCCTGGGAAAGGATGGCGTTCAATGATGCCTGGTGGCACACCGATTTCGCGACCAAGCACGCGCACTTCGTCTTTGAATAATTTGCAGAACGGTTCAACCAGCTCGAACTGTAAGTCTTCAGGTAGACCACCAACGTTGTGGTGCGACTTGATTTTGACAGCGACTTTTTTACCAGTCTTAGAATCAATTTTAGTGCCAGCAGACTCAATTACATCGGGATAGAGTGTGCCTTGAGCGAGAAAATCGAATGGTCCAAGTCTCTTTGATTCTTCTTCGAAAACGCGAATAAATTCAGCACCAATGGCTTTGCGTTTCTCTTCTGGATCGGTCACACCAGCAATTTTACTGATGAAGCGATCTCTTGCTTTGACAAAGTGCACATGAATATTGAAGTCGCGCTCAAAGGTCTCCACCAGCCACTCAGGCTCGTTCTTACGCATAAAGCCTTGATCGATAAACATACAAGTGAGGTTATCGCCAATGGCTTTGTGCAATAGAAAGGCTAGAGTTGAGCTATCCACGCCGCCTGACAGCGCAAGCAAGACCCGTCTGTCGCCACAGCGTTCTTTCACTTCACGAATCGCTTCTTCTATATAGCGGCTCATGGTCCAGCTTTTGCTACATTCGCAAACGCCAAGGACGAAGTTAGAAATTATTTGCTTACCACCAACAGTGTGAACAACTTCTGGGTGGAATTGCACACCGTAGAGTTTACGTGTCTCATCGGCAATGGCAGCAACTGGCGTGTCTGCTGTGCGAGCAACCGTAGCGAAACCTTCGGGCAAGGTGGTAACACTGTCGCCGTGGCTCATCCAGCTTTCAATGGCAGGGTCTAGGCCTTCAAAAAGTTTGTCATGATGAACAATTGTCAGCAGGGCGCGGCCGTATTCACGAACGTTAGAAGGCTCAACATGGCCGCCTAAGTCGCGAGACATAAGTTGCATGCCGTAGCAAACACCTAATACAGGTATGCCTAGTTTCCAAATATCCTGGTCTAACTGTGGGGCAAATTCGTCGTAACAGCTAGAGGGGCCGCCTGAAAGTATTATTCCTTTAGGATTTAGCCTCTTGAGTTCTTCGGCCGAAATTGAGTGGGGCAAAAGCTCTGAATAGACATTGAGCTCGCGGATGCGACGGGCAATCAATTGAGAATATTGCGAACCAAAATCGAGAATCGCGATGGAGTCGGTGAGTGCATTGTCAGGCGCGTGGCCCTTCGATTGCGCCATCTGGCTGGATGTCATCATGTCCCCCTTGTATTTGCCCTTCGCCCTATAGCCGTCTATTATCTCTTGAGTTGAGGCAAGATTTTAGTAGTACGTAGGGAAGTGAAGTAGTTTGACATCCAATTGGCATCAAGATAATCAAAATGCCCTGGCTCATTTTCCTGAATTGAGCGAGATTTTTGAGCATCTACCTAATTATCAGGTAGTAAACGAAGGGCTACAGCGCGGCGGGCAGCCCACAGAGCGGGGTTTTGAGATTCTCAAAGAAGAGGGTGTTAAAACTATTATCAATTTGCGCGACACTTTAACTGAAGGAAGCGATCACCTGGCCGAAGAAGAAGCGCTAATCAAGAGGCTTGGCTTTAACTATCATTCACTGGCGATTTCGCCTTTTGCTTTTCCCACCAATGAGTTGATTCATCAGGCTATAAGCATTATCACTGACGAAAGCAAGCAACCGGTATTTGTTCATTGCTTGCATGGCCAAGACCGCACCGGCATGCTAGTGGGCATCACCGAGAGCTATCACGGTAAAAAAATGCCGTTGCACGAGATCTAGTAGATGACTCTAAAGAAGCTACTGGCGCAAGCAATTATATTT